>NZ_LMCK01000090.1:24010-73218 GCF_001623165.1 Pseudovibrio sp. WM33
AATAGCCTCAGCGCCGTTGTAATCGTTCTTCTGACCTTTGACGAAAGGCTTGGTGTATTTGGCGGCGATGATACGGGGATCGAACCCCAGTTTGCGCAATGTTCGGCTAACAAAATGCGCACTCATGCACGCTTCCATGCCCACAATACAGCGCGGCAACTTCTCGAACGTAGCCACGAGGGACAGACGCCTGATCTTTTTCCGAAAAGCGTAGCTACCATCGTCATTGAACCCAACGATGTGTAATGTATCTTTGCCAATGTCGATGCCGACGGAAAGAAGTTCTGTGGTCATGGGACTGCTCCGGTTTCATGAGAACAGGATCACTATAGAGCCTGCGCCTTAGGGGAGCAGGCGGTCCATACCATTACCGGCCATTCGAGCAGTTCTAGCTGAGGTTGAGACATCCCCAGCCGAAGGCTTCTAAAATAAACATGTTCACGAACAAGAATTGCTCAACTGACCATTTGCAGGTTAGATAGACAGTGCTTTGTGCTCTTACCTCCTCTGATTACAAGCCATTTTGCAGTTTTTTCAGCAACTCTTCCGCAGCAGTTTCATTCCCGACAGCATGCGCCTTAAGCTCACCTGAGCAAAATGCTGAAAACCTGCTCAGATGATGGATAGATTCTGCAAACTGGCGTGGCACAATGACTTGGTAAGCGCTTGTTGAACCCGACCTGCCGATACTCGCTTTGCTGGTCTATCATGCGTGTAGTTTTAACTGCATGGATAATGATGATGACAGAAAGCCAAGGACGGCGTTGGAGTGATGAGGACAAGCGCTTACAAACTTGAGAACGTTCATGCTCTTTAATCCCTACCGATATTGGCGAGACCTTAGACAAAAAAGCTGCCTCTCGGCAGCTTTACTCTAAGTTTGGTTTTTCTTTGCACTCACTCATAGTTCCCCTGACAACCAAGCATTCATTGGCTTGTGGAGCCAGTTGTCAGGGAAGTACAGATACTAAGCAAACTGGAAATCATCCACATGAAGATCAGACTTCAACACATTTTGTAAGGTGATGACATTCTCTTCATCCAACTCAATTTCTGTGTTTCGTCCATTTTGAGTCGCTGCGGCGAGCACTGCATCTAGATCTGCAAACACATCAACATCAAACTTGATTATGTCTTCTGATCCTTCACCTGCTTCAAAGTCGGTGATTACATCCTTCCCAAAGGACGAGCCGCTAAAGACAAATGTGTCATTTCCGGACCCTCCACTCAGAAAGTCATCGCCAGCCCCACCATTCAGTGTGTCATTGCCACCATAGGCTTTCAGTAAGTCATCGTCGGCTTTTGCATCTATGGCATCATCACCATCAGCAGTGTAAAACTCCTCGCCTTCAGCGCTTCCTTGCATATCATAGGATGCATTTAGCCCGAGCTCGTTTGCTTCACTAATGACATCAGACCATTTTTGAGCAAGTTCACTTGTTGGAATTTCAGTAATTAGTTTATCAATCGCCTCTCTGTGTTCGAGGTAATTTTGATAGTCCTCTGCCACTTGAAGCTTATCCAAGGCATCTGTAACGATTGACGAGTTGCTCGGAAGGTTAGATGGGAACTGTTCCGGCCATCCATAGAGCTCCCTGAGTTCCTCAAATGTTTCAAACTCAGCATCTCGATGGAAAGGATTGCTCAAAACGAACGCGATTGGGTCAAGTAGATTTTCTTCAAAATACCCCCAAGCACCCATATCATAAAGTGTTTCACGAATTTCGATGAGCTCATCTCGATAACTATCGGAAGATTCTTTGATTTCCCAGAAGGGCTCTTCGCCTACCGGAGACTCACCAATAAACTCCTCAAAGTTCAGCCCATGCATGTAAATGAACTCTGCTTTTTGCAGTGTGACTTGACCTGCGAAGTTTGACTTCTCCAACGCCCTGATTATTGAAGCCTTACCTTCGAACTGTTCACTTACTTTCTCAATTAAACGAAACAATCCATTCGGATCTGAAACCGCTGAGTTGAGGATCGATTTCACGGTACTGTTAGACTTTACGGTTTCACCAGGCGAAGTTAGTTCAATGCGAGAGCCATCAGCAAACTGCAAAGTTTCAATACGGGTGTTATCGTTCTGCCAGCCTTTGATCCGAACAACATCTGAAAGCTGATCTAACGGAGCATCAGCTTGGTTTTCGTCTTTCACGTAGACTAGAAGGTCTGCTCCATCAGTACGCAATACAACATCATTCTGGCTAACATCTGACAGGAACAGCATATCCTTGTCACCAGAGCTTTCAGAGATAGTGTCTTTGCCATCACCGCGCTGATAGGTGTAAACATCGTTGCCTGCGCCACCTTCAAGGCGGTCAGAACCTTCTCCACCTGTCAGCACGTCTGTGCTGTCACCGCCTTTAAGCGTGTCGTCGCCTTTACCGCCAACAAGCGTATCGATGCCATCTCCACCTTCCAGTGTGTCATTGCCATCACGGCCCTGTAGAACGTCGTTGCCATTGCCACCACGCAAGGTGTCATTTCCAGCATGACCTTCAATCCAGTCGCGCAGTGAAGAACCTGAGACTGTCTGTGTGCCCGTTGCCTGCAGGAGGTTACCTTTCAGGTCTGTCAGCGAGAACGTTAGTCCAGAGGCAAAGGTCAGCGCTTCAACCGCCTTGTTTGTGTCTCTCCAGTTCTTAATGCGAATGGTATCAGTGACATCGGTCAGTGGGATCGCATGATTGTCTTGCGGCAACACATAGATCACCAGATCATTGCCGTCTTGGACAAGGCTGAGATCTTCAAGATCGATGTTAAAGCCAAAGGATATTGAATCTGCTGCGCCTGAAGTATCTTCGACAACATCTTGGCCGTCGCCGCGGCTGAAGAAGTAGGTATCGTCTCCTGAGCCGCCATATAGCTTATCAGAACCAGTCCCTCCGCTTAGCTCATCATTATCGCCATCTCCATGCAGCTCATCATTTCCAGACGAGCCAAAGAGAGCGTCTTCTCCCTCACCACCATAGAGTGTATCAGAGCCTTCGCCTCCTTGAAGGGAGTCATCACCACCATGGCCACGCAAAGTGTCATTGCCAATGCCACCGGACAAGATGTCATCGCCAGCACCACCACTGACTGTGTCATTGCCATCATTGCCAAAAATAGCGACTGTCTCAGTTGCTCCTGAAGCGGTGATAGTATCATCACCCTTGCCAGCATGGAGTGCTTCAACTCCATGACTTTTCAAGTCAAATGTGAGTGCAACTTCACCTGTATAATTGGCAGTATCAAATCCATTTCCACCAAGTACGACAGTATCATGCTCATCAAAGAAGAGGGTATCAGCCCCATCACCTCCCCGAAGCTCATCTGCTCCGCTACCACCGGAGATCAGGTCATCCTGATTACCGCCAGTCAAAACGTCATCTCCACCAAGACCAGAGATCTGAACCGCGGTATCATAGCCAGAGGCATCCAGGCGGTTGCTGCGCTCATCGCCGGTAGCTCCACCCAGTGCATCTGCCATAAGGTTTACATCTGACGAGCCGGAACCAGCCAAAACCCTGTATTCGTAGTTCTCATTGTTTTCAAACTCAATACGGTAACCAGTTACGGTTGCAACCCGACGCCACCCCTCTGCAGTGTAGGATAGTGACATATCGCCAACACCGCCCTCAATCACTTCGCCGTCGCGCGTGTAAGAGGCTAGCCCGAGGACTGAGTTGTCTTCAATGGTGACGTCATTGCTCAAATCAGCATAATCTGTCCCATCATCATATTTGAGATTGATCTGAGTGATACCAAGCTGTTCAAGAGACTTAAGTTCACCTGCATCAGTAATACCGTTCTGGTTCAAATCCTGCCAGACATGCAACTCACTCCATACTTCATCTTGAGCATCAAGCACGCCATCATTATTCCCGCCTCGACTTTCCCATTCATCGAAAGTAGCGAGGGCCTGAAGGTCTGTGGCACCATCCCAATCAAGCCACTTACTCAGCACAAGTTCGTTGGTCTGATCAATTTTGCCATCACCGGCACCGCGGGTGCCATCCGCATTCAAATCAAGTACCAGGAACCCATCATCCACATCTGCCCAAGCTGTTTGCTCCAGATAGCCATCGCCATCCATGTCAAAATTCACTTCAGCGCTGTCACTGACTTCAATGCCGTCTCCGTCCAGATCAATGATCACCGGTTTGCTGTTATCATCTCCCTTTCCATCGTTAGTGTCATTGTCACCAAAGATGGAACCAACGAAGTCACTGATCCCCTGACCAACCTTGCTGATGCCCTCCATGAAGGAGCTGCCGATCTCGCTTACAACCTCAGCAGCTGTCCTTCCAATTTCTCTGAAAGCGTTGCCGATCCCTTTGCCAATTTCTGCAATGCCACCAAAAATGTCACCCTCGCCGAAGCGACCGATACCTTTACTGATCCCAGTCCCGATAGCGCTGACAGCTCGCGTAGCTCCATCCAGGATCTCACCTGCAACATGGAACGGACTAGTGACAATATCACCGATGCCGTCACCTAGCGTGCCGAGCTGATCAAAGAATTTTTCATCGATCGTGTTTCCAACTTGCCCAAGGAAGCCAGATTGGTTGTGAACACGCACTCCGCCAGCAATATAAGTATGCAAACCTTCAACCTCGAAGTTGTAGGTTTTCCAGCCTTCTGGCACTTCTTCATCTAAAACACATTGTCCATCGGCATAAATGGTGCGCTTAGAACTGCGTTCGAACAGATCAGCGGTGTCAGCATCAAAGCGCAATAACTCAGAAGTAACTTCAACGACACTTCCACTTTGATCAATCACACGAGCTGAGCCGTTGCCATCATCAACAAGCTCACCAATCTTGGTAAAGCCACCTGTTTCGTCCAGGAACGCATGGCCAGGTGTTACAATCAAAGGTTCACGGCCATCGGCAAAACTCAGACGCAAGAACTCTTGGGTGACGTTTTGGTATAGCTTAACAACCGTGCCCGCCTCCAAGGAGCTACGACCAAGTTCAAAACTACCTTTATAGCTCGACACTTCACTGGCTTCAGAAAGGAGCTCGATTGGTTGCGATGAACCATCTGGAAGAGAGATTAGTGTTCCTGCAGCAAAGCATTTGTCATCAAACTCAAACAGTTCTAAGCGATACTCATTCTCGTATTTGAAGTCGACGATCAGGGCTTCAATATCGACTACGCCTTTTGCAATTAAGTCGAGTGAGTCAGCATCAATCACCAACCCCAGGCGCAGTGAGGTGTCTAATCCAACAACGACGCCGAATGCGCCACCTTTCACGGCACCAGCAATCTTCGCCCCACCAAAGCCTTCTGCGCTGATTACTTCTCTTTTTTGACTGTCCCAGACGACCTTAAAGTCGCCTCCGCCACCGAAGGCAGAACCGCCGCCCTTTACTGTAACAACCTCTGTCTTAGGATTGTGTGAGACTTCGAAGTTGATGCTACCAAGGCCTGTTCCATAATTAGCAGCGAACTGCTTTACATCCTGGTCAGGAGCCTGATCAGCCGCGACATCTTGAACAGCACTAATAAGCTTGGATTTTGAGACTTCCAGCTTAACATCATTGCTAGTAAATCCAATAAAGCTATTAGATGTCACCTTGAACCCATTTCGAGTGGGCGTATACTCAGCCATTGAAGTTACTTCCTTGTAATACTTTTATAAAAGCCAACAAAAACAACAATATAAACAGGCATCAACAACACGTAACCGACGATGATCTTATAGATCGCACTCCAATACAGATCAGATATCAATTGTGAAGGCGCTAGTGCTACGGTCATGCAGATCAGCAAGCCAACCCACGATTTGAAACTGTTGTTTGAGCACCACTCGATAGCGTTCAAAAATTTGCTCTTTAGATTGCTCATTGTCTCTCCACTCGCTTGTTACGAATGCTCTCTTTTTTCTTGATTTCAGATGCTCAAAGAAGCCTTGCATAGCTCCCTCCGATCAAACCAAACCCAGCTCTTTTTGCTAATTTGTGTAATCGTGGCAGCTCTACATCTGATGTCGCATGCAGAAGGAGCTCACGTGCGTTCCGAGCATTTGCCCACTGCTTTGCACCACTCAGAAGGCCGAGCGCTGCACGACCACCACTGAGGGAAGCACGTACTTCTTTGAGCACATTGATGTTGTGAATGGTGGCGAGAAGGATCCCCTCACCGATATGATACTCACCCACACTGCAAAAGAGCAGGCCAACCGGCTGCTCGGCTTTTAGTGCCAACATCACTGCATGTCTTGTGGGATCCTTGATCGCATTTTCTGCGATCTTCTGCGTCTTCGCTTCTGAAAACGGAATATAGCCAAGGCGACTTTCTTCATGCGCGCACCGCGCTAGTTCTATAACAGCAGGGATATCCTGCTTACTTTCTACCAACCGAAACGAGTATAATTTTCTTGCTTCAGCAGGTCCTCGATCTTCATCTCTTTTCATGATGGGATCAGGCATGGTCACCGTCTGTGTTAATTCATCATATTTCCGGATAACCCAGATATTATGCGACTTACACAGGGCGCACCCATTTTAATATGAGTTTTGCACTCATATTAAAATGGGTGATTAGCTCAAATTGTGTCTATCAGTTCAATCTTCCTAATAGTTGCAGCAATCATTCCAACGCTAAATCATGTAAACGAGGTCTTCACCAACTGCAGGGATCTTCCGCCCTAACCCCCATTTCATGGTGAGCATTCGGTGAGGCCGGCCTGGAAAGCGTAGGCTGCCCCTGTTACGCTGCTTTCTCAGCGTAACACCACGGCATGAGGTCGTTGAGGCGGGTGATCTTGTGATCTGCGATTTGTGTCAATACCCACGGGAGTCTGGCTTGGGGATCTGCGCTGTTGAGCTTGGCGGTTTCGATTAGGGTATAGGCGATTGCCGCAGCTTTACCGCCGCCTTATTGAAGTTTCCGAGTGGCAGCTAGTGGTCTTAGGCAATAATAGCTACCTTTCGGTTGCCGGAATTTTCGCGCTGCATCGAAAGCCCGCTTAGTCCGCGAGACTATACGTGTACCTTTATAATGAGGTATCTGCTGCCTTCATCAGTCAGTCAGATGGACAACACTTGAAGTTGAAGGCAAGTCCAAACTCAGGATGTTTAAAGGTAGTGCGAATGACCGCAATTGGTCACACTACGACATACGGTGTTCGCGAATATTCAAGCCAATACCTCCACATTCATGCTGTCAGTTCTTACCCCCCTCCTTTCAACCCCGCCTCAATCCTCTCCCCAACCGTCTCTGACAACACCCGTATAGGATGTGCATCGTGGTTCACATAGCGGTTGGTGATGGTCACGTTGCGATGGCGTAGAAGGTGGCTGATGAGGAAAGCGTTGCTTCCCGATTGCGCGGCGAAGGTGCCAACCGTATGGCGCAGATCGTGGATGCGCACATCTGGGATGTCGGCATGATGGCGCACGCGTTGCCATGCGTTCTCCACCAGCTCCTTGGTAATATGCCGAGTGGGATCATTGATGCGGGCAAGCACATAAGGCGAGCCATCCAAGCGCGGTATATCGGAGAGGATGTCGAGCACATTCCCACTGATCGGATGAGGCTTGCGGCCATCCCCTTTTTTTGAAGGCAAGGCAATAGCCCCTTCTTCAAAGTCTACATGCTTCCATTCAAGAGAAGCGATCTCCATTAGCCGAGCCCCCGTATAGAGCAGCAATTTGAGACAATAAAGCGCCATGGGGTTCACAGGTGTCCGGCGCTTTTCAATATCGTGGCGCAAGTGCTTGCGGTTCTCTGGGCTAGCCTTGATGATCCATGGAAGCCCCTCTTTCTCTGCAAGCTCCAGCGTCTTACCCAAGCGCTGTAACTCATCACCAGATAAGAACCGGTCGCGCTCATTCTCCTTGTAACGCTTCACCAATCGCACCGGATTGCTGTGCTCAGGCCTCAAGCCCCATATTTCAGCCAGATTGAACGCTTTGGAGATGATTGCCAGCACATGGTTTGCTTGTCGCGGAGTTCTGCGCATGGAGCGATGTAGTTTGGAGATATCCTGCCGTGTAACTGAAGCCAGTTTCGCTTTGCCTAGAGGCTTACGCACACACCGTTCAAGAATGCGCCGTATCTCAACAGCCGACTTTGGTTTGTTGTGCACCTCAACATGTTCGCTCAGATACATATCCAGTAAATCGTCAACCGTCGGTGCATTGCGGATGATCTTGCGGTTAACGGTTGGGTCTTCCCCATTCCGCACCTTGGCCAGAACATCGACTGCCAGTCCTCGTGCCTGATCTGGTGTCAGCTCTCCGTATTTCCCGAGTGTCAGACGGCGGGAGCGCCCTTCTAGTGTGCGATATTGGACAATGAAGGTTTTACGCCCGGTTGGCGCCACCTGCAGCCCAAATCCTGAGAGCTTACCGTCCCAGACGAAGTACTTCTTCGCTGTTGGCTTGGCTGCATCGACCGTCCGTTTCGTGACATTGGGCATCAGACAAAACTCTCCCGCTGACGGCCCATGACAAGAGCCGCCCCACATGCGAAAATAGAAGTTAAAAGTATTCCCCGAATGCTGCTGTTTCTGACGGCCTGACAGCTTGTGACGACCTTTTGGGCTTCTCTAATGGCCCTGTGCAAAACACGGCCTCATCCCCTTACAGATCGCTTGCGCTATGCCTACCGTTTCTTGTCAGCATATTGTAAGCAAATGTACGAGTTTCGCAGCGAAATGCAAGGTAGGCAGGAGCAAATAATTTTCTACAACTCATTGAATCATAGTACTGAATCGTAGTAGAGTGTAAGTGGACGTGAGTTGCAAATTGCAACTTGCGATCAGGGGGGCGCCGGTTCGATCCCTGCTGCCGGCACCACTCTTCTTCTTGATTTATCAAGAGAATTTCAGAGCCTCACTCGAGAGGCTTTTTGCTTTTCTGAAATGAGCTCACCCCTCCTCATCCAGATCAATCGGATCGCTGTCAAACGATAGCCCAGGGACGAGCACGACAGAACCACCCTCTTCATTCCTTGCTGCCAGTGACAGATACAAGGTTCCCATGGATCCCACATCCATGATGGCGAAGAGGTAGGGGGTGTCGGGAGTTCCCATTCCGGTTGGGTGGTCCAGGCGACCTGTTGCGAGGCCAACCAGTGCGGCTCCCCATGCTTTTAGAGTTTCGCGATCGCCGGCAACTTTTTGGACCCAGTTCTCAATGGTCTCAGGCACATCACCGCCATTCGCGATCAGCAAGAGCCAGTCGATTGCAGGCACTTCACCCAGATCTCCAACATGGCCACCAAAACCGATAGCTGGAAAAAGAAGCGGATTCCATTTACTGAATTCCTCAGCAGCATTTTCAGCCTTATCACTGCTGCCTTTCTTCATGGCCTGCAATGCATCTTTTAGGCAACCGTTGAGATCTTTGCTGACGGTTTGTAGCTGCTTACGCAATTGAGCGATTGGGTCTTTCAACCAGTCTTTGTTGAGTTTGTATTCTACAGGGTCTTTCCCCTCGGGAAGAAGCAGCCCCACCAGAAGTCCAAACTCCAGAGTTGCAGCATCCAGCTCATCGGCTCCTATTATTTTTTTCATACCAAACTCCTCACGGTATTTGCGTTAAAACACTTGTGAGGAATGACGAGAGCCTGGCGACTGCGTGAATATCTGGACTTGTAGAACTCAGTAGATGGTTAAGGAATGAGAAACCCATCAGCAAGTTGGCCCCTGATGAAGCCGTTAAAATTCTCATAGAACTTTCGGGCAGGGTTTAGGCATCGACTTACCTCAACTCCAACGGACAACGCTCAATACCTCATTTTATGGCTATATGCTAATTACATATCGCCATAGGCACGACCGCATGCTCCCCCAGAACGAGGAGACCTGTAATGAGCTTAGAGAACCCAAACACTGGTGAAGATGTAAATGCGCTTGAAGGGATTATGAGCACCTATCATTCAGAAATCGCAGACAACACGATTTTGCTGGCAGAGCTGGCCAAACTGAAAGGTTTTCTGGAACACAGTGGCCAACATTCTCTCAAAGAGCGCGTACAGGTCTTTGACCATATTCTGGAAGAACTTCAGGAAAACTCCGGCGATCACCTTCGTATGACGGAAGAGAGCCCTCAACTGGATCACCACGAAGTAGAAGCCAACCGGCATCTGGATGAACAGGAAACCTTAAGAGACGCACTGAACAGGTTCGGCTCCCGCTACCTAAACTGACTTCCAACGCAAAGCACTCAAAAGCATCGCCAATTAAGGAGTGCTGCGTACGCCCCAGCACGTAGCACGGCAGTCTTGACGGCAAAGTCGGCAGCCTCTGTGCTTATGGCGATGTAAATATTCTCACTCCAGACCTTGGCACATCCAAGCTGGCACAGGGCAACTGCGGTCACACAGTCATCGCAGACTTTGAGAAGTTCGAAGGCGAATTGCCAGAAGTCAAAGTCTTCACCGCTCCAAAGAACGGATAAATCAGGAACCAAATCAACATCGAAAAGGGTTGCCACGCGCAGCCCTTTTTTTTGCACAATCCCAGCATTTTAGTCGATATTTAGGGCCGTCTATCAACTTTCAATAACTGCCATCACATAGCATTCAGGCTAGAAAACACGAGTATGCTAGAACCATCTATGAAATAGTCTTGCGGGGAAATGATGACAGAAAAACAGCAGAATACATCGGCCCATACCAAGGAAAAAATGGCGCGGCGCTATGACGACGATCATGAGCACAAGCATGATAAAGATCGACAAGAGTATGAGCGCGGCCAGAAAAGCCATCCGGAAACCCAACATGGTGGAGATCCGGAGGGCCACAAACACCCACACAAGCATCGCCCTGGGAAAAGTCATTCGGACGACGGCCACCACCATGCAAAAATGCATGACCATAAAGAGCACACCAGAGAGCATCATAAGAAAGACGAGCATTGATCTCTGGCTATAGATTCTCACAAAAACACCCCGACCATTTCTGATCGGGGTGTTTTTTATTCTCAGATTGTCAGCTGTATCAGCTACCCAGCAGCCCGTTCAGTATCTCCCAGGCACCGGCCAACGGAGCCATAAACCGCGTGGCCAAGGTCAAAAAATTCAACCAAACTAATACAACAAAGTAGTTCAGCCATCCACCAAGCATCACCCAGACAACCGCCAGCGGAGCGACGATCCGCATGATCCATGTGAAGGCGCCCATCCACTTGAAGGTCAAAGATCCGTCGTTGCTCAACTCTTTGCCCATCTTCTCAAGCACAACCCAACCAGCAAACAGCGAGGTCAGAATACCACCGATTGGCAGGGTGTAGTTGTCAACCGCATAGACCATCAGGTCGAAGAAGTTCATGCCGAACAGCTTGTACTCGCCCCAGACACCCAGAGCCAGTGAACATGGCACGCCGATCAGGAAGATCACAATGCCCACCACAATAGCAGACCACTTGCGCTCAATGCCGTATTCCTCTGCAAAGTAAGCCACCGGAATAGCCAACAAAGAGATGGAAGAGGTCAACGCTGCAATCAGCAACATAGCGAAGAAGATGATCTGAAACAGATAACCACCAATCATCTCGCCAAACACAGCTGGCAGAGTGATGAAGGTGAGGCCCGGACCTGCACCTGGATCCATGCCGAAAGCAAACACAGCTGGCAGAACCAGCAGGCCGCCCAGCACACCAACCAGCGCTGCTAAGAACACCACCCAGCAAGACGCATTCGGAATGTCTGCATCCTTATCCAGATAGGAACCATAGGTGATCATCGCGCCCATACCCAGCGACAGACTGAAGAACGCCTGACCAAGAGCTGCACGCAGCATCTCGCCATTCACCTGCGACCAGTCAGGGACGAGGAAGAACTCAATACCTTCCCAGGCACCTGGCAGGGTCACACTGCGCACCACCAGAACCATCAGGAGGATGAACAGCAATGGCATCAGGACTTTAACGGAACGCTCAATACCCTGGGCCACACCTGCGATCACAATCCCCATGGTCAACACCATGAACACACCGTGATAGAAGATTGGCTCCCATACAGCAGAGACCAATCCGCCAAACTGGGCTTCCAGAAGCTCAGGCTGCGCAGATTCAATGGTGCCAGCGATACTCTTCACCAGATACGCGATCGTCCAGCCGCCAACAACGGAGTAGAAGGATAGGATCAGGAACCCCGTGATCACCCCAATCACACCCGTAACTGACCACAAACGACCACCCAGCGCACGGAACGCACCAACGGGATTCATCTTCGCTGAACGACCAATGGCAATCTCTGCCATGATCAGTGCTGCGCCGATCGTCGCCATGATGACAAGATAGACCACCAAAAAGGCGCCACCGCCCTGTGTGCCTGCCAGGTACGGGAATTTCCAGATGTTACCAAGACCGACCGCAGACCCTGCAGCAGCCATAATGAAGCCGAAGCGGCTTCCCCATTGCTCACGTTTCATTTTTTGTTATTGCCGATCAACATGTGATGGTTTGTTTCAATCAAGCGCAAAAGCTTGAAATGAATTCGTTGTTCCAGCTCTTTTGATGAAATCTTTAGCCTTGTTGACCTGACAGATTGTCGCAGGTAATTTCACTTACCTCAAAAAATATAGGTTTTTTACAGCTGCACTTAATGGGCGAATTCAAAATATAGTCACATACACCCATATTCTACCAACAAACAACGAAACCAACCATTAAATACATAAATATTGGCTGATCATACCACTTATTACGTTAACCACGCGACAGCAACGCAACTTCCTGCCACCACATGCAGCCCACAAGTTTTTTCGTCGCAGGCTCGGCTCACGCACCGCACCAACACAGGTCAGACACAAAAAAGCACCGCTCAAACGGTGCTTCTTTCTCTCGTTGGGACGGTGATAAGGCCTTATTCCTGAGGCCAACGTCCCCTTACACTGCGATACCTGGCCTGTTTTTCCTCGTCCAGACATACCATCTCACGCGGCAATCTGGCATTCATGGAATGCACCCAATAGCGCTTCAGCTGCCTCAACATAACCCTGTTCCTTATCAAGACCATCTCGGGTGAAGGGACTATGCCCAACAGGTACATTCTCCTCCCTCTTCCGGCCCAGATTAAGTCAAACTACGGATGACCATAAAACAGCATTAAAAAAGGCCACCAAAACTGGCGGCCTTTTCATTGTTTTTGAGTGAAGCTTTATGCTCCGAAGATGGAATGGACCATCACCCAGATGATCGCAAGCGGTGCAACCACACGGCACATCCACTTCCATGCTGTCAGATAGGCAAACGGACGCTCACCGTTATTGGTCACTTCCGCAGCAAACTTGTCATAGCTCACCCAACCAGCAACCAGACAGGTCGCAATCGCGCCAAGTGGCAGGAAGTAGTTGTCAGTGAGGTAGCCAAGGAAGTCGAAAATGTTCAGCTCGAAGAACGTGATATCGCCCCACACGCCCAGCGCCAAAGAACTTGGAACACCAAACAGGAAGATCACAATACCAACCCAGATGGTGGCCGCCTTACGGCCAACATTGAACTCTTCGCAGATGAACGCAACCACGACCTGCAGCAAGGAGATTGCCGAGGTGATCGCAGCCACAAACAGCAGTACGAAGAAGCAAAGCTGAATGAACATACCGAACGGCAGCTCAGCAAAGATCGCTGGCAGTGTGATGAAGGTCAGTCCTGGGCCTGCAGCCGGATCCATGTTGAACGCAAACACCGCTGGCAGAATAAGGAAGCCAGCCAGAACAGCGACCAGAAGATCAAGACCAACAACCCAAAGGGCTGCGTTTGGAATGCTCTCTTTATTACCCAGATAAGAACCATAGGTGATCAAAGCACCCATACCCAGAGACAACGTAAAGAACGCCTGCCCCAGAGCTGCGGCAACCATGTCCGCATTCAAATGAGACCAGTCAGGAACGAGGAAGTACTCAACACCTGCCATTGCCCCATCAAGGGTCAGAGACCGGATAACCAGCAAAGCCAGCAGAACAAACAAAAGAGGCATCATGATCTTAGATGCCTTTTCAATGCCGCCGGAAATACCGTTGATCACGATCAGCACGCCAATCGCCATAAAGGCAGCGTGATAAATGATCGGCTCAACTGCGTCTGTCACCAGCGCACCAAAGTGTCCCTCAAACTCCGCGCCTGAATAGCCAGAGAAGCCACCGGTGATTGTCTTAACCACGTAGGCGATGGTCCAGCCACCAACAACGGAATAAAACGAGAGAATAAGAAACGCGGTGAGAACCGCCATGAGACCAAAAATTGACCAACCTGCGCCGCCAACACGTTTAAACGCACTGAATGGATTGGCCTGAGCATGACGGCCCAGCGCAATCTCCGCGATCATCACGCACACGCCGATCGCGATCAAAAACGCAACATAGACAACGAGGAACGCCCCGCCGCCTTCCGCGCCAACCAAATATGGAAATTTCCAAATATTACCTAACCCAACCGCTGAACCTGCAGCAGCCAGAATGAAGCCGATACGACTTCCCCAATGCTCTCGTTGCATGTGACCTAAGCCATTCTTGTTGATTTTGCTTAAGTGTATTTTTGAAATCAACTTTCACAAGTTGCCCGATTCTAGCAATATAACGCTAGAGATACACCCATTTCATGCAACAGAGTTTCTCATATATGACCATCAGGTGTCACGATACCTATAAAAGTGTAATACTGATTACTACGCGGCATTTGGTGAGATTAACTCAACAAGATAAGTAGTATTGATTACTTTAGGCATGCAGCAACCAATACTACCAGTGATATATCTTATACTCAATTACACTTGGCGCAAGAGTTCGGCCATAGTGTCGTATTGCAAAGGGACTGGATGTTACTGACGATTGCATCCGCACCAACAGCTTTCGCACTCTGACAAGCACCGTTTGCATTACCCACGGACAACTTGCCATTCGAGACAACGGACAGCGGAAAACTCAGGTTGGTGCGTTGATAAACCAGCGAGTTTTGACCGCATTTGATCATCGGCATAGGTCCGTCTGCACTGCTTCCATCCGCATACAGCACATCACCACGGTTACAATACTGTGTCATGGGTGGAGTGACCTGGTTGGAACTCCCCTGAGCATAGCCTTCAGAGGCAACCATGAAAGGAACGGCCAGTAGAAGGCCGAGACACCAAAAGATACGCATTTTTCTTCCTTCTTGTTTGGTCCCGCCTCTACAAAAACATGGCAGGACATTGATAAGGACGAAACATCCGCACAGATGTGAAAGAAAAGGCTGCTGAGCCAAACCCAGCAGCCTTGTATTATGTATCAATATCGAGCTGGCTTGCCGGTATCACGCAAACCACCACGCAAGACCAGCTTACTCAGTCGGCTCCAGTACAGAGGCTTGTTCCGTCACCGCTTTGCGAGCGGCATCATACTCTGATGACAACCGTGCAACCAGATCGCCAGTGCTGCCGATGGTTTTCACCGCACCAATACCCTGGCCGCAGCCCCAGATCTCTTTCCAGCTCTTCGGCTTTCCCTTGTCAGCACTGTGAAAATCCATAGTCTTCAGATCGCCTTCCGGCAGATTGCTCGGGTCCATTCCTGCCTGCTCAATGGATGGCTTCAGATAGTTGCCATGCACACCAGTAAACAAGTTGGAATAAACGATATCCTCTGCACCGCTATCAACGATCATCTGCTTATAGGCCTGCTGAGCATTTGCTTCCTCAGTCGCAATAAACGCAGACCCGATGTAAGCCAGATCAGCACCCATCACCTGTGATGCAAGAATAGACTTGCCAGTACTGATGCTGCCTGAAAGCAGAAGTGGCCCATCATACCATTCACGGATTTCCTGAATAAGTGCAAACGGCGATGTTGTGCCTGCATGACCACCAGCACCAGCGGCAACAGCAATCAGACCATCAGCACCCTTCGCAACCGCCTTATGCGCATGGGTGTTGGTAATGATGTCATGCAGCACGATGCCGCCGTAAGAATGAACCGCATCAAACACCTCTGGGCGCGCACCAAGAGAGGTAATCACGATTGGCACCTTGTACTTCACGCAAAGCTCAACATCATGCTGCAGACGATCATTGGAGCGATGCACAATCTGGTTCACAGCAAACGGAGCTGACGGTTTGTCAGGATTAGCCGCATCATAAGCTGCCAGCTCTTCCGTAATCTGGATCAGCCACTCTTCCAGCTTTTCCTGCGGGCGAGCATTAAGCGCTGGGAAGGAACCAACAATCCCTGCCTTACACTGTGCAATCACAAGGTCTGGATTGCTGATGATAAACAAAGGACTGCCAACAACTGGCAGGCGCAACTTATTCTTCAAAATATCCAGCAAAGCCATTTCAAACACACTCCCTTACAATTCAATCTGCTGCCTGTTTGATCTCAAAATCAGGCAACATCACCTCTCCGACGCTTCAATCTCTCCTGAATGTCCTGCATCATCTCACCACTCTGGTCATCAACCAGAGCCAGAACATCCCGGGCACTCAATTCTCTGTAGTCTTGCGAAAGCACGCGCACATCACGCACAGGCTCTCCGCTTTGCTTGTCCAGCAATTCCAGTCTCGGTCCGCCTTCACGAGCTTCCCAGCGCTCACTCCATTGGTGCAGCGCAATCATAACTGGATAAAAGTCCATACCCTTCTCGGTGAGCAGATAGACCGTTCCGCGCTTATCCTGCTGGTCTTGCTCCTTCCGCAGCAAACCGGCCTGAACCAGACGCCTTAGTCGGTCTGTCAGCACACTGGTGGAGATCTGCAAATGCCCCTGAAAGTCATCAAAGCGCTTGATGCCCTGAAACTGACATCTCAGGATAAGCAGGATCCATGGATCACCCATTTGCTCGATCGCTTGAGCAACCGCACAGTCAACACCTGCAAAGCTTCGTCGCGCTCCACTCATTCCCGGCTCCGGCACTTTCAATTTAACTTCGTTTAAAGAAGCTATTTCTAGTTGACCTAATGGGCAACCTATCTCTTTGGCCTAGTCCTCAATCGAACCACTGAGTCTTTTTCAAAACCTCTGCACAGCACCAAAATCGCTCTGGGTTGCCGCATTCAGTAGGGTCTCAGCAAACAGCCAATCTGTGTGCGAGCATTTCGCCCCGCCACTTACTAACTTCGCTTAAGAGCTGGTTCATACAGACGGCACACTGGCGGAACTTCTCACAGAGGAAAACAACAATGCATTCACTCATTTCTTTGGTATTCGTGGCAAAGAAATGCAGGTGAATAACGCAAAGATCCTGGAAACAGCCTGAAGCATCAGGCAATTCCAAAACAAAAGGCTTGGGTGCTCACACATCCAAGCCTAACTTTTTAAGCCACTAAAACCCACTTAGAAACGATAGGTGATACCAGCACCAACCAGCCAGGGATTCAACTCAGCTGTGCCCTTCAGCTTGTTACTGCCAACTTTCACGTCAAAGTCTGGCTCAAGGAACAGCTTCTTGACGTCAAGGTTTACACCCCAGTTGTCATCAATCATGTAATCGAAACCAACCTGAAGCGCTGCACCAAATGTGTTTTCAATATCAAGATCATCAACATCGTTGGCATCTTGATTATAGAAAATCGTGTAGTTCACGCCCGCACCGATATAAGGCTTGAAAGCGCCAAAGTTGGTGAAGTGATACTGCAAAGTCAAAGTTGGCGGCAGGATCCATGTGTCTCCCACATCGGTACCAGCAAGAGCACCATCACCATCTACGTTTGCCCACGTCGTTCCCAAAATAAGCTCAGCAGCAATATTTTCAGTGAAGTAATAGGTGATATCCAGCTCGGGCACCACTGTGTTGGAATAGGACAGATCTGAGCCGGAAACACCATTAACGTGCCCGCTATCTTCAGTAATCACACCCAGAGCGCGCACACGGATCTGCCAAGGGCTCTTCTCAGATGCAGCCGCAGCAATGATATCTTCCTGTGGCACAGGCATATCTGCCGCCAGAACCTGACCAGCAGGCACCACCATCGCAGCAGTGACCATAAGGCCCATCACCCTTTTCAAACTCATCTCCACCTCCAGTTGTATAAGCGAGCTTTACACTTATTCCAATTATTGAGAGTGGAGCACATGAGCATTGAGGTGCATCAAACCAGCATTGATAATATAAGTACTATTTATAATAGTAATTTTGCCGGATAAGAAATGTGAAATGTTGATTTCAAATAGACATTTCTTGCAGGAAAACTAGCACAATAGCCGGAACACAACAAGGCTAAGGAAACTCTCATCACTTCATTTCATCATAATAATTGATATGTAGCCCGTACAACAATGCCTCCTACCATCACAATCACCAACTGAAAACACAAAGGCTTCCATCACTCCAACGTTTGTCACTGCGCCCAGAACCCGCTATGAAGTGGAGACTTCGTGTAGGCAGATCCGTAAGGCACACACCTTCCTTGCAACATCTGGCTCTGACCGAAGTCTCTTCAGTTTTAAGTCTAGCGGGTTTTGTGAGTGGGGGAATAAATGGCTGCGCAGTGGTGCATCGGTCTGATGACCGGAACGGTAATGGACGGCAACGTCGACATCGCCATGCTGAAAACCGATGGACAAACCATCGAAGAGTTCGGCCCTTACACACTGGCAAGTTATCCCCCTGAAACCAATCAGCTGATCGCCGAAGCCATGGCCGCCGCTCAGGACTGGAATTTCGCATCCGAGGAACCTGAAATTTTTTCACGAGCGGAGAAAGCACTCAGCGAGGGACAAGCCCACGCAATTTCACATTTCCTTTCAAAAAACTCCATTTCAACGCAAAATATTGCGTTGATCGGTTTTCACGGCCAAACCGTCCTGCACCGCGCACCCAAAGGCGGCCAGAAAGGCGCAACCCGCCAACTCGGTGACGGCCAGATCATCGCTGATATCCTCGATATTCCAGTGATTTACGACTTCAGAACGCAAGATATCGAAGCAGGTGGACAAGGCGCCCCCCTCGCCGCCATCTACCATCAGGCCCTTTTAAGAAGCGCCGGTCTATCCGACAATCCAACGGACACAGCGATTCTGAACCTCGGCGGCGTCGCCAACATCTCATGGTGGGATGGGCATAACACCCTGATTGCCTTCGACACAGGCCCCGCCAACGCGCCCATAAACGACTGGATCAGCTCCCATAATCGTGGCGACATGGACCGCGACGGCCTTATCGCAGCCAGCGGACAAGTGGACGAAGACCGCCTCAAAACGCTGCTGGACCACCCTTACCTCACAGCCCCGTTCCCAAAATCTCTCGACCGCAACAGCTTCACAAAAGACATGGCAACCGGCCTTTCTCTGCAAGACGGCGCAGCAACACTCACTGCATTTTCAGCCAGCGCAGTCGGCAAAGGGTTGGACATGCTACCAAAACGCCCGGCCTGCCTGGTAGCATGCGGTGGAGGACGCAAAAACCCGCAGCTTCTGAAAGAGATCGAAGCACGGGCAAACGTAAAAATCATTCAGGCAGAGGAACTTGGCTGGCGCGGTGATGCAGTGGAGGCCGAATGCTTCGCCTTCCTCGCCGCCAGATGCGATCTCAATTTGCCGATCAGCTTTCCGGGAACCACAGGCGTTCCAACAGCTATGTCAGGTGGCACCAAGGCGCTTCCACACCAACACACCAGCTAAACAGCCGTACCAGAAGTAAAAAGGTGGGAGCCCTTGCCGCCGCGCAAGAGCTCCCACCGACCTCTTGTTTAAAGCTCAAAAGGTCTCAACTTCAAATATCTATAAGAAAAGGTAGGCAGTATATTCTGGTCGCAACATTGTAGATAATTGATATCTTAAAAGAATTTCAACTATCTGCAACACAATCAACATACTCGAAAGTTATTTTAACAAAAACCCCTCCAAACAACCGAAACAACGACTGTTGCAATTCAGTACCTTGATGTTTATTCGAACACAAACAAGTAGTATTGCACAAATACACAACACAATACTTATAGGGTCTATGTATTTTTTACAGTAAAAACGGGCAAGGCATGTGCTAATCCATTGGCAATCCCACGAGAAGCGACATAAAGGCAGTTTGAATTTTCCCAAAGTCATGCTACCTCCTTTTTGAGGGAGGAGCCGTCTTTGAAGAGAAGAACTATCAACCGCATTGCCTTTGCTTCCAGCGATACGCCAGAAGCACTTGCTGCACGCCAAGCTCTTGAAAAGATGTACGGATCTGCCTCGCAAGACGATGCGGACGTCATCGTCGCGCTCGGCGGCGACGGAGTTATGCTCTCTTATCTACATAAGTTTATGAACAAAGGCATGCCGATCTACGGCATGAATCGCGGTTCAGTCGGCTTTCTCATGAACGAGTACAAAACCGACGGTTTGATCGAACGCCTTGAAAAAGCAGAGATAACGCCTCTCCATCCACTCAACATTGAAGCTGTCGACAAAGACGGAAACGAGTTCACCGCCCGCGCAATCAATGAAGTGTCTTTCCTGCGCAAATCCCATCAGGCTGCGAAACTTCGCATCTCCGTTGATGGACGCGTCCGCATGGAAGAGCTGGCATGCGATGGTATCATTATCTCTACTCCCCAGGGCAGCACAGCTTATAACCTGTCAGCTCATGGCCCAATCCTGCCGATTGACGCTCCCCTGATGGCACTTACACCCATCAGTGCCTTCCGCCCAAGGCGCTGGCGCGGTGCCCTGCTCTCCACGCAGAATACCGTTAAAATTGAAGTGCTTGAGGCAGATAAGCGCCCGGTCAACGCAGCAGCTGATCACCGTGAGTTCCGAAATGTTATCAGCACGACAATCTATCAGGATGCAACAGCTCAAAGCTGCATCATGTTTGATAATGAACACAGCTGGGACGAACGTATCCTCTCTGAGATGTTTAAGTACTAAGACACAACCTGTTGATGCTGTGGCCACAGCTAAATATGCTACAAGAAGCAACTTCGGATTGGAATTGCTCGTAAAATAGTTAGATATTATTTCGAATTCGAAATATAATCGTGCCTACAGCAATGCAGGCTCAGGAATTACGCAGGACAATGGCTTCTTTAAATGGTTCAGATAAATCTTCTCAGGAACGCATCCGCGTTCCAAACGACCTTTCCAAAAAAGTCCGGAAGATGTCGACCATTGAAGCTGCCAAATTCGATCCAGTCAAAGCAGCTGAAGAAGCCATCGAGAAACTTTCTGACAAGTTCGAAAGTTGGATGGGGTCGGAAGTTGATTGCCTGAAAGAAACCCATCAGGCAGCACAAAGCGCTGATTTTACAGAGGAAACCTACGACGCATTATTCCGCTGCGCCCACGACATCAAAGGCCAGGCGGAAACTCTGGGCTTCCCACTGATTGGCCGTGTTGCAAACAACCTGACACTGCTGCTCGTCGCAGCCAGAACACAAGAGAGTTTCCCGAAAGAGCTCATCTCTCAGCACGTAAGCGCAATCAATGCAATGATTTCTGAAGATGCTCGCGATGATACCAATCGGCTTGGTGTCGCGCTTGTGACAAGGCTGGAAGAAGCAAGCGCACCGCTCACGGAACTCGTCGACAGCTAATCAGGCAATAAGCTGAATACCTTAAGCAACGTCGCCCAGCATTTCAGCAACACGAGTACGTGCACTTGCGCGCGCCGCCTCATTGGAGAGGCGATGCAACAAGTCTTGCAGATCTCCCAGGTCCTCAATACCCAGCTCATCTTCCAGTGCAATCAGATCACCCGCAACAATACGTGACTTAGACCAATGGTCGATCTGCATGTTTTCGACCCGCTGCCAGCTGGCAATGCACTCCTGGAAAAGCGCATGCGTGCGATCAGGCAAGCCAGCAGCTGACAAGACACGGCGCAGCGAAGCACCAAATGGCGTCGCCAATGCGTCAAACACCTGATCCTCATCATAATCAGATAAGCGAGCCAACGAGCTTGTAAGCAGGTTAAAGCAACCGGTTACTGCTGAACGAAGCAAAAGAACGCTTGTCATCTGAGCGGAAACAACCAGATGTTCAACAAGCCCGTGCAGCTCTTTGTCAGAGGCACTCCAGGCCAGTGAAATCGTGGAACGATCCTGCGCATCAGCGACCAGTTGCTCGGGAGCACGCATATTCCTTGCACCAAGCACCTGCGGATGATCACCAAGACCTTCAGTGTAACGCCGCAGCATCATATGTCGGATTTGCAAGGGAACATCATCACGAGACATCAGAGCATCTTTCACGTCCCGGCTTTCACCAAACCGCGCAACAACACGCTCCATGCTATTGGGTGTGATCTCTGCTTTCTCATTTGCAAGCAAAGCAACACAGGCCTCTTCGCAAGCAACTTCACAGATAGCAGCAGACAAACCCACGGTAATTTCAGGCCGGCTGGCGACTGCAACACAACGCTGAGTGGAGCCTGTCGCAACAAGATCCACCAGCTCACCTTCTGGAATAGTCGTCACACCAGAAAGCAAAGGCAGCGCAACTTCATCTTCGTCCACGAGCAAAGCAGAAATGATGTGAGAAGGAACAATCTTTGCAGCGCCAAAGGCTTCTGCAAGGGCGATCCGAACCGTAACATCACGATCATCAAGCAGGAAGGTCAATGCCGCCTCTGCTTCGCTGTACTCAGAGCTTTCAAGTTCAGAGTACAAGAAAGCACGCACCAAAGCACCAGCCGCCTGTGCGCGACTTCCACTTGGCGCATACTGCACCCAATTCAGAAAACTCTTGATAATCATGGCACTCAGAAACCTGTATCCACCAACTATGGGTAGAAATAATTAATCATAATTCTTAAGGCTTCGTTCACCGCACCCGCAGTTTCTCGTAAAACTTGTTTTTTGAAAGATTAGAGCAGCAAGAAACACCTGTAAGTCACAGGTTCTAGACCTTCTTACTTAAGGACTTTCCACTTGCTTGGGACGGCGCAAGAAATTTGGTCAGGTCCAAAGGTGCACCAGATGGTCGCGCAACTGGTTTTGGCGCAACAAACTGTTGGCTAATTGATTCCTGAACCTCAACACCGGATCGCTTCGTCTCACTCACAGCTTTGGACGCAGTTAATGCTGCCGCTTCATCAGTCCGAAACAGGGACTGAAAAGGAGCCTCATCTTTATCAACCGTCGTCGCACGCCATGCTGTCAGAATACGACTTTCAACGCGATGGCTGTCAATCGGCTTAGTGATCGGCCCCTTACGCACACCAACTGCCAGACGGTCTGAACCAGCAATCGTTTCATTAAAGCGCCCAACCAGGCGGCCATGCACATCACTAACAGTCCGTGCCTGTCCATCCTTGTTGTAAAATACAGCCTTATTGGACCGCGCTTGCAGCGGAAACAGGTCCGCAGCCGGGTGCTCTGGTCGGTCCTGAGCAGCATTCAAAAGCCGTAGACTACCATTCACCCCAAGAAAATGCGCAAGATACAGTTCACCAGCAGACGGATCCCGCCCCAGATTTGAGGAAAGCCCGGAGGCGTTATCTTTCGCCAAAGCACCGGCAACAAGCGAAGAGATATCAGGGTCATAACGCAGATCCAGAAGCTGTTGCTTCAGGTGGTTGTTATCGACGCGGTATTTGCCATTTGCATCAACACGAATGTGCTGCGCATAGTCTTGCAAACCCAATTCTTCGCCATTTTTCTTCAGCGTCTCAAGCCAGGTGGACTCGATGAATTGAAAAAGCCCTGAGGCAGAGGAGGTTTTAGCTTTGGCGTTCGGGTCAAAGGAAGATTCACGGGCAGCCGCTTGCAGCAGAAAGTCAAAAGACGTACCTGTTTTGGAACTGGCCTTTTGAAAAGCCGATTCAATACGCCCTGCAATGGAAGGATCGCCTGCAACCTTCACGAGAATCTGCCCCCTATGATACTATTAGTTAATATCCCTTAATATTAGTTAACAAATAGTTAAATTTTAATTTTACCCTACTGAGCTCACTGAGTTATTTGAGTTAAAACAGATTTTTCGCCTATCCTGTTCTCTACGAATTATGCATTACAATTCAATTTCTGATTGGATTCGGAGAAAAGCAATGAACTGCCTGCTGAGCGCGATGGCTTCAACATTCGATAAGACGGAAGAGCTGAAAGCTCTGAGGAATGTATCATTCGCCATCCTGGCAGAAAAGCCCGTCAGCGAGTTCGAGCCTTATGGCCCGCCAAACACTCTGGCAGAGCTGGGCAAACACCACGATCTCTACCTCATGCTGAACGAACCATCAGAGAGCACGATCCTCTCAACGCTCAAGCCCTATGCTCATGTGAAGCCAAGAGGCGTCATTCCAACCTTCATCAAGTCTCGGGCCGATATTGAACGTTTGCACGCAATACTTTCAGTCTTTGAGGCCGAACACGCATTGCAGGATTGCATAATGAAGATCATTCCTGAACTTGGCAGATATCCTGTGGCGTTTCACAACCTCATGAACCTCTCCGACACCAGTCCGCGCCTAACCGCGCTGACATGGAATGAAGAGGCGCTGAAAGAGGCACTGGATGCAAAACAGTCCAGAGATCAAAACAGAAGTTTGCTACCACCATTTCAATATGCACAAACACAATGCCTGTTTGCTGCAAAATCGGCTCATCTGATTGCTCTGGATACGGCACCAATCGCAGCACTCGAGGATCTGGAAAAATCAGTAGCACTCGGCTTTACCGGCATGAACGCAAACACGACTGAAGACGCACAACAGATACAACAGGTATTTTCGAGATAAGAAAAGGGGCGCCTAAGCGCCCGCCATCATGCTTTTTCTGGAAGAACTGGCCGGTCCATCTGAAATACAGAATCAACCACCGAGTAATCCATATAACCCAACCGGGCCAAGGGCTTCATTTTCGCCACATTGAGCATGCCGTTTTCGAGCACACTCTCGTCGATATGCACACCAACAACCTGACCCAGTATAAGCCAGCTGTTGGTCTCATTTCCGTCAATATCGACCAGACGCTGCACATTGACCAGCTTACATTCCAACGCAGTTTTTGCTTCTAAAACACGTGGAGCCTTGATCAATTTGGATGGCTCTGCCGTTAAACCGGAAAGCTCGAACTCATCAACATCAGAACCAACCATTGCAGAGGACAGGTTCATCGCATCTGCGAGTTCCAACGTGGCTTGGTTGCAGACAAACTCGCCAGTTTCTTCAATGTTGCGAACAGAGTCTTTGTAACCGCTGGAACCAATCACAACCATCGGCGGTGTATCACACACCGCATTGAAGAAGCTGTACGGAGCCAAATTGCGCACACCGTCTTTAGAGACGGTAGAAACCCAGCCAATCGGACGAGGCACAACAACAGCCTTGAATGGATTGTGGGGCAATCCATGCGGCTTATTCGCTTCATAAAACATATACTTACCTCAACTCCTACGCATCAACACCGGAAAGAGAACTTTCAAAATATTCAGTCAATCGGGCAACATCAGGCCGAGGGCGCTCACTCGGAACAATGCTAGCGCTTCCGATATGAATGAAGCCTGCAAACCGCTCCCCATCACGAGCGCCAAGATAGGCAGCTGCCTCATCATCAAAAGCATACCACTCAGAGAGCCACTGGCCTGCAAAACCCATTGAAAAGCAGGCATTGAGGAGCGAAACACAAACCGCCCCAACAGCAAGCTCCTGCTCCCAGACCGGAACTTTATGTTCCCGGTTTGGAGAAGACAAAACGCCAATAACCAACGGCGCACGCTTGAATCGCTCCAGCTCCATTGCCTTGGTGTTCTCACCAAGGGAGCCCTGACGTTTTTCTGCAATTTCAGCAAGCTTTAGACCGATAGGATCAGCCTGTGAATTGTCATAGATAATATACCGCCAAGGAGAAATTTTTCCGTGATCTGGAACACGGCAGGCCATTTCAAGAAGCTCTGAAATTTGTGCTTGATTGGGACCAGGATGCACGAGCGTTGCAGCGAGATGGGAGCGACGAGTTTTGAGAAAACTCTTCAGTTCTGGAAGGTCTTTAGTTTCCACGGTCTCGATTCTTTTCAGGATTTCAACGATTAAAGCTACGCAATAGTCCTATACAGAATATCAACTGTGTCAATTAAAGGATGGTCTTGCCCCATTCTTGCCACATTGACTACCAATCCCCAACCCACTTAGTAAAAATTTATAAAACACTTCCAAATCACAGTTTGTCACTGTAATCTGATTTCACTCGATCGGGTGTCGGTTTTGTATTTACTGTCGCACACGGGTAACACTTTCTGAAGTAGTAGCGAGAGCACACGTGAAGTTAGAGCGGATATCGACGTTCAGCAAAGCGCTACAACGCGCAGCAACCGCCACAGCATTTTGTGCTGGATTGGCCTTGCTTGGAAACGCCGCTCAGGCTGCAGGTCCTATTCCTGTTTCCAAACCTGCTTTGCCATTCTCTAAAGAAGTGCTGGACTTGGGCGCAAAGCCAGACAAGACCATCGCACCTCCTATCAGCTATGATCCGCTCAGCGGTTATCAGGGACAATCCCTTGCACCAACAATGGGTACGAGCTTTTTGCCGTATGCTCCCCCATCTGTAGGCGCAGAGCAGGCACCTGTCGGCGCACAGCCTGTCCTTTATCTGGTAGCAAAGCTGGCTGAGGGAACACCAAACCTCACACGCGGCTTGAAATGGCGTGTCTACTCTTCAAAAGAAAATGATGACGGATCTTTGACTATGGTTGCGTCCTCTCAAGATCAGGACGCAGAATTCCGCCTCGATCCGGGTACTTACCTCGTTCACACCTCTTTTGGCAAAGTCACTGCAACCACTCGCTATGAACTTAAAAGCGGTGTGAAGACAGGAACAATCATCCTGAATGCAGGTGGCATTCGTCTGGACGCTGCTCTGGGTAACGATCAACAGATGCCACGCAAAGATGTGCGCTTTAACATCTACGATATGACTTACGACACCACGGGCAACCGCGGTCTCATTGCATCCGGCATCAAGCCGGGCGAGCTGGTTCCAGTGAGCGCAGGCACCTACCATATTGAAAGCCGCTACGGCGATGTCAACGCTGTCGTACGCGCAGATATTCACGTTCAGGCAGGCAAGCTGACCGAAGCAACCCTTTACCATCAGGCAGGCAACATCACGCTGAAACTGGTAAGCGTCAAGAACAAAACATCTTTGGCCAACACGTCTTGGACGATCCTCTCTCCAGGCGGCGACACCGTTGCAAGCGGCAATGGCGCATTCCTTGACCTCACCCTAGCAGCCGGAACCTATACGGTTATGGCGCGCAACAATGGTGAGATGTATCGCGAAGAGTTCACGGTCAATCCAAGCGTAAACAATGTGGAAGTGGAAGTGCTTGCAGAAAACCCTCTGTAAGGCTTGCACAAGATTAAGAATGACCAAGGCGCCTCACTCGGCGCCTTTTTTATTGGTTTACGCACGCGTTAAGGAGGAGGCCCTACGGGAGAGAAAAGGTTTCCGCCCTTGGCGTCTCAACACAATCCCGCAAACTCATAACAGTTTGCCTGAAGTTCATCCATCATTTCTCTCTGGCTCTCGCATCCCTCTAAAACCTCAAAGGAAATAGGAGAGCCAATCCGCGCAAGAATGGTTTGTCCCAGAATGCTCTTAAATTCGCGGATGAGAAGCGACAATCGTAAACTCAGGGAAAAGCGACTGACCATGTGGAACAATGCCGAGTTCTGCCCCTCAAAATAAACTGGCAACACCGTTGCTCGCGCATTTCGAATGAGCTTGGCACTTAACGTCTTCCAAGGAAGCTCCTCAGCCCTGCCAAACGGCTTAGCAGCTGTAGCAACTCCACCTCCTGGAAAGATCACAATCACCACCCCTTCCCGTAGCAGTCTAAGGGCTTCCTGCCGTGTTTTCAAGTTGGTCCGCAAGGCTTCTTCGGTTTCTTCAAAATCTACCGGTAAGGCAAAATGCCTGATCTCAGGCACCTTCAACAGCTCGTTATTGATCAGCACGCGATAAGGACGGTTCAGCTGCTCAGCAAGTGAAAGGATCGCAATGCCACTGCAATACCGTAGGGATGGTTTGCAATCAGCACCAAAGGCTTTCCATCTAGATCAGAGGGCGGCCAGTCGTGTCCAGAACATTCCACACACAGGTCAATCTGATCCAGCAGATCTCGCCAAAGCGCTCGATCAGAAACTGAGAAGCCTGTTCGCCAGCCCTCATAAAGGTTCAGCAGCGCTCGTCTGCCAGAAAGACCTTCAATGCCGCGAATAAGCCACCGCTTCAATAAAGGATGAGTATTATTGGCATAGCTCAAATCGGCGTAGTTCACGACATCCTCACTTCACATAACTCATTTTCATCTGAGCGGGTTTTGTAAGCTTTCGCAAACTTACGTGAAGTTTAGGCGACAGTGAGGCCAAAAAGAAAAAGGCTGGCAACAGAAACCTGCAGCCAGCCTTCAAAATTTCACTCAGTCGAAAAGATCAGGAAGCCTGCTCTTTCAGGTCTGGAGCTGCTGCTTCATCAGTAAGGCTTGCCACCGCCTCATCCAATGTCATTGATGTTTGATTACGCGAACCAAGACGACGGATGCTCACTGTCTTCTCTTCTGCTTCACGCTTACCAACTGCAATAATCACTGGGATCTTGGCATGAGAATGCTCACGCACTTTGTAGTTGATCTTCTCATTACGAAGATCCAGCTCACCGCGCAAACCAGCTTTTTTCAGCGCCGCATGCACTTCTTTTGCATAATCATCTGCATCAGAGGTGATTGCTGCCACAACGAAGTGCTGAGGTGTCAGCCACAACGGGAAATGACCAGCAAAGTTCTCAATGAGGATGCCGAGGAAGCGTTCCAAAGAACCACAGATCGCGCGGTGAATCATCACCGGCTGCTTCTTCTCGCCATCGCTATCGACATAGAACGCACCAAAGCGCTCTGGCAAGGTGAAATCGACCTGAGTGGTACCGCACTGCCATTCACGACCAATAGCATCACGCAAAGTGTACTCAAACTTAGGACCGTAGAACGCACCCTCGCCTTCAAGAATGCCTGTCTTGATCTTGCCGCCAGAGTTCGCTTCGATCTCCTTCAGCACTTCTCCCATCACAGCTTCAGCGTGATCCCAGACTTCATCGGAACCAACACGCTTTTCAGGACGGGTTGAGAGCTTCACAACGATCTCTTCAAACCCGAAGTCCTTGTAGACGGACATAATCAGATCGTTGATCTTGTGGCATTCCGCAGCCATCTGCTCTTCAGTACAGAACACATGCGCATCATCCTGCGTAAATGCGCGAACGCGCATCAGGCCATGCAATGCGCCGGATGGCTCATAGCGGGAAACAGCACCGAACTCAGCCATACGCAGAGGCAGATCACGATAGGACTTCAGGCCGTGCTTGAAGATCTGGACGTGACCAGGACAGTTCATCGGCTTAATCGCAAAGACGCGGTGGTCTTCGGTCTCAGTCGCAAACATGTTCTCGCGGTACCATTCCCAGTGACCGGAGGTTTCCCAGAGCGACTTATCCAGAATCTGAGGTGCGTTCACTTCCTGATAGTCATCAGCAAGACGGCGACGCATGTAGTTGGTCAGGTTCTGGAACAGCTGCCAGCCCTTATGATGCCAGAAGACAACACCCGGACCTTCCTCCTGGAAGTGGTAGAGATCCATTTCGCGGCCAAGCTTACGGTGGTCACGCTTCTCAGCTTCCTCAAGCATATGGAGGTAAGCTTTCAGATCTTTCTCATTAGACCATGCAGTACCATAGATGCGGGTCAGCATTTCATTGTTGGAATCGCCGCGCCAGTAAGCACCAGCAACAGTCATCAACTTGAATGCCTGACCAACCTGGCCAGTGGATGCCATATGCGGACCACGGCAGAGATCCAGCCAGTCACCCTGCTTATAGATCTTAACGGTTTGATCTTCAGGAATCGCATCAACAAGCTCAACCTTGTAATCTTCGCCCTTGGAAGCAAAGTATTCCTTCGCTTCATCGCGGCTCCAGATTTCCTTGGTGAACTTCGCGTTGCGCTGGATGATCTGCTGCATCTTCTTTTCGATTTTTGGCAGATCTTCAGGTGTGAACGGCGTTTCACGCTTAAAGTCGTAATAAAAACCGTTCTCGATAACAGGGCCGATTGTAACCTGTGTATCAGGCCACAGCTCCTGCACAGCTTCTGCCATCACGTGCGCCGCATCGTGGCGGATCAATTCCAGCGCACGAGGGTCATCGCGAGTAACAAATTCAATCGCAGCACTTGCTGGAATAGGATCAGAAAGATCGCGCAGCTCACCGTCAATCGCGACGGCAACAGCTTTCTTCAAGAGAGATTTAGAAATGCTCCCCGCAACGTCAGCTCCGGTGGAACCAGCGTCATATTCGCGAACGGAATTGTCAGGGAAAGTCAATTGCAGCATATCAAGTCTCCAGCTCACTCCTGCAAACAAGGCAGGTAAGCGGTTTGGTGTTAATCATGGATTGCCTGAATAAACAATTCTTGAAGACGCGTCCAGATGATTTTAAGCGCACCCAACTCTGTTTTCCTCGGGAGAGATCACCTAATCGACAGGTTACACACCTTGAATTACCACTGGTTAGCAAGGGTTTAGCTAGCCTTCCCCCTCCCCACTCCGCATACTGTTTGCAACAACAGGATTCGCAAACTCCATCACAAGGAATGCATGACGCACACTCTACCAGCAACCAGGAGCTGAGCATGACGACGCCAAAGCCAAAGCTCTACTTTGATTTGACCACCTTGAGGCAGAACCGCTCTACCTCATTACAGGCGAATGGCGTCACCAGAACACTCTATGAAACAGCCAGACGCTTTTATAAGGATGACCTTGAAGTCACCTTCATCTGCCATGACGCCCGAACAAACGAATATGTGAGTGTGCAAGCCGATCCTCTGTTTAAGGATGATGACCTTAACCCTGCATATCTGCCCGATTTGCTGGGCGCTCCTGTAAAAACATTCCATCTTGAAAAATACAGGAACCGCAAGATCAAAGGACTATTTCACAGGTTGCGGCATACATTGCGCTCACACGCGGATGAAACCATCGGAGCTTATGATGGAGAAGCGCTTGGAGATCCACTCTCCGACATTGACGCTCCCTTCCTTTCATTGGGAAACTTGGAAGAAGCTCGGCGTCTAACTGAGTATGTGAAGAGCCGCGCACCATATGTACCAGTCTATGTCATGATCCATGACATATCTCCTTTGCGTCTCAACGACCCTGAAGAAGACCTCGGCGCAAAACTTTGGCTGGAACATCTAAGGCGAACCGTCACTACAAGACCGCACGTTCTGGCAAACTCTGAGTATACGAGAAGCGATCTGCTGAAATTCCTGGCAGAGCAGAAACTCCCATCCCCTCAGAGCACAAGCGTTGTCCATTTGGCTCACGAATTTCAGGAAACAGAGCCGATCTACCCGCTCAGACAACGCCCGGAGAATGGTTTCTTTTTGCTGTTAGGTGACATTAGATACCGAAAAAATGCGAAGCTGGTTTTTGACGCTTACTTGCACATTCTGGAGCACAACGAAGATACCCCACTGCCACAGCTCATATGCGCAGGCGCAATTCCAAATGGCGCCTTCGCAAGCCTCAACAAAGATCAGCAGTATACGGCTATTGGCAAGTACGTGACGATTGTCCAATCGCCCTCGCAAGCCGAGCTCACCGCCCTTTACAAAGAAGCAATTGCGCTGGTGTATCCGAGCTTGTTTGAAGGATACGGCCTGCCCGTCGGCGAAGCTCTTTGGATGGGGACACCTGTGCTTGCCTCAAAGGCGACCTCTATTCCAGAAGTTGGCGGTGATCATTGCCGATATTTCGACCCGCACAACGCTGAGGAACTGGCTGCCCTGATCCAATCAACATTAAAAACCAAGGACGCCTTACGCGCAGAACTACCCTTAAGGGCTGAGCTCCGGCAATGGCAGAATGTTAAAGAGGATATCTGGCAGGCTATTCAAAGCCACAGCACATCACCGGACAAGCGATCATCCGGCTCAGAGAGCATCTCACAAAAACTGGAAGAGACTTAATTCGGCTTAGCTTGATCGCGTTCGAAGATCTTTACCAGCTGGAAATACTCACAAACCAACTTCATATCTTGAGCAAAGACACCGTTGCGCTCAAAATATTCACGATGCGCGTCCTGCCAAAATTCAAGGCTAAGATCGCCTTCACCTTCCAGCACAGCCCAAATTTCATCAATCTCGTCGAACTGGCGCACATCAACCGTAACCATCTCAATGACGCAAGCGGCTTGCCCCTTACCATCAAGAATAACGAACTTATCACCCGGCTGAGGAAGCGGCTCCCCTTCTTTCTCATAGGAAAGCAGATCGCCACAGGTAGCCGTCTTTGTTCCATTCAGAACAAGCTCAAGCAAGCTGTCAGCAAGGTCAGGGCTGTCGCCAAAAGCATAACTTGGGAGGTCTTCAAAACCTTCAATAGACATGCATCTCTACCGTAACAAACTGATTTTATGAAAGAAAAATGGTGGAGGAGGTTGGATTCGAACCAACGTAGGCATAGCCAGCGGATTTACAGTCCGCCCCCTTTAGCCACTCGGGCACTCCTCCGTCGCATTGGCCAAGTTGGCCGCGCCGTGTGAGGACGGGTTATCTTCATTTGAGCCCCTCTTGTCAACGCTCCTTTGAAATTTGGGTTGGGAAAACATATGAAAAAACGTTTTTGGCCCTCAATCTGTGAACAACACGCCTCTAGGCAGCTCTCACATAGGCAAAATCACGTATTCCGCACACAAAAATTTCATGAATTTCAACACCGACAGATAGCTTTTCATTAAGCCAAGAACCCGGAACCACTTCAAGTTGCTGGACGCAACTCTACATTAAGCCATTATCTTCAAACGAAATTATGAGTTTCTGTATTGGAGTGCACACCACACTGATCATCCAAAGGTATTCAAATGAGCAGGCACTGGCTTTTCACATATCTTGTCGTCATGGGGTTTGCGCTCACGTCTGGAGCGAGTCCTGCTCACGCTCAGATATCTATTGAACCCTCTCTTGGAACCTCTGGAACTGTCGAACCAGAGCCAGATAATGCAGAAGAAGACCCATCCATGATGAGTGGCATGCCGGAATACCAAATGAGCAATCCGCACGACATGCCGGCACCATCCGAACCGACAACTGATCCAACCGCTACTGACAATGAGCAAAGCGAGAGTGACAAAGGAAGTTTTTGGTCGCAGTTCTTTCAGTAGCCTTTGAACTCAATCAAACAGCGGCAAGAATGAAAACAGGATAACCCAATGAAACCCTTAGCAATCCTGAGCGCAAGCGCAGTCTTGTTCATTCATTCATCTGGTCTGGTAGCGGTTGCACAGGTTACGGGAGATGGCCCGCCCGTCCCAACCAGCAAAAGTCTCCAAAGCGACATCCATACACTCGCAGAAACTGGAAGTGGCGCTTCCGCTGCAAAAGCCGCCGAGCAATGGTTAGGGAAATCATTGAATTTCGCCTGGACTATTACAAAGGAAGGCGCAGAGGCGATCGAGGAGAAATTCACGACCTTCATTTGCAACAGTGAAGCACTCGCTTGGAACACCACCTCCAAACTTGGCAAGAGCAAAGGATCTGCAACCTACACTGTGCAGCAGATCACACCGGAAATTACTCAATTCTCCTGGAAGGATAATCCGCAGGAATCCAATCTCGGATGGGTTTGGACATTAGATGCTGCCAGCGGAAAAGCATACGGCGTTGTTATCAACTCACAGCCCTATGAAAACCTCTCCATTGAGGGAGAGTTCGCGGTTTTGCCAGTCCTCACTGAAGAAGAGAAAAACGAGTTCACCTGCCCTTAGCAACAGGAACGGTTTCTAGTCCGGCAGATCAAAGCGCGTCTTGGGGTCAATATGGTGTCCAGTCCAGTGCCCATAGCGCCAGGGCAGATACCATCTGGAATGCTCGGGCAGACTTGCAGGCACAGGATCATACCCGCTGGCCCCATATGGGTTGCAACGGATGATCCGTGATAGCCCAATCCAACCGCCACGCCAAAAGCCGAAACGCACCATCGCCTCAGCTGTATAATGTGAGCAGGAAGGCTGATAACGGCACGCACGCCCGAGTATCAACGACAAACTGTGTTGGTAAATCCAAATAAGCCCGATCCCAACCCGCGCCATCAGGCTGGCAGGCCTCACTTTGGGGAGCGGTTCGGGCTTACACATTTCAGTTGGCCTTAAGCAACGGTAGCTTCAACATCGTCAAGCGCTTTCACCAGGGCTTCAAACGCAAGCATGGTGGACGCATGACGCGCTTTATAATCGCGCACCGGTTCAAGGAAGGACAGATCAGCGAAACGACCATTCGGCGGTGGTCCACTTTCCTTCAACATCGCATGGAGCTGCGCATAAGCCTCCCGAATTTCAGAGGGTGAAGCCCCAATAACATGCTGGCCTAAAATAGAGGCTGAGGCTTGCCCAAGCGCGCACGCTTTCACGTCCTGCGCAAATGAGGTTATTAGACCATCGGCTACACAAACCTCAACGCTCACCGTCGAACCACAAAGCCGCGAGTGTGCTTTTGCCTGAGCTTGCGGGGCATCGAGATGTCCCAACAAAGGGATATTCCCTGCAAACTCAAGGATCTTAGTATTGTAAATGTCGTCCAACATGCAAAACTCTGGCTACTATTCTGACACTCGCTTTATAACTTAAAGCGACCTTGGATCACTCAGTAGTAAGGGAAGACCCTTTCCTAACCAAGACATCTATCTTATATAGGTGGTGCTGCCGAGACCTTGCTAGAGGTCAAAAGCGGAATATCGCAATCTAGCACACATTACCTAGAAGAAACCATAGGTGCCAATTTATTGGCTGTCTAAACGGGTTGTCGTAGTTTATACCCTGCGCCATACTCGCATCTCCTTAGGTAAGCTATAGATTTGCGTATGACAATGGGAAGAGCCTGACTGAAAACAGGCCGACAAAAATAGTTGTTGCGCAGGAACCTATGGCGGGTTCAGTGTTTTTTTAAGAGAAGTATGTCTTAAATTACACTCATCGACTGCGTATTGTTGGAGACATAATATGGACGCTGTTTTGAGACCGGTTACAGAGACCGATCCCACGGCTACAGAAGACAACAAGCTCCCCAACCGCCCTAGCCGGGCTGAAGCTGAGGCTGCTGCACGCGTACTTCTTCAATGGATCGGTGATGACACCGAACGTGAAGGACTGCTGGATACACCAAAACGCGTGGTAAAAGCCTACGAAGATCTCTTCTCTGGATACAAAGAAGATCCTCGCGAGCACTTGGAACGAACCTTCGAAGAAGTCGGCGGCTACAATGATATTGTGCTGCTGAAGGATATCTCTTTCACTTCTTTCTGTGAGCATCATGTGCTGCCGTTCACCGGAAAAGCACATATTGCTTATTATCCAGATCATGCTGTGGTCGGCCTGTCCAAGATCGCACGTGTTGTAGAAATTTACGCACGTCGCCTTCAGACACAGGAACATCTGACCGTTCAGATCGCAACGGCATTGGAAGAATATCTGGCTCCACGTGGCGTCGCCGTCATGATTGAGGCAGAACACCAGTGCATGTCCATGCGTGGCATTCAAAAGCAGGGTGTATCAACACTCACCAACCGGTTCTCTGGTGTTTTTGAAGACAACGCATCTGAACAGGTACGCTTTATGACAATGGTCCGTTCGTAAGCTCGGACCATTCATCACAAAATTCGAGCATTTTATGTCGACGAATATTAAAGCCGACGGCTTCGCGCCGCGTGCTGACAAAAAAGCAATTGAGCTGGGTGATGAACTCTGCCCAAAATTTGACGATAACGGTCTGATCGCAGCTGCAGTTACGGATTTCGAGACCGGTGAGCTACTCATGGTGGGCTATATGAACACCGAGAGCCTGCGTCGTACAATTGAAACCGGCGAAGCTTGGTACTGGAGCCGCTCCAGACAGGAATACTGGAAAAAGGGCGGCACTTCCGGGCAGGTGCAGGAAGTCATTGAAATCCGGACCGATTGCGATCAGGACGCCATATGGCTGCGCGTCAAAGTGCACGGCAACGGCGCAACCTGTCACGTCGGTTACCGCTCCTGCTTCTTCCGAAAAGTGGACAGCAACGACACAGGCGACGTTTGGCTGGAGAAGACGGAAGTCGCTCCGGTATATGACCCCCAAGAAGTTTACGGGAAAAAACAGTAGGTTTCGCTGTGCCCCGATTCAGTCTTTTTATAGGTTTAAATAGCATAGTTACCCCAAGGTAATTTTGATTATTCAACCGTTGAAAGACAGTCGGGGAGATAGCAGTGCTGCAAAATCTACCTCTGTGGCCAAACAGCAAACAGCCTGTAGAAGAAGAGCCTGAGACACCACCCACCACACCTGAGCCAGAGATCACACCAGGTATCGGATTGGCTCTGGGCGGTGGTGCGGCTCGTGGTTGGGCGCATATTGGCGTACTTAAAGCCCTTTCAGAAGCAGGCATTCAGCCGGACTTTATAGCAGGCACGTCTATTGGCGCTGTTGTCGGCGGCTGTTATCTCTGCGGCAAGCTGGACCAACTCGAAGAGTGGGTTGTGTCGCTTTCTCGCCGCCGGGTCTTCAGCATGGTCGACCTTTCCTTCGGCGGTTCCGGCCTCATCTCAGGCAAAAAAGTCCTTTCATTGTTCGAAGACCACTTCGGTGGGATCATGATCGAGGACCTCGACCGACCGTTTGCAGCAGTTGCAACGGAGCTTGGAACCGGACACGAAATCTGGTTGAAGAAGGGTCCACTCACGCAGGCAATGCGTTGTTCCACCTCCCTCCCCGGCGTGTTCGAGCCGGTCGCATATGGTGGCCGCTGGCTGGTGGACGGTGCGTTGGTCAATCCAATCCCAGTCTCAGTTTGCCGCGCGATGGGTGCACGAGCTGTGATCGCAGTCAACCTCAACTCCGACACATTCGGCCGAGGCTCTACAGTTGTCCATGAACTGCCCCCAATCCCGAAAGACATGATCCCGGAGATCGATAGCAAGCTGCAAAAAGATCCGGGCGGCGCAATCAAGCGCGTCTTGCGACGTCAAATATTCGGTGGGAAGCCAAAAGGATTGCCGGGCATCTCCGGCGTAATGATGGACAGCTACAATATCATTCAGGACAGGATTGGACGCTCACGGCTTGCAGGAGACCCACCAGACAACATTCTGACACTACGTCTCTCACATCTGGGTTTGTTCGACTTCCATCGCGGTGAAGAGGCAATTCGCGTCGGGTATGAAACCACTTGCCGTGCGCTTCCAGAACTCCATCAACTGGCAGAAGTGCAGCCTTGACGCAGTGCTCTAAACACCGATGCCAACAACAATGATTTGATGAGAACTGGTCAGAATTGGAACTGCTGTGCCCTAAAAGCACAGCAGCTAAGGCACAGATCATACGGCCTGAATGTAACTCCGCATGTCGTCCGCTTCACGCTCAACCTGAGCGATACGGAACTTCACGATATCACCGATTGAGACCAATCCGATAAGCTTACCGTCTTCCACGACTGGCATATGCCGGAACCGCCCTTCAGTCATACGCGCCATGACACCGTTCACGGAATCCATCTCGTTACAGACGGCAACCTCTTTGGTCATGTAATCGCTGACAGGCTGTGCAAGCGCGTCAGTACCTTCCATCGAAATTGCCTGAACCACATCACGCTCCGACACGATCCCAACAATCACACCCGGCTTATCACACAACACAATTGCACCTACGCGGCGACCACAAAGGCTTGCGCAAATCTCGCTTAAACTACGTGTACTCGGCTCCGTAAAAACGTCTCGCCCTTTGCCGTTCAATATGGCAGCAACTGTCATGGCGACCTCCTCGTTTGTTTATGTCATCCTTCTTTCTCAGAGAAAAAAGAGGAAGAGAATAAATCTAACCCTACGGCATCATGACACAAAAAAACAATGCTTGCCTAGTCACCAACTTAGGTGCTGTTAACATATGTAGTTAGCTAACTATTAAACCCCTCACTTCAACGCGGTTTAATCGGATCCAATAATGGGAATAGGATCAAGCCAGCGATAAATCCACCTACGTGAGCTTGCCAGGCAATACTAACGCCCTCACCCGCAATTGGCGCGGACCACATGCCAAATAGGAAGTTCAAGCCAAACCATACCAGAATAAAGGTAAGGACACGACGATCGCTCAACGCCTCCATCAAAGGTCGGGCAGGAATAGAATAGGCTGCATTATCAAAGCGCCGAAACGAGCTCATCGGACCACCAGCTTCAAAGATAAAACGTAAGGAAGCTGCCATCTGTCCTGAAACTGCCGCCGATGCACCAATCACCGGGATACTCTGCCCCCAGTTTGTAGCAAGGTGAGCCCCCGCGCCGGCAACAGCGCATACAGCCGACAGCAGCAGAAAACGGGTCGCACCAAAACGTCGTGCAACAGCACTCCCGAACACTGCCATCCAAAGCACATTGAAACCTACATGCTGCACGCTACCATGCAAAAATCCGTAGGTCAGAAAACTCCAGATCGCCGAAACGGTTTCTCCTGGCCAGGAATATTCAGCCATAAAACCACTAAGATATCGGACAGGCCAGAACGCAAATAAAAGCAGCGTCTGCAAATCCGCGTTGGGCGTCAACACATAGGCACGAACCAGATGTATCCCGATAAAGATCAGAGACAGTCCAACAACGACGGTTGGCAGATTGAACATCGGCTCCCGTGCTGGTCTCTGAAGGTTGGGGCCGTGAGGTGCCATATGGTCTTCATTGGATTGGTTCATTTTATTACAGATCCAAAATTATTGTCCCATTTTGAACTAAGACAACTTGGCACGCTTCGCAAGGCTTGCCGCAAAATGTAAGGATCAAATGAAAACAATAAACCGCCAGCACTCCCCCAAGCGCTGACGGTTTATCGGAGCTTCTCCCCGTTAGGCGTTTGATTTCCCGACTTTTTATCAGCACACGAAATGCTGAAAACCTAGGTTTACCGCCAACAATAGCTCAATTCTTAGGGCCTCAAGGGTTCAGGTGAGGCAACTGCAACCAAGATTATACAAGCCCCCCAACAGCACAACTTAAACTCTTTGTTAAGGTTAATATTTTATTAAATTTTTATGATATTTCTAACTTGGCACGCTCCATGCTTATTCCCCACCATAGACCAGCGGATAGTTAAAGTTGTCCATAAAAAGGACACTGACCCCAATGGGAAAACCCAATAAGCGGACTGGGGAAGGCGGGAATATGAAACACGGTGCATCACGGATACTCTTCGAATACTGGGACGAAATTCGGGCTGAACGACCAGCTCCCGACCGTGGCGATATTCAACCTTCCGCAATCAAAAGTGTTTTGGGCGATACGTTTATTCTGGAACTGGCACAGCAGAACAATTTCAGGTTCCGTCTCGCAGGGACACGATTGTGTTCCCTGTTCTGTCGTGAACTGAAAGGCCGCAGTTTCCTTGATGGTTGGGATGAGAAAGACCAGCAAGCCGTCACAGCCATGCTCTCTGCCATAACACAGGATGGCGCTGCAGCCGTGATCAGCTTCACCGGCACAACTGAAATGGGCCAGTCAGTAGATCTGGAACTCCTGCTCCTGCCAATCCGTGTTCAGGGGGAAGGTTGTACGCGTATTCTTGGCTGCATGGCACCGCTCAAGCGTCCATTCTGGCTCGGTGTTCAGGCGATCTCCAAGCAAAAAGTCAACAGCCTGAGGTTGATCTGGCCAGATGAAGACGCACCTCTCTTCAGTGACGAAAATGACTGCGTCCCACATTTTGGGACCCCAACACATCGCGCTGTTAGCTCAATGGAACCAAGAGTTAGCCGTGGAAGTCACTTGCAACGATCAGCAGCACCAAAGGCCGTTGAAATTCCAAACAGCCGACAGGTAGGACACCTTAGAGTTGTTGATGGGGGCAAAATATAAACCTGTACTCCGCACCACAGTTACCATTCTGTTAACCTTGTTTTCCTAGGGTGTGACCCAAGTTTCTACTAGTCAATAATCGCGTAGTCGGGATTCCTAGGAAAATGGCAGGGCGCACAGCGACCAACAGAATTGCTGCACTAGCGGCAAAAGCACCTGACAGACGCCGTTTTTCTCGCGTTGAAATCAACGTGCTGGGCCGTTTCATGCTGGAAAACCGACGTGAGTACCCTTGCCAGGTCGTCAACATGTCACCTGGTGGCGCCGCCTTTATCTCTCCGGTAATGGGCGAAGTTGGCGAGCGCGTTGTCGCTTATCTCGATCACATTGGTCGCGTTGAAGGAAAGATCGTCCGCGAGATCGATGGCGGCTTTGCAATGACGCTCAATGCCAGTGCACGCAAGCGCGATAAGCTGGCTTCTGTCCTGACTTGGCTGGCCAACAAAGACGAGCTTAATCTGCCAGAAGATCGCAGATTTGATCGCTTCACTCCAAAGAACCCGATTACGAAGATCATTTTGCCAGACGGCAGAGAATACGCCTGCCGCATTGTGGATGTCTCCCTCTCTGGCGCAGCACTCAAGACAGATGTACGTCCAGCACTTGGAACACCAATCACGCTTGGTAAGATGCGTGCGCGGATCGTTCGCCACTTTGAAGAAGGCGTCGCAGTCGAATTCACCACCGTCCAGAATAAGGAACTGCTGGAGCACCATATCTCCAACGCTGAAAAGCGCTAAGCCAGCCAGACCGATTCCTGTCTTATCAACGGTTAAGCCTCAGCTTTTCGATAAATTTATAAAAAAATATTTGCAGTGAGAATTACATGCAACTGACACAGCTTCACATGCCAACTCTCTAATTAACTGTAACTAAACCATAAAACTCTCGTTAGGTCTCATCAGAAACTCCAGTTTCCTGCGGAGTCTTAGTATAATTACAATTTGAATTAATATTGACTCTTATTTTCTGAAATATTGATTTAACTGATACTCAATCTTGATTTAAATACTGCTCAATTTTGATTAAATACTCACTTTAAAGATTATAACCAAATAAAAATGCGCGAAGGAAAGTAGAGCCTGCCATGATTGGAGGGCGCTACTTGTGTTTGAGTATAAGCTGTTCGCGAAAAGTGTTTTGGGGGTCGCATTGGGTGGGCTAATCAGCCTGTCTCAGGCTCACGCTGAGCAAGTTCCAGGACGCTTTATGCCAATTATCGGACAAGCCACTGCCCCCGTTGGTCATATCGAATTCTGTCAAAACTACCCGCAACAGTGCCGCTATGGTACCAACACGCCGCTGGTTGTCCGCTTGACCAAAGAGCGCTGGCAGGAATTGCTGGATGTAAACGCCTCAATCAATACACAAGTTCGCCCGCTAACAGACGAGCAACTGTTCGGAGTGCCTGAATACTGGACATACCCGCAAGGTGCGGGTGATTGCGAAGAGTACGTTCTGGAAAAACAGCGGCAACTCATTGCCTTGGGCTGGCCGCCAAGCTCCCTGCTCATAACGGTCGTGAAAGACCTGAGTAACGGCGGGCACGCTGTCTTAAGCGTGCGCACTGATCAGGGAGATCTCATTCTCGACAATCAGATCTCTTCAATCTTGCCTTGGTATTCAACCCCATACCGCTACGTGAAACGCCAGTCCGCTCGCCATGCTTCTGCTTGGTCCGCTATTTCGGATAAACGCGTCACCACCGTTGCAAGTATTCCAGAATAAAGCTGCCAAGATCTTGGCAAACAACAAAGCCGCGGGAAATGCCGCGGCTTGTTTTGTTTTCAAAAGTCGTGATGGCTTCAGAGTTCAACCAGCTGCTCTTTAAAGCGCTGTGCATTCATCACGTAGCCATCTGCTGAGCGGATAAGCATGGCCTGAGCTTCATCATCCAACTCACGAACCACCTTCCCCGGCATTCCCACAACCAGATAACCATCTGGAATAACCTTGCCTTCAGGAACCAGTGCATTTGCGCCGATGATACAGCCCTTACCAATCTTAGCGCCGTTCAAGATTGTCGCGCCCATGCCAATAAGCGAGCCCTCCCCCACAGTGCACCCATGCAAAATCGCCTTGTGACCAACCGTACAGTTTGCGCCAACAACCAGCGGATACCCCAAATCTGTATGAAGAACTGATCCGTCCTGAATGTTGGACCGCGCACCAATATGGATAAGCTCATTGTCACCGCGCAAAACAGCGCCAAACCAAATATTCGCTTCTTCATCCAGCTGCACATGCCCAATCAGACTTGCACATGGCGCGACCCAGTAGTTTCCATTTTCAGGAACATTAGGGCTTCTGTCTCCAAGCTTATAAAAAGGCACAAGGTTCTCCTAGATTGCACAAATCAAATCCTGCGCAATCTAGCATATGGCTTGCTCAAAGTGCCAAGAGAAAACTCAAAACAAACGTACCGGAAAGAATGCTCCACATAGCGGTGAGCCCTCCCGCGGCGGCCAGCATCTTGGGGCTAAATGACTCCCGGTAATAACCTTGGATCGCATTGCGCATAAATATAAAAGGACCAGCAACAAGCCATAACCCGACGACAATAAGCCAGGACAACGGCCCTTTCATCTCAGCAAAAAAACGCGGTGGCTCCCCAGTCACCAAGTGATAGAAGCTACCCAGAATTCCTGCAGTCACAAAACCAGAAGCCGCTATAAACGCAGCCAACAAGAAATCGCCCAGCATGCACTTCCCCCCATTCTCAGCTGGCTCAATCCAGCTCAAACGCGTTACTGTGCAGTTGAAAGCAATTCCTATGCCGCGTGCTATCCTCGAGTTAACCTCCTGTTAATATTTACATATGAAATCCGCATAGGAAATAAAGGCAGGTGAACAAACTCCATTCCGTTTCAATTCAGGACGCCCACAGCCCTTAGGAGTCTCATTTTGATGCAAAAAGGGCCCCAAAACGGAGCCCTTCAAATCAATCAGATTTTGCGTGAAGCCTTAGAGGCCTTCCACGTCAATATCAAGGATAGCCATCTGGAAGTTCCAGCTCAGTTCGCCATCTTCCTCGTCGCGGAAGATAACGCCAAGAAACTCATCATTGATATAAACTTCTGCGGAATCATCTTTACGGGGACGCGCACGTACTTCAAGTTCTGGCGACTTGAAAGTATTGCGCATGTAGGTTTGCACCTTACGAATTTCATCAGGCTTCACAGCCGTCTCCTTACCAATTTCACTTCAAACTTGGGGCACAAACTATACAAGTTTATCGCCCTGCCAACCCTAGGAAACTAGCTTATCCTTGTTTGTTTTGCGAGGAAAGTCCTTGACCTTGACCGATCATTTGATCCATGGCACGAGCCGGCTGGTCGCAACCAGCTTCACCCACAACCTTGGCAGGAACACCCGCCACAGTCGTGCACGGATCAACGTCTTTAAGAACCACAGATCCTGCTGCAACACGTGAGCAATGGCCAATTTCCAGATTGCCTAGAACTTTGGCACCCGCACCAATCAGCACGCCCTGACGGATCTTCGGATGACGGTCGCCAGAGACCTTGCCCGTACCACCAAGTGTCACACCTTGCAGAATAGAGACATCGTCTTCAATCACAGCAGTGCCGCCAACCACAATGCCGGTACCATGGTCAAAGAAAACGCCCCGCCCGATTGGAACCTGAGGATGAATATCCATCTGGAACACTTCAGAGCAACGGCTTTGCAGGTAAAGCGCGAAATCCTCTCGCCCCTGCTTCCACAACCAGTTGGCTAACCGGTGTGTCTGCAGCGCATGGAACCCTTTGAAATAAAGCAGAGGTTCCAGAAACCGGTCACAGGCAGGATCGCGATCAAAAACAGCACCCAGATCAACACGGAAGGCCTGAACAATATCAGGAGCCTGATCCAGAACATCCAGATAAGTCTGGCGAATAAGAGAAGAAGAGACAACCACATGGCCTAGCCGGTCAGCCACACGATGAACAATCGCTTCCTCTAATGAAGAGTGGTTCAGCACCGTCTCGTAAACAAAAGACGCAAGTGCTGGCTCAGAGCTGGCCATCGCCTGGGCTTCGGCTTTCACGCGATCCCAAACAGGATCATGCGATGCGAACTCCTTGGGGCTACTTGAAGAAAATTGCACCATGAAAGAGCGTTCCTTTATGGATAGGACCTATTCAACCTTACATAGGTGCAGACTGTCTCGATCCAAGCCCCACCCACTCACTATGAATTATCCGCCTATAGTACATCACGCAGTATTGCCATTAGAGAAAGCGCGTACCAAACCTACATAGACAATTAGAAAGTGAACCTACATTTCTTTCAAAAACCAGAAACTGGTTCTAATTTTAAGCTGCCGCTTGGTACTCTTTTAAAAATGGCATGATCGCAGCAGTGAAAATATCATTCACATCGCCTGCCACCATATGACCAGCTTCTTTCACATCTGTGAATTGTGCATGGGGAACCAATGCGAGAAATTCATCTACATGGCTCTGTTTCACAAGCTCTGATGCTGCTCCACGAACAAGCATACTCGGCACTTTGAGATTAGCTGCTGCCTCCAACAGCTCACTCTGCACCTTATCTTTTATATCAGCACGATCAGCGTGATGCGTGATAAAGCGAGGGTCCCAGTGCCAGCGATAGCGCCCATCATCCCGTAAACGCAGGTTTTTCGAAAGGCCATCCAATGTCTTGGGGCGCTTTCGATGCGGAAGATAAGAGGCAATCATGTCCGCCGCTTCTTCTACACTGCCAAACCCGTCCTCAACCTTTTCAGCCATAAACGACAGGATCTTGCTCACCCCGCCTTCATCTAGGCGCGGGGTCACGTCAACCAGAATAACGCCAGCCAACACACCTGGACGCAAAGCACCCTCAGCCAGAATAGACGCAAGACCACCTAATGAGGCACCGATTGCAATTGGTTTGAAACCGGTTTCCTCATAGATTTGCGAGGCAGCTGCAGCAACATCTGCGCCGAAGTCAGAAAAGAAGTACTTCTCCCCTTCAACCCACGCACTGTCACCGTGCCCACGCATATCAAGACAAAACGCCTGCATGCCTGCATTGGCGATCATCTCAGCAGTCTTGCCCCACGAATGTCTCGTCTGCCCGCCACCATGCATCATCATCACCGGCTGACCTTGTGAGCCAAACCGGTCTGCAACAATGCGGTTGCCATCGGCTCCGATAAATTCGTGGGTGCCTCTATTCATGAAAATTGCTCCAAAAACTCTAATGTGCCTTTTTTAAAAATCTTGTCGCCAACAGCGGTCATATGATCCCGGTTGGTAATCTCCAGATAACTGGCATTCGGCATAAGATCAGCAAGCGCCTTTGGATCACCGGCCACGTCATCGTTTGTACCAACAGCAACAAGTGTCGGCGCCGTAATCTTAGATACCATATCCTCAGAAATAGGCTTCCGGGCTGACTGCATACACGCTGCCAGCGCACGCCGGTCTGATTTGGTCTGCTCGGCAAAGGCTCTGAAGGCACGACCCGTCCGGTCTTTCACATCAGAGATCTTGTCGGCCAACAACCCTTCAATGATTGGCTCTGGATTACCAACACCAGAAATCAACCCATACCCCATCCCGCCAAGGGACAGCGAGCGCACCCGGTCCGGTGCTTGCAGCGCACAAAACGCAGAAATGCGGGTGCCCATGGAATAGCCAAGCAAATCCGCTTTATCGATATAGAGATGATCCAGCAGTTTCAGCGCATCTTCAGCCATAACCGGAGCGCCATAATCCTCTGCATTGTAGTACTTATAGCTTTCACCATGACCACGATTATCAATCGCAATCACACGGCGGCCATCCTTCACCAACAAATCAACCCAGCCGGGATACACCCAGTTGACGAACTTGTTGGATGCGAATCCGTGGATCAGCAGGATCGGATCGCCCTCTCCTTCATCAAGATAAGCGATAGGGTGATCATTATTATTGAATATTGGCATATTACCTAACGTTTACGTAAAGGAAAACTATGGGATCATGGGAGGGTAAATGTAAGGGTGGAGAAAGAAAAGGCCAAAGAACTATCAATTTGGACTAGTCCATCAACTATTCACAGAGGCTGAGACAACACCAGTTCCGCGGTAAAACCTCGGTCCTAGGTGAAAAAACGCAGTACAGTTGTGGACCGCATCGATCTCAAGGCAATCAATCAGCGAGAAAAACTGTCTTTTTAACCAGAACCAATTTAATGTCGGTGGCAAATTTTTGTTCCATGGAGCTTGGCGAAAAAATGGCCGGTAAAGTCGTACCCCACTTTCACAACACCAATGGCGTTGACGCCATTAAAATCGGCGCTAAAGAATTTATGTGCATTGGCGCACGCCCCCCACAGGACCACCCACACGTCTTCCTCGACATGGGTGCTGATGACAACATAATCTGCCCATACTGCTCAACGCTTTACCACTTCGATGCTGCACTCGCTTCCGCAGAATCTAATCCGGCTGACTGCGCCTGGGCACCTGATGCTGCCTAACAACCTCATCATCTGATCGATAAAACGAATAAACAGTAATCACATTGCTTTGCCTGAACCCGATAACCTCAGGCAAAGCACGGCAGGCAAGCTGCGTAATGATACCAAAAAATATTGCTATCGCAGGAGCCGGGATCGCCGGACTTACAGCTGCGTTATACCTTGCCCGTAAGGGCCACAGTGTTTTCCTGTTCGACGCTGCCCCAGAGCTTTCCGAAGTCGGCGCGGGAATTCAGTTATCTCCCAATGCAATGAGATGTTTGCAGGCGCTTGGCTTAGGCCCTGCACTCATGTCCAGAGCCGTCTCTCCGGCCAGCGTCAATATACGCTCCGGCCAGGATGGGTCTCAACTTGCAACCGTTCCGCTTGGCCGCATTGCTGAAGACCGCTATGGCGCACCATACTACGTGATCCACCGGGCAGATCTGCAACAGCTGTTATTGGAAGCTGTCCAGAACACACCGGAAGTCACTCTGCGGCTGGATACCAAGGTAGAATCCGCCGAAATCAACGGTGACACTGTCACGCTCAAGGGAGCGGCTTTCTCAGAAGCTCTTGCAGGTATACCGGATCAGTTTGACCTGCTTATCGGCGCCGACGGTGTCCGTTCAAGCATCCGCCAGACCACATTGGGTGGCGCACCTGCCAAACACACCGGTTTCGTGGCCTACAGAGCAACAGCAGAGCCGCCGTTCAATCTGGAACCTCTCCTAAGCACCTCGGGCCTGTGGCTCGCTCGTGACGCTCATCTGGTTCAGTATCCAGTAAAGAATGGCAAGCTACTCAACATCGTCGCCATCACGAAGGAAGACTGGGAAGAAGACAGCTGGTCCCATCCGGTTGGCAGTGATCATGTCCGCAAGCACTTTCGCAACTGGGCTCCAGAGGCCTTGCGTCTGGTCTACCTGCCGGAAACATGGACCCGATGGTCATTGTGCGAGGTCGACACCCGCCCTGCATGGACCCAGGGCCCTGTGACACTTATCGGCGACGCCGCCCACGCGATCCTGCCATTTTCAGCTCAAGGCGCTGCAATGGCAATCGAAGATGCTGCAGTCCTGTCCAAAATGGTCGACAAACACGGCGCAACACCACAGGCCCTGCAGGCCTATGAGGCTGCCCGCCGTCCACGCATTGAAAAAATGAGCAAGCTCGTGAAGTGGAATGACTGGGTCTACCATATGGGCTTCCCTCTTCGTATTGCACGAGATCTCGTCATGCGGTCCAACACCCCAAGTCAGCTTCTTGATCGGTTTAACTGGATCTATGAATGGACGCCGGAAGACCATACCGACTAAAAACTGATACATGTTCCCGAAAAGTGGGGCCGGTTTTCGGGTAAGAATGCGCATAAGAATAAGCAGCTATAGCTTGGCGCGTGAATGCAAATGAACGCGACACGCTCTGGCTGTCAAAGCCACCCATATTTCAGGAATACAGAAAGCCATGACCAATAAGATCATCACAGCGGGATATGTCGTTATTGGCGATGAAATCCTGTCTGGCCGCACCAAAGATAAAAACATCGGCTTTCTGGCAAGCTATCTCACGGATATCGGCATCGACCTGTCTGAAGTGCGTGTCGTGCCTGACGTAGAAGAAAAGATCGTCGAAGCCGTCAACGCTCTACGCGCAGAATACACCTACGTGTTCACATCCGGCGGGATCGGCCCGACACACGATGACATCACAGCAGATGCCATCGCGAAAGCTTTCGGTGTCTCAATTGATCTGGACCCACGCGCTTACAAGCTTCTGGAAGATCACTACGGCGCTGAGAACTTTACCCCTGCCCGCAAGCGCATGGCCCGCCTGCCTGATGGCGCCGACCTGATTGAAAACAAGGTGTCCATCGCACCCGGCTTCAGAATGGAAAACGTGCACGTCATGGCAGGTGTACCGGCCATCATGCAATCCATGGTCGATGCCATCGCACCAACACTGGAAACCAGTCAAAAGATGCTTTCTGTGACTATTGAGGCCTCTCTTCCTGAGAGTCGCATTGCCACAGACCTAGGGGAAATCCAGAAAAACTTCCCCGAAACCTCAATTGGCTCCTATCCGCAGTCAAAAGATGGAGTATTTTCCACACAGGTTGTTGTGCGATCTAGGTCAAATGATGTACTGGAACAGGCCAGTGAAGCCGTCCGAGCAGCCGTAGAAGCTGCAAAGACAAAATTTCTTTGAAAGAAGACACATGGATAATCAGCAGCAATCCAAAGCATTCCCGGTCTCTTGGGACCAATTCCACCGCGATTGCCGTGCCCTCTCTTGGCGCCTCGCCGACAAAGGCGAATTTACAGCGATTGTAGCCATCACACGTGGTGGCCTTGTTCCAGCTGGCATTATTGCGCGCGAATTGGGTGTTCGCACCATCGAAACAGTTTGCATTGCATCTTACCACGACTACGACGATCAGGGTGAATTGAAGGTCATCAAGCCAATCGACCCGAAAGTGGTCGGCTCTGAAGGCGGTGAAGGCATTCTCATCATCGACGATCTGGTCGACACCGGTAAGACTGCAAAAGTTGTTCGCGAAATGCTGCCAAAAGCACACTTTGCAACCGTCTACGCCAAGCCAATGGGTCGCGATCTGGCTGATACCATTGTGACTGAAGTTTCTCAGGATACCTGGGTGTACTTCCCATGGGATCTGGGCATGCAGTTCCAGCCGCCAATCTCTAAAGATACCGCAGGCTAATCAGCCCACCGGAATTCTGCATAAGAGTTTCAAAAGCCTCGGCCTCACCGCCGGGGCTTTTTCCGTTCATAAGCCGGTAATGATCCAACCTTCACGAATGCATTTTGGCAGCACGAGACGAAGCGATGAATAACATCGGACTAGCGGCTATCTTAGACAAACTTATCCCCCTTGCTCAAATGTGCCCCCATACTAACTTCATGCCCACGTGACGGGCAGCTGGCGGACCGTCCGTCAGCGTGTCGTGGGCTGGGTGGGGCTTTTGAGAGAGGTAACGCATCTTTCAA
>NZ_LMCK01000090.1:73228-73593 GCF_001623165.1 Pseudovibrio sp. WM33
TCAAAGCCCGGGATGACACCGGTGGGACTGCAAAAAACTTATCCCCCTTGGCAAAAGATGCCGCCATACTAACTCCCATGCCTACGTAACGGGCTGCTGGCGGACCATCCGTCAGTTTGTCGTAGGCTGGGTGGGGCTTTTGAGAGAGGTAACGCATCTTTCAAAGGTCCGGTGGAACCGATTTTCAGACGTGACTGCATGGTCTGAGAGGAAGGGCCCAAGCTTGAGGGGCATCACGCAGTGGCATTTGTTGGTCAGAGCAATAAATGTCAGGGACAGAGGACCTGTTTAGGCCGGGAAACTTGCCAAAGCAAAGCCGTTGTCTTTCCAGGAAACTGGCTATCGTGTCTTTCAGGATAAGAGGC
>NZ_LMCK01000090.1:73603-259067 GCF_001623165.1 Pseudovibrio sp. WM33
TCAAAATGCCCGGGCAAGGCACGTAGCCAATGCCAAAGACTCATTTCTAACAAGTAGCGCAGGTGTTGCCTGCCGCCTTGCTCATCCCGACTTACGGGAACTCTGGTTCAACACTACATGGGAGGCTATGTGGTGCTTTCAGTGCAGGTGTACACGCATCATCAGATACCATGCTCTTCTTAGGCTTATCCGCCTTAACAGCGCACCTCAATAGACCGATCAGCAATGATCTCGTCAGTATCCAGCCGGCACCCAATCGCGTAGATTTCAACACCTGCCTTTACAGCCGCATCAAAAGCCTCACCATATTTCGGGTCAATATCACGCGCCAGAACAAGCGCATCGCAATCATCACGCTGGATCAGAAACACCATAGCAGAACGATGGCCTTCCCGGACCATATCAGCAAGCTCATCCAGATGCTTTGCACCACGCGCGGTCACAGCATCAGGAAACTCTGCAATCCCATCTTCGCGGGCCAGCGTGACGTTCTTCACCTCAACATAGGTGCGCTTGTCACCCTCACCTTCCAGCAGAATATCGATACGGGAGTTCTTGCCGTACTTCACTTCACGGCGCAGCTTCTCATAACCCACAAGCTCAGGAATACGCCCAGCTTCAATCGCTTCTTCGACCAAGCCATTCGGACGGCTGGTATTGATGCCCACCATCGCACCATCAATCTCGAGCATTTCCCAGGAGTATTTCAACTTGCGCTTCGGATCATCATTTGGCGTCAGCCAGACCTTAATACCCGGATCTTTCAAACCCATCATGGAACCCGAGTTGGCACAGTGCGCTGTGATTTCAGCACCGCCATCATCGAGGGCAACATCAGCCAGAAACCGTTTGTAACGCTTAATCAGCCGGCCAGTGACCAGCGGTACATCAAATCGCATAGCGACCTTCCAAATTATTCAGATTATTTGGACCAGAAATCAGGATCCAGAAGAATGAGAACCGTAAACAGTTCCAGACGCCCCAACAACATCGCAGCACACAAGATCCATTTCACTGGATCAGGCAGCGCAGCAAAGTTGCCGGATGGCCCGATCATGGTGCCAAGGCCCGGGCCAACGTTACCAACGGATGTCGCGGCGGCAGACACAGCGGTCACCAGATCCAGATGGAACAGGGACAGGATCAACGTCAGAATACCAACTGTACCGATGTAAACCACAAGGAACGCAAGAACGGAGAACGTCAGTTCTGGTGTCAGGTGCGTGTTACCATAGCTCACAGAGATCACGCGGTTAGGCCGCACCATCCGCCGCATATGCGCAATCACGGTTCCGAAGAACACAAGAAAACGGAAGACCTTGATGCCGCCCGTTGTCGAGCCTGTACAGCCACCAACAAACTTGAGCAGGAACGCAAGACCGATCACCGGAGCTCCCCAAGCGGTGTAATCCCCCATGGCATAGCCAGTACCCGTCACCACAGAAATCACGTTAAACGCGGATTGCAGGATCGCACTACCAAAACTATCTGCATTGCCAGAAGTGCCGAGATAAATCGTCAGAGCAAGAGAAATCAAACCCACAAGCCACAGAAACGCACGTACCTGCGGATCCCGCCACAGCAACATCGGCTGACCGCGTAGCCCCTGAATGATCAACACGAACGGCAGCGCGCCCACAATCATGAAAACAACTGCAATCCAGCCAGTCACCGGATTGGTGAAGTACCCAAAGGAATTGTCATGCGTAGAGTAACCACCCGTCGCAATTGTTGTGAGACCATGGTTGAACGCATCAAACATCGTCATGCCGGAGAACCAGTAAAGTACAATGCAAAGACTGGTCAGAAGCAGATACGTCAAACTGATCAGGCGGATCAATTCAATGGAACGGCTGACAATCTTTTCGCTTTGATCGGAGCTTTCTGTCTGAAACAGCTGCATTCCACCAATGCGCAGAAACGGTAAAAGCACGATCGCCATAACAACGATGCCAACACCGCCCATCCACTGCATCAACGAACGCCACACAAGCAGCCCCGGCGGAAGTGAATCAAGACCCGTCAGCACAGTAGAGCCGGTGGTGGTGAATCCCGACACTGCCTCAAACGCAGCATCGACATACGCAATACCCAGCCACAAAAACGGCAGAGCTCCAAACGCGGGCAACGAGACCCAGCATAAAGTTGTCAGGATAAAGGTCTGGCGCGTATCCAACCCGTCACGCAGCGCACCACCCATGGCCACGATAAGCAACATGCCAACCAGACCGGTAATTAACGATGAAATAATAAAGGCTTGCCAGTCAGCATTACGCGACACAACATCCACAAATGCAGGGACGAGCATGGCAGCAGCGAGGCCAACATAAAGGTACCCAAGCACACTTAAAACCGGTCGTATGGAAACCAAAATCAATCCGCCGATATAAAATCCAATTTAACCCGCCCGCTAGTCACATATTGTCCCTTAACGGACGAGATTGGAACGGTATGCTCTCAAACATTTATGAAGCATTGGTTTTAGGCCACTTAGTGATATCTGGCAATTGAATTAATCGGGCAACTACCTATTCACACAACAAGAATGAAACCGAACAGCCCAAACATGCTCAATGCACGAAATCCCTAGTCTTTCAGGGACGTAGCGTCAACGCCAGAATTGAGGGTTAAACAACACCAGCACCGTAAAAAGTTCCAATCTCCCCAGCAACATTGCCGCAGAAAGCACAATCTTCGCACTATTGGGGATGTCGGCAAAGTTTCCGATAGGGCCAACAACATCACCAAGCCCTGGGCCGACATTAGAAACCGCAGTCGTCGCTGCGCTCATAGCAGTCACTAGATCCAGACCAAGTCCACCAAGAATGACAGTAATCAGCCCCACAGTGGCCATATAGACCACTAAAAACGCAAGAACCGAAAACGCCAGTTCAGGTGTGATCTTTGTATCGCCATACCGGACAGGAACCACCTGATCAGGCCGGATCATCTTATTCATGTACGCACGAACAGTGCCAAAGAACACGATAAACCGGAAAATCTTGATGCCACCACTGGTCGAGCCTGTACAGCCACCAATAAACGTCAGCATCAGGAAGAAGCCCATCATCGGCGGGCCCCACGCCGTGTAATCACCAAGTCCATAGCCCGTTGTGGTGATGATTGAAATCACCACAAACAGCGCTTCAACCACAGCACGGCCAAACGTGAACTTGTTCTCAATACCGAGATACAGAGCAGTCAAACTGGAGAGGACAATGATAAGTAAAATAAAGACTCGCGCCTGAGGATCCTGCAGAAGTGCTTTCGGATTCTTGGTCAAGGATTTGATCAGTACAACGAACGGCAAACCCGAAGCCAGCATAAAGACCACAGCCACCCATTCCGCGGCCGTACTCTCAAAATATGCAAAGGATGCATCGTGGGTGGAAAATCCACCAGAGGACAACGTCGTCATTGCATGGTTCACCGCATCAAACAACGACATGCCAGAAAACACATAAAGGATCATGCAGGTCAGCGTCAGCATGATGTAGACGCCACCAATCAAGCGCGTCAGATCCGTCGCACGGGCAACAATCTTCTCTCCGCGATCAGAACTTTCTGTCCGAAACAGCTGCATACCGCCAATACGCAACAAAGGCATGAGCAAGATCGCCATAACGATGATGCCAACACCGCCGATCCACTGGGTCAGGGAACGCCAGAACAACAAGCCAGGAGGCATACCATCCAGACCAATCAGAACCGTGGAACCTGTGGTCGTAAACCCAGAAACGCTCTCAAAAAAAGCGTTCTCAAAGCCGATCCCAAGGCTGAGAAAGGGCAGAGCGCCGCAGACTGGCATCACAATCCACGATGCTGTGGTCAGCAAAAACGCCTGTCGAATGGTGAGGTGTTCGAGTTTGTAGTTGGCCGTAGAAACAGCAAGCAGCAGGCCAAACAAACCAACAAACAGAGAAGAGAGTGCAAACGCAATCCAGTCGGGATTGCTGAAGTAAATGTCCAGCAATGCAGGCGCCAGCATCAAAATGGCCAGCCCAACCAGAAAATATCCAAGCACCCGTAATACGGGACCCACCAGTGCCATAATATCTCTCATTTCAAGATGGGCTTCGCCTCTGGCGAGTGCACCAACACGCTTTAATCTCAAATCCTACAGAAACTCGGTTAAACTTCTCAGCAAACAGACACAACAAATCGGTCCGATGATTTTTGAGGTTACTGGGAAGTGAAAATTTGAAGGCTCATGACGAGCCCGCAGAAAAGTCCGGCAGGATGGATCGCCTATCTACGCCAAAAGTAGAGGTCAGCCAAGTTTTTTCTTATCCGGAATGTTCTCACTTCGGCAAAATGCTTAGCCATCGCGGTACAATTTCACCGAGAGTATAGCCAACTTGGTGTCTTCAAAGTCCAATTTAAACTCGGAAAAACACTTGTATTACAAGTTCCCACAGCGCTGCGACAATACTACCTATAAGTCATTCTACCGCGACAGGATGTGATCCTCAGATCACGTTTTTCATTAGCCTTGACACCCGTTCAAAGTGAATTAATTTCATTATACTGTTGTTTTAAATAAGATATTGCAACCTGAAATTTCACAGCACCTAAAAACAAGTCAATTCAACAAAATCAATTAGATAGATCATATTGTCGCAGTTTTTCGCCTTATAGATTTCATCAATGACGCGATAGACTCATACGATTTTATTTAAGCTGCGTCCTTCTGCAAGTTCTCGCTGAACACCGTAAGCTTCCCTGCGTCATTTTAGGTAGGGGCCTTTCGGAACTGAAGAACAGGGGAAGGGTATTCATGGTCTGAATTTGTGGTTTGCACGGTCTCTTGAAAAGACCTTGGAACCCGGAAGGAAAGTTACAGCGAGTTTGAAGCCGCTGACGCAGTTGCACTTTAACATCTCCCATTAAGCTGCAACTCAAAACCCGAAAATCCTGACGGTTCCAACTTCTCCCAGCAAACCAGAAATCAAGGCCATGACGTGAGATGCCTTCATCAGCTTCGCTCACCAAGCAAGCACCATGAAGCCACACTCTCCTTTCTCCCGTCAGTTTTATGGAGAATGGCTGTTATGCTTCAGCAGACAGACAAGCACGAAGAATCCTATAGCGAGGCACACAAGCCTGCCAGCGAGTTCGAACAACGGTCTGATTATCTGGATCACGAACTCCAGATCATGAAACCACGTCGTTGGAGTCTCAACCTGCCGGGCCGCGACTTCCGTTTTGAAATAGAAGACTTTGTTCCGGCAATTGCAGGAACAATCGGCATCTCCGTGATGTACTCTGCGGTTATGACTGCATGGGCAACAGGCCTCACAGCAAAATGGCCACACGTCAATCTTGGTGCAGAATGGATCATTGAAGTGGTCCGCGTTGAGATGCTCATCCCGGCCCTGCTCTTCTGCATCATCGGGTCTGGCTTCCTCAACCCACGCGCAAACCTTGCAGGCAACCATGGTCCAATGATCCCACTCATTGGCTCTATTGCTCTTGCAGGCGCGCACCCTCTGGCACTGGCAGCACTCGTCTGTGTCTTCGGCTTGCTCCTCAGCTACTTTAAAGGCGGCTCTCGTCTGGTAAACCTGACAAGCCAGGGCGTTGCTGGCGGCTTGCTCGTGTTCCTCGGCTTCATGGGAGCAAAGGGGCAAATCACATCCCTCTTCAGCTGGGCTGGCGGCTTGCAGGCTAAGCATGACCTTGCTTACAGCCTCTCTTACGTCGCTCTGGCAATCTTTGCCGTCAACATCGTGCTCTACGCCTTCCTCGCAAAGGTCGGTAAGCGCTGGCTCGCAATTCCAGCTTGCTCCGTCGTCGCGGTTGTTCTGGCTCTCGCACTCGGCGCAGGTGTTGACCTTCAGTTCACCACAGCTCCTGGTCTGCCAAACATGAACCCATGGTACTGGTGGGGGTCTACTGAGACTGGCTGGCAGCTTGGCATCCCTAGCTTCAACCACTTCGTTGCATCTCTGCCTTGGGCAATTCTGGCAGTTGCAATGTGGTCCCCGGATTTCCTCGGCCACCGTATCTTCCAGGAACTCAACTACCCAAAGAACACTGATAAAGTTCTGATGGATGTTGATGACACCATGACCGGCTGCTCCCTGCGTCAGTTCACCGGTACATTCTTCGGCGGTGGTAACATCACATCTTCCTGGGGCACATATATGATCCCGGCAGCGATCGCAAAGCGTCCGATCCCTGCTGGCGCAATCCTGCTTGGCGCACTGTGCATCGTTATCGCAACCATCGGCTACCCAATGGACGTAGCAGTATGGCAGCCAGTGATGTCCTGTGCTCTTCTGGTTGGCGTGTTCTTACCACTTCTGGAAGCTGGCCTGCAGATGGTGAAATCCAGCAACGACACCAATTCCGCTGGTATCTGTATATTCGCAGCCATCGTGACCAACCCTGTTCTGGCATGGGCAATCACCATGTTCCTCGACAACAATGGTCTCATTGGTGACAAGGAACGTGCGGAACGCCTGAGCTTTGCAGACCGCATCATCATTCCAGCAGGTGCAGTGATCATCTGTACTCTGGCAATGGCTGCAGTTGGCATGCTTCCAGGTATTCCAGCTCTCCTGTAAGCTGAACCGCACCACATTCCAAAAAGCGCATCGCCCAGCGGTGCGCTTTTTTCGTTTCTGCAAGCACTGCGACAATACGCACCTGAGTAAAACCTGACGTCAGTAACACACAGTACGGATGACAAACTCACACCCATCTGGCATATTCGTAAGCACCAAGCAGCGCTACTCATCTGATATTTCAAAATAAATCAGAGCGTGCAAAATTTTTCAATGCACCAGCCTCTGCTTTCGACCTTTCTCTTCCCTCCACAAACCCGCGCTGTAATAGATTACATCTATAACGCGATAGACGCTGGCGATTTCAACTCACCATGTGTTAGATGCAGACTCAACGTATGGATGCAGGCTTCCTCCCTCTCGCCTGTCTCCTAGGCGCATTCCCGAAATGGGGCTCGATTTTCGGAAAACAGAATGTAGTCGCAACAAAAGATCGAGGCAGTTTGCCGGGCGAGGCAATGCAAACTGCTTTGATTGCTCTAGGGGTTTGCTGATGTTTAAAATACCAAGCTTTATGCTGAAAGACGCGATCGTAGCCAAGCCGGGCTTCAATCGTTGGCTCGTTCCACCGACTTCCATTGCAATTCACCTCTGCATCGGTTCTGCCTATGCATGGAGTATCTACAATCCGGCACTTGTCAGAGAAATCGGCGGCATAGCACCAGCAGCTGAAGATTGGTCTCTCAGCTCTGTGGTCTGGATCTTCTCAGTCGCAATTCTATTTCTTGGCCTGTCTGCCGCTGTTGCAGGCAAATGGCTTGAGAAAGTTGGTCCACGCTGCGTTGGCACAACAGCTGCCTTCTGCTGGGGCGGTGGTTACATCATCGGCTCAATTGGCATCATGACGCACCAGCTCTGGCTGCTGTATCTGGGGTACGGTGTCATTGGTGGCTGTGGCCTCGGTCTTGGGTATGTTTCACCTGTCTCTACCCTGATCCGCTGGTATCCTGACCGCCGAGGTCTGGCAACCGGTATGGCCATTATGGGTTTTGGCGGCGGTGCAATCATCGCAGTTCCCCTGAAAAGCTGGCTTCTGGGCCTCTATGCCAAAGCACCTGACTATCTCGGCCCTCTCGCTGACGTACAAACAACCGTAGAAAACGGAGTGCGCTACGTACAGGTTGCAGGCCAGAAGCTGGAAGCCATTGTCGTCAGTGCATCACAAGCAGAAGCAGCCTTTGACGGTGCCCAAGCAGGCGTATATCTCGCTGGCACAGGCAACACTGGCGCAGCATCTACCTTCCTCACATTGGGTATTGTCTACTTCTTCGTAATGATCCTAGCTTCCTTCGCCTACCGCATTCCTGCACCAGGCTGGAAACCGGAAGGTTGGGAGCCACCACAGGAAGATCCGGCAAAACAAGGCCTTATCACTCGCAACCATGTGCATATTGATACAGCACTGCGGACACCACAGTTCTACCAGCTCTGGATCGTGCTCTGCTTCAACGTGACAGCCGGGATTGGTGTGATCTCCGTTTCCAAAACCATGATCTATGAGATCTTTGGCAACGGCATGCCAACCATTGTAGACGGAGCCTTCACCGCAACCTACGTTTTGATGATCTCCGTCTTCAACGCTATGGGTCGCCTCGGCTGGTCTACTCTTTCTGACTATATTGGCCGCAAGAACACCTACACCGTCTTCTTCGTACTGGGCTCTTTCCTATACCTCTCCATTCCGCTCATCGCAGCTGAAGCAGGCGCTAGCCCCTCCGTGATGTGGCTGGTGATGTTCTACGCAGCCACCATGACCATCTTCACCATGTACGGCGGCGGTTTTGCAACAATCCCTGCGTATCTGGCAGATATCTTCGGCACCAAATTCGTCGGCGGTATCCATGGTCGCCTGCTCACCGCATGGTCTGCAGCAGGTGTAGCTGGTCCGTTCCTCATCACATTCCTGCGCGAACGGTCTGTAAACACCAAAATCCATGAGCTTGCAGAAAAGGTTGATCCAGCCGTATTCCTTCAGACCTTCGGTGAAGGCAAAGAGAAACTGGCTGAGCTCATCGCAGCAAAATCCATCTCTGTCTCAAGACTGATGGAAGTGGCTCCGGAAGGCACAGTTGATCCAACTCCGAGCCTCTACAACAACACAATGTATGTGATGGCTGGTTTGCTCGTCGCGGCACTCGTCTCCAACCTTCTCATGAAGCCAGTCCACCCGAAGTATCATATGGCTGAGGACGCACTGGGCGAAGGAGAAGCCACAACGACAAAACCGGCAGCATCTGGCAAACAAACATCTGCACCAATGCCTGCTGAATAAAAAGCAAACCCAAACAACTAAGCCCGCGATCATCGCGGGCTTTTTTTATGAGTAACTCTAGAGCGCGTTCCGTTTGATTGTATTCAATCAAACGACAAGAATTCGCTCAAAATAAAGGAGTTAGAGCATGAGGTGTGAATGTAAATGAACACAACAGGCTCTAAAGCGATGCCATTTTCTAATCAGCCTGCGCTGGAATCAGCGGCTTCTTATACTGAGCCGCACAATCCGCCAAAGACGTAATAATCGCAGGCTCCAGCTCACGCTTTGTCATCACCATACCAATGCTGTGCGAAACCACTGGCTTAATCAGCGGGACGGAAACAATTCCTGCTCCAAGCGACAAGGCAGAAAATTCCGGCAAGATCGCGCAATACCCCGCACGGATGAACCCGCCAAGCGACGGGATTGTCTCTGCCTCAATCTCGGGATCCAACTCAACACCGAGGAAGCGAAGCGTGCTATCCACCATCAACCGGTTTTGCAACTTCGGCGAAAGCGCCACCATCGCCCCGGCATTCATAGCCGTCTCCCATTCCACTGCGTCTATCCCTTGCAGGCGATGCCCCGCAGGCATGAACAGACGATAGTCTTCCTCATAAAGTGTGAAGCTGCTGTGCTTCTTTGCATCGCTGAATTGAGTGTACGTAATGCCCGCATCGATCTGATAATCCTCCAGAGCCTTATGGATTTCGTCATGGCTCATCAATTGGATCGTCGCATGTGCATGCGGGTGGCTCTTCTTCAAATCCAGAATAAGGGGGGCTGTCGCAACATCGGCAGACGGAATAACGCCGATATTGACTTTGCCAAACACCTCAGCACTCTTGCCCGCAACCTCGTTCCGCAAACTGTTGCAGTCCGCAAGCACCTTCTTCGCCCAGACAAGAATGCGCTCCCCTTCCACCGTAAGTCCATGAAACTTCTTGCCGCGCTCAATAATGGGAACGCCCAGCTCAATCTCCAACTGGCGAATTCGGCCCGACAACGTTGGCTGCGTCACATTACAAGCCGCGGCAGCACGCGTAAAATGCCGCTCTTGAGCCAGTGTAACGAGGTATTGTAACTGCCGAATATCCAAGGACGATCACCCTTCACACAACGCTTGATAGAAACGCCCTATAACACAATAGAGCAATCAGATCAGAATGGGCACGGACACTAGCATCTGTTTTCTCAAAGAAAAGCAAAACAAATACGCTGCGTACTTACGCCACAGGAATATCAGAGTGACCTTTTCACAGGGTTTCCAGTGCGAACCATGACTTGGCCACATTGCCTCTCTTATCTGCCACTCTCAGTTTCCAGTGATTTGCAATCGGACCTTCCATGGCAAAAATCATTTCGCGTCCACTCCTTTGGGCATTCGGCACAGCCTTTTTCGTTATGCTGGCAGTCTTCGCCACGTACTTACGCTTGCCCTATGATCTGCCCGGCTCCGCAAACCTCACAAAAGTTAAAGATGAGCGCCTGCCAGCCCTGCGCGCAGATCTGACCTTCAAAGGAATGACCTTGGGAAACCCCGTTTTCCTGCGTGTCTTTAAAGAAGAAAGCCGGCTGGAAGCATGGATCCGGTCTGGCAAAACCTATCAACCCTACAAATCATGGGAGATTTGCAAATACTCTGGTGATCTGGGGCCAAAGCTGAAAGAAGGTGACGGTCAGTCTCCTGAGGGCTTTTACAATGTGTCAGCTAGACAATTGAACCCGAACAGCAGATATCACCTCTCCTTCAATCTCGGTTTCCCGAACGCCTTTGACCAGTCACTGGACCGCACCGGTTCCTACCTGATGGTCCACGGCAACTGCCTCTCCATCGGCTGCTACGCCATGACCAACCAACATATCGAGGAAATTTACCTGCTCGTGGAAGCTGCCCTTCAGAACGGGCAAGGCACTGTCCCAGTCCACATCTTCCCCTTTGAGATGACAGAGGAAAACCTCAGCAAGCACGCCAACTCAAACTGGCTGAACTTCTGGCGCAACCTCAAACAGGGCTACGACCTCTTCGAAGAAAACCGCATACCACCAGCAGTCTCCGCTCAAGAAGGCGAATACCAGTTTACTATCTAAGTTTTTTGGGAAAGTAATTTGGTGCGGACGGCGGGACTCGAACCCGCAAGCCCAAGGGCGGCAGATTTTAAGTCTGCTGTGTATACCAATTCCACCACGACCGCTTGCAGGCACCTGAGTACACGAGCAAACCACTTTCGTGCAAGTGCCTCTTTTCCGTTATCCAAGAAGTTCCTGTGGCTTATCCCGGATTAAGCACCTCAAAAAATCGATAGACTCCCAATAGGAACCACGGAATACAACGGTTTCACAAAATGCGTGCGCAGTTAAGGATCTGACCTTCTTTTTTCTCTACACCTTTCAAAAATACCCGATATAAGTGGGGAAACACCAGATTACTCCCTAGAATGCCCCTAAAAAAATAGGAGAAGCTTCTACGGAGAAGCAGGGCTTGCGATCAAGCATAACGGCATTTTACAGTTCCTCATGATGTAATCTGCGTTCGTCCCTGCGCGAAACGGAACAAGGAAAAAACGGGAAAATGATCGACTACGTAGACGCTGCCAACGCGCCCCTGAAAAATACCGGCCAGATCAAGATCTACAGCCAGGAAGATTTTGAAGGTATGCGCAAAGCAAGCCAGATGACTGCACAGTGCCTCGACGCACTTGTGCCGCTGGTGCAACCGGGCGTCACAACGCAGGAAATTGACGACTTCGTTTTCAAGTTTGGTAAAGAGCGCGGCGGCGTTCCGGCAACACTGAACTATCGTGGCTTCAGCAAGTCCTGCTGCACGTCCATCAACCGCGTCATCTGTCACGGTATCCCTGATTCAAAAAAGAAGCTGAAAGAAGGTGACATCGTCAACATCGACGTCACCTACATCGTTGATGGCTGGCACGGCGACAGTTCCCGCATGTATCCCGTTGGCAAACTCAAGCCTGCAGCCAAGCGCCTCATCGAAGTCACTCACGAATCTTTGATGCGTGCTTTGGAAGCTGCTAAGCCGGGCAACACCACAGGTGATATTGGTCATGCGATCCAGGAATACGTAGAATCAGAGCGCTGTTCCGTTGTCCGTGATTTTTGCGGTCACGGCGTAGGCAAACTGTTCCACGACATGCCGAACATTTTGCATTACGGCCAGAAAGGTTCTGGTATCGAGCTCAAGCCGGGCATGATTTTCACAATTGAACCAATGGTAAATCTGGGACGACCAGATGTGAAAGTGCTGAAAGACGGCTGGACGGCTGAAACCAAAGACAAATCCCTGTCTGCTCAGTTTGAACATTCCATCGGCATCACCTCTACAGGCTGTGAAGTTTTTACAGAGTCACCAGCAGGCCTGTTCAACCCAATGGAACCGGAAGCCGGAGCCGCTGCTTAGCCGCACCAAGTAAGGAGGGGGAATGAAACAAACCAGTTTCGGGTTTCATGAGGTAACTCCCTCTCCTCAGGAGCAGGCACCCACCGTGCCTGCACTCCAGAGCCATATCCCTCTGGACGAACCGGCAACTCTCCCGGTTCCGCCCTCTGCTAAACAGAGTAAATCCCCTAAGCCAGCCGCCAAACACTATCACGGTCATCGTGCACGCTTGCGTGAACGGTTTGAGGAAACCGGCCTGGACGGCCTCCAGTCCTATGAATTGCTAGAGATGCTCCTCTTCTCCTCCATCAAACAGGGCGACACCAAACCACTGGCAAAAGCGCTGCTGGCTCAGTTCGGCTCCTTCGCGCAAGTTCTTGCAGCTCCAAGACAACGGCTGGAAGAGGTTCCCGGTTGTGGGCCACGCACAGCAAGTTTTATCAAAGAAATGCAGGCCGCATCCATTCTCTACGCTAAAGCACAGGTTGTAGAGCGCGACCCCCTCTCCTCCTGGAGCAAAGTTCTGGAATACGTTCGCGCAGCTATGGCGCACAACGACAAAGAAGAATTCCGCATCCTGTTTCTGGACAAAAAGAACCGCCTCATCGCAGATGAAGTCCAGCAGACCGGAACAGTTGACCACACGCCCGTTTATCCGCGCGAAGTTACAAAACGGGCATTGGAATTGTCAGCCTGCGCGGTCATTCTAGTCCACAACCACCCTTCTGGCGACCCAACACCATCCCGTCAAGATATTGAAATGACGACGAAAATCTCAAACACACTGGAACCACTAGGGATAGTGCTGCACGATCACATCATCATAGCCGGCTCAGGTCACGTCAGTTTCAGAGGCCTTCAACTCATCTAAGCTATCCCCAGCAGCAGAACTCCATTCACATAAATTTCCCAAGTGATCGATAAAACACGTCGGTTGTACAGGCTCACTCAAGCAAAATCTCCGAACATAAGCATGGGCAAGTGCGTTTTCGCATACAATCAAGAGTTTTAAAGGCAGCATGAGTAAATTGCCGATGGCGGGACAACCGAGTTCGAAAACTCCCATGACTTCAGCAGTGTTGGGCAGTACTTTCGGCAATACGATTACACGAGGCAAGAAAATCGGAGCCCGCATGATGGCTCTGTTGATCCTGTGTGTTGTAGCTGCAGCTTTGGCTGTTGGGTATCTGGCGTTCTACTGGTCAACCCAGCGTGCGCTCGACTTTGAGGTCGATAAAGAAGTTCGCCTCGTACAGAGCAACCTCAAAGTGTTCCGCAATGGGCTCGCAAATGAAGCAGAGCGCATCGCCATCTCAAACAAGGCATACGCTTCTGTTCTTTCAGAAGAAACCAACATCCTGCTGGATGAGGATCTGACACCGACCCCAAGCACACGGGGTGATCGCGATATCTTCGTCATCCTCAACAAGGATATGAAACCGCTTTACACCTACCGCCGCGATCTGCCATGGCACAGCGAAGTCTTTGAAGATCAGCTTCGCGGCCAGCTTGATGCCACACTGTCTGAGCTGGAAACACGGGCCAACACGAAGCAAACCCAGTTCCGTGTGCCAGAACCACTGCGCAGCCACGCCCCTCTGGCATTGAGCTTGCGCGATGTTGTTCTGGTTGATGGTGCAATCGGCCTCGCCACAGTTGCTGCAATCACTCCGTCAACAGCACCGCCAAAAGGTATGCCAACAGTTGCCGGTTATCTGCTTTGGGTACGATCACTGGACATCCGGTCCATCAGATCCTTTGAAGAATCAACTGGCTTGTCGGAAATGTTCATCACCACGAACAAACCAAAAGCCGACTTCCAGCGCGTATCCCTGCCATTGCTCCGCCGCAATGGTGAGATCATCGCCAACCTGAGCTGGAAAACCACCGCAGCCTCTGGCGCGATCTACACCAACTCATCACCGTATTTTCTGGGAACCATCATCGCTATCTTGCTGATGACGATTCTCATTCTGCTCCGCTACATCAAGATGACAGACCGCATCTTGCAAAATGAAGCAGATGCGACACATGCAGCACTCCATGACGCCTTGTGCGGGCTGCCCAACAGAACATGGTTCGAGATTTTTGCAGCTGACGTGCTGCGACGCGACCGACAAAAACAGCGTATTACTGGCATTGTATTTCTGGATCTGGACCATTTCAAACAGATCAACGACAGCTTGGGCCACTCCATCGGCGATGAAGTCATCAAACTCGTCGCCGAGCGCCTGAAAGTGTCGATCAACATGGAAGACCGGGTCGCGCGCGTCAGTGGAGATGAGTTCCTCATCGTACTGGCGCACCGCACCAGCATGGATGAGATCATCGAAACCTGCATGTACATCGAGAAGATGCTCTCGGATGCCTTCAAGGTTGAGAAACACAAGATCCTGACTACAGCCAGCATGGGCGTCGCGCTATCTCCTGAGCATGGACACGATCTGACAGCGCTTTTGCGCCGAGCAGATATTGCACTCTATCAGGCAAAGAAACTGGGCCGTGGCCGTTATGTGCTCTTTGAAAAGGAGATGGAGGACACTCTTCAGATCTCCCGCGAAATCGAAGAGGATATCAAACGCGCGCTCAATGCCAACGAATTCCAGAACTACTACCAGCCTATCATGGACAACACCGGCAAGAACATTCTGGCAGCCGAGGCTCTCATTCGCTGGAACCATCCGAAAAAAGGTCTTTTGCCACCAGCTGCATTTCTGCCGGTAGCTGAAGAATCCATGCTCATCAACCGCATTGGTGAGTGGGTGTTGGAGAACGCGATCAAGGATGGTTCAACCCTGAATGACGTCACCATGTGCGTGAACGTCTCTCCAACCCAGTTGCGGCATCCGGAATTCCCTGAGCTGGTCAACACATTGCTGGAAAAGTACCAACTGGAACCTAACCGCCTGGAACTGGAAGTCACTGAAGACGTTCTCATCAACTACTCAGAAACAGTGGTTGAAGTCATCGAGCGTCTTCGTAATCTCGGCGTAAAAATTGCGCTGGATGATTTTGGAACTGGCTTCTCATCTCTCAGCTACCTGCGCCGCGATCTGTTCGACAAAATCAAGATCGATCGTTCCTTCATCAATGGTGCGGTGACTGATGCAAAAGCCAGAGAGATTCTGGCAAGCTCAATCACTCTGGGGCTCCGTCTTGGCATGGATGTGTGTGTTGAAGGCGTGGAAGAAGAAGAGCAGAAAGAACTGCTGCTCACCATGGATTGCCCAATGATGCAGGGTTATCTGTTCTCCCGCCCAATCCCACTTGGCAAGTTCCGTCTATGGCGTGATGACAGGGATGAAGAAGTGGAACAGAAGCCACGCAAAATCAGAGTGGGCGCAGCAGAATAATCTGCGCCCTTCGCGATCGGCTGTCATCTCAATTTAGTTCTCAGAAAAACTCTTCCAGAACGCAGCAAATGTCTCGCTGGTTTCCTGCTTGAAAGCAAAAGGCCGCTTGGCCGCTTCCTCCCAGCGCACACCGGAATTTTTCAGCACAGCAACACCCTGTTGTCCAAACTGCATCTTAAGCTGGTCAACAAGCCAGGCCTTCACCTGATCACGGCGTTGAACCGCAAGACCACCATTATCGTGCAGCACAGAGTGATGTCTGTCGCTGGCCTCAATCAGCTCACTAAGGCCCCTGTTGTCCATTGCACTCAGCATCAACACAGGAACCTTCCAGTCCCCTCTCTTCGCACTCAAGCTCATGGCACCTTCCACATCCGCACGAGCACGGCTGGCAACGTCCCCCATATCAGCCTTGGTCACGCAGATAATGTCCGGCAGCTCCATGATACCCGCCTTCATGAACTGAAGGCTGTCACCAGATCCCGGCTGAATACAAAGCACGCAGGTATCAGCCACAAGAGCCACATCTGCCTCAGATTGGCCAATACCGACACTCTCCACGATCACCCGGTCCATCACAGCCCGCATCAGGATCACCGCAGCAATAGCATGCTCAGAGAGCCCACCAAGCCGGTCCCGCGCCGCCATGGAACGCACAAAAATCTTCTGATCTTCCGGATCTGTTGAAAGTCGTGTCCGGTCACCCAACAACGATCCACCAGTCACCTGAGAGGAGGGATCAACCGCAATCACACCAACGCTTTTTTCCGCGCTGCGGTATTCCGAAATCATTGCATTTGTCAGGGTGGATTTCCCAACGCCGGGAGGTCCGGTCAGCGCGATCACATGCGCGCTTGGGTTTTGCAACGCCTCATCCAGCAAAGAGATCAGCTGAGGATGCCCCTCATAGCTCTCGATAGCGCTGAGCAAACGTGCAAGAGCTGGCTTGCCGCCAGCTCTCAGGTCTTCCAGATTGGCAGGAGCCGACCGAGGCCAGCTCCTCCCCTTTTTCACAAAGCCACTCACCCCTTGTTCCGCTGTGCCAGCACTGCCTGAGCAGCAGCAAGACGCGCAACAGGAACACGGAACGGAGAACAGGACACGTAGTTCAAACCAACAGTTTCGCAGAAGGCGATAGAGGCTGGATCACCCCCATGTTCTCCGCAAATACCAAGTTTGATATCAGCTTTCGTCTTACGGCCATTCGTGGCTGCAAGCTTCACCAACTGGCCAACACCGTCCACATCCAGAGAAACGAACGGATCCTTCTCCATCACCTTCCGCTCCTGGTACTTGCCCAGGAAGGACGCGGCATCATCACGAGAAATACCAAAGGTGGTTTGCGTCAAATCGTTGGTGCCAAAAGAGAAGAACTCGGCAGACGCGGCAATCTCTTCAGAAAGCAGCGCGGCCCGTGGCAACTCAATCATGGTGCCAACAGAGTACTCAGGCTTTTCGCCCAGCTCCTTGGCCACAACTGCAGCTGTACCGTCAATGCTCTCGCGAACAATATCCAGCTCGCTCTTCAAGCCAACCAGCGGCACCATAATTTCAGGTGCCACCTTGCGACCATGACGCTTGGAAACGTCCAGCGCAGCTTCAAAGATCGCCCGTGCTTGCATCTCTGCAATTTCCGGATAGGAAATCAGCAAACGGCAACCACGATTGCCGAGCATCGGATTAAACTCTTCCAGCTCTTCCGCACGCTCACGCAGCTCTTCCGGATCAATGTCCATCTGCTTGGCAACCTCAGCAATGTCCTCTTCCGTCTTAGGAAGGAATTCATGCAATGGCGGATCAAGCAAACGAATGGTGACCGGACGATCAACCATCAGCTCAAAGATATCGATAAAGTCCTGACGCTGGATCGGAAGCAACTTCGCAAGCGCAGCTTTGCGTTCTTTCACCGTGTCAGACAAGATCATTTCACGCACCGCAAGGATACGTTCGCCTTCAAAGAACATGTGCTCTGTACGGCACAGGCCAATACCTTCAGCCCCAAAAGAAAGCGCAACTTTCACATCAGCAGGTGTTTCTGCATTGGTGCGAATGTTCATGCGGCGAATGTTATCAGCCCATTCCATCAGCTTTTTGAAATCACCGGAAAGCTCAGGCTCCTGCATTTGGACCTTGCCGGCAAGCACCTGGCCATTGCCGCCATCAATGGTGATTGTATCACCCTTGCCAAAGCTGCGACCGTCAACCGTCATGGTCTCATTACGGGCATCAACACGAATGGTTCCAGCACCAGCAACACAAGGTTTACCCATACCACGCGCAACAACAGCCGCGTGACTGGTCATTCCGCCACGTGTTGTCAAAATGCCTTCCGCAGCATGCATGCCGTGAATGTCTTCAGGGCTGGTCTCTGTACGAACCAGAATAACAGAGCGGCCATTGGCCTTTTCTGTTTCAGCATCGTCAGAGTTAAACACGATCGTACCGCAGGCAGCACCCGGAGAAGCTGGCAAACCAACAGTCAGCTCATCCCGTTCGCTGGCAGGATCAATGGTCGGGTGCAGCAGCTGATCCAGAGAAGACGGCGCAATGCTCGCAACGGCTTCTTCTTTGGTGATCAGGCCGCTCTCAGCCATATCAACCGCAATCTTCAGCGCAGCTTTCAGCGTCCGCTTGCCGTTACGGGTCTGAAGCATCCAAAGCTTGCCGTGCTCAACGGTAAACTCCAGATCCTGCATATCGCGGTAATGGGTCTCCAACCTGTCACAAACAGCCTGGAACTCCGCAAACACCTCAGGCATGGTCGCTTCAAGAGATGGTTTTTCGGAATGCGCCTCAATGCGGGCTTTCTCGGTGATATCCTGCGGCGTACGAATACCCGCAACAACATCTTCACCCTGCGCGTTGATGAGAAATTCGCCATAAAGCGCGTTTTCACCAGTGGACGGGTTACGGGTAAAGGCAACACCAGTCGCAGAGTTTTCGCCTGTGTTACCAAACACCATCGCCTGCACGTTCACTGCAGTGCCCCAGTCCTCTGGGATTTCATGCAGGGCGCGGTAAGTCTTGGCCCGTGGGATCATCCAGCTCTTGAACACGGCGCCAACGGCACCCCAGAGCTGCTCTTCAGGATCCTCAGGGAAAGGACGACCAAGCTCTTCTTCAACCTTGTCCTTATAAGCCGCAACGATCTGTTTCCAGTCGTCACCGGTCAGGTCAGTATCAAGGGAGTGGTCGTGCTCGTCCTTGAAATCCTCCAGAATTTCTTCGAAGTGATCGTGGTCTACGTCCAACACTACATCAGAGTACATCTGGATGAAACGACGATAGCTATCATAAGCAAACCGGTCATCGTTTGCATCTTTGGCCAGCGCTTCAACAGTCCGGTCGTTGAGACCCAGATTCAGAACCGTATCCATCATACCCGGCATGGAAACACGGGCACCGGAACGCACAGACAACAGCAGCGGTTTGGACGTGCTGTTGAACTTACGCTCTGTCAGCTCTTCAACAGCCGCAATGGCAGCATGAACCTGCTCTTTGAGCTCGTAAGGATACTGCTGACCTTCATCATAATAGTGCGTGCAAACTTGCGTTGTAATGGTAAAGCCGGGAGGGACAGGCAATCCTAGTCTGCTCATCTCGGCAAGGTTTGCACCCTTACCGCCCAGCAGCTCCTTCATAGAAGCATCACCCTCGGTTTTGTTTTCTCCAAAGATGTAGACCCACTTGGTCATAACACCCCCCTTTATTGAGTGAGACGACAACCAATCTCACTTGGAATTGCACCACTGCCCACTATCTGCAATGAACAGGGTCATTATAGCAAGAGACTCAGACCTCGACCTTAGTGTTATTGCGTAAATACTTCTGAATTCTTGAGAAATATCAATATACTTACTTATCCGCAGATACTTGAAAAAATGTAGGTTCAATTGAAAGAATGTTCGGATACACTAAACAACATGCGGTGAGTTATCCGGCTGCTATAAAAACGCCATTCTTCGCTACTAACAGATTGATGTAATATTGAGTCGCAATCGGCTCTCAATGAGAGACATATATGACCCTGACAAGCTATTTTGCGCTGTTCCGCTCCAATTCTGCTTCTGCTCAGAACAATGGCCGTATGACCTATCATTCTGTTAATAAAAACAGATTCTCAAAAAGGGTCTTAATGGCCTCAGCGCTGGCGCTTGTTATGGTGACCTCACCACTTGTCCCTGCTCAAAGCGCGAAGGCAAACTCCCAGTCCTTACCGGCTGCAAGCTCCCTGTCAGGAAGTTACCTGTCAGGCAGAAGCGCCCTTCTCGCTCAGGATCTGGCCGCCGCGTCCAACTATTTCACCTCAGCTCTGCAGGGTGACCCGGCTAATTTTTACATTCTCGACCGCGCATTTGTCACATCACTGGCAAACGGCAATGTCGAGAAAGCGCTCCCTCTGGCAAACCGCATTCTGGAAGAGGACAACGAGCACTTCCTTGCGCAGCTGGCCGTTGCCGCGCAGCGCATTCATGAAGGTGACTTCACCACCGAACTGCCAGATGCCGTCACGCAAAACGTCAACCCGCTGTCCCGTCTGAGCTTTGCTCTTGTTTCAGCCTGGGTCAAAGCAGGTCAGGGCAAAACAGATGAAGCCATCGCAGATCTGACAAGCACGACAGGTGCCAAGTGGTTTGACCTCTTCATCAACTTCAACGCGGGCCTGCTGGCTGAATACAACAACAATCCGCATCAGGCAGCCGAATTTTACAAGGCTGCCTACGAGATTGACCGCGGCGCTCTGCGTAATGCCATTTCCTACACCCGCATGCTCGCCGCCTCCGGAAGACAGCAGGAAGCGCTGGATATCGTTGCCGAATACGAGCAACTCATTCCAGAACACCCGCTCCTCGTCACTTTGAGAGACAAGATTGAGAGCGGTGAGGTTATTGAATCTGTCGCCAAGTCACCAGCTGAAGGTCTGGCAGAAGCCTTGCATGGTCTTGGCATAGCTGTCAGCAAAGAAGGCGAAGAGCTCTCCGCAAATTACCTGCAGCTCGCCACCTACCTCAATCCGAAGAACGATTCAGCCCTGATTGGTCTGGCCTCTTTATTTGAGCAGCTTGGCGACAATGAACGCGCCATCGAATATCTGTCAGCGGTATCTGACGGTTCTCCAATGAAACGCGAAGCTGAAATCCAGATCGCGCTCCATTACAACATTCTGGACAATCTGGAAGAAGCCCGCGCACATCTGGAAAAGCTGGTGAAAGCAGACCCGAGTGATCTGGAAGCCATCACGTCTTTGGGCAACGTGTTGCGCGGTCATTCCCTCTTTGAAGAGGCTGAAACCTCTTACAATCAGGGCCTGGATACCCTCAGCGAAATTCAGGCAAATCACTGGACGATTCTGTATTTCCGCGGCATCACCCGCGAACGTCAGGACAAGTGGGACGCTGCTGAAGAAGACTTCCGCGAAGCTCTGACCCTCAAGCCTGAACAGCCAATGATCCTGAACTACCTCGGCTACTCCATGGTAGATCGCGGTCTGAAGCTGGATGAAGCGCAGAAGATGATTGAGCGCGCTGTTCGCCTGCGTCCAACCGATGGATACATCGTCGACAGCCTCGGCTGGGTTTACTATCGCCTGGGCCGTTATGAAGAAGCCGCTGAAAAACTGGAACGCGCTGTCGCTCTGCGTCCGCATGATCCAATCATCAACGATCATTTGGGCGATGCGTACTGGCAAGTTGGTCGCAAACTGGAAGCCCGCTACAAGTGGAACCACGCCCGCGACCTTGAGCCGGAACCAGAAGACCTGAAACGCATTCTCGATAAGATCGAAAATGGCATGGAAGATGCCGTTCCGGTCGTCGCAAGCTCTGCAGACAACAAATAGCTCATAACACGATCATATTATGATGACTTTGGAAGATACAAAAGCAGCACGGGTTGAGGAATTAGCCCGTGCCAAGGTGAACCTTGCCCTCCACATCACGGGTCAACGGGAAGACGGCTACCACATGCTCGACAGCCTTGTGGTGTTCCCTGAAATCGGTGACCAGATCTCGGTTGAACCAGCCCCCGACCTTTCACTCCAGATCACTGGAGAGTTCTCTGCGAAGATACAGGGCGATCCTGCTGACAATCTGGTCATCAAAGCCGCAAACATGCTGGCAGAACATCTACCCTCCGCATCAGGAGTTCAGATAGAGCTCGAAAAATCGCTCCCCGTTGCAGCAGGCATCGGCGGCGGATCCGCAGATGCAGCCGCAATTATGCGCGCGCTCACGAGGATCTGGGGCGTGTCTCCGTCTTCAACAGACCTTGCCGAACTTGCCCTGAGTCTCGGCGCTGATGTGCCTATGTGTCTGGAAGAAAAGCCTGCCCGCATTCGTGGCATAGGGGAGATCATAGAACCGCTGACAGATCTCCCATCCGGCGCGATCGTTCTGGTCAACCCATTGATTGAGGTTTCCACTCCAGCCATTTTCCACGCGCTGGAAAAGAAAAACAACGCCCCGCTGCCGGAAATGCCGGAAGAGTTCGAGAGTATGAAAGCCCTCGCCAACTGGCTCAAAACCTGCCGCAATGACCTACAAAAACCAGCTATCTCACAAGCACCAGAAATCTCTGAGGTCCTCGACCTGCTGGCCTCCCAGCCAGATACCCTCCTCGCCCGCATGTCCGGCTCCGGCGCCACCTGCTTTGCCCTTGTTGAAACCTTAGAAGCCGCCCAAGCCATAGCCTCTCACTTGCAGGAGGCACACATTGATTGGTGGGTTAAGGCGGCAAAGGTCTAAAACGCAGGTAACATCCGATGATTTTAACAACTTATGAGAGAGTTGACCTGTCTGCACAATTGCTAATGACGAAAGCCACAACTAGTCTCTCCGAAATTGTATCATGCATATTTCGGAGAATACCGTGCCACATATTGGAATTGACCTAGGCACCACTAACTCACTTATTTCCGTCTTTGAAAATGGTGAGCCACACCTCATTAAAAACAGCCTTGGTACCTACCTGACACCATCCATTGTTAGCTTAGATAAAGACACACTCCTGACTGGTGATTTGGCCAAGGCTCGCATGGTCACACATCCTCTGGAAACAGCAGCTGTTTTCAAACGCACTATGGGAGCTGACAAAGCCTATAAACTAGGAAAAAAACAGTTTACTGCTGTTGAACTCTCAGCTGCTGTTCTGCGCAGCCTTAAGGAAGATGCACAGAACGAATTGAAGGCGGAAATCTCTGATGTTGTCATTTCCGTACCAGCCTATTTCAACGAACTTCAGAGAAAAGCTGTCCGATCTGCTGCAAAAATGGCCGGACTGAATCCAGAACGTTTGATCAATGAACCGACCGCTGCAGCCCTCGCCTACGGTTTCCAGTCCCTTGAGGAGGAAAGCTCTTTTTTGGTCTTTGACCTTGGTGGAGGGACCTTCGACGTTTCCATTATGGAAGTCTTTGAAGGGGTGATGGAAGTAAAAGCCACCTCTGGTGATGCTTACCTCGGCGGAGAGGATTTCACAGCAGCGCTTATCAGCGACCTCACCACTAAGCTCTCACCAAAACAGCAGAAGAAACCCAACCTGGAAGCACTAACCAAGCTTGCCGAGCAGGTTAAGCACGGGCTGAGCGAAAAAGACAGCGTTCACATTAATCTGGACACGCCGAACCTCACACTGGATCACCACATATCTCGGAAAGATTTCGAAGAGCTTGCAACCAAACTCACAACACGTTTGCGCAGACCTATTGATCGCGCCATGTATGACTCAGGGCTGAGCGCGGACGAGCTGGAAAAAGTCATTCTGGTGGGCGGCGCCACCAGAATGCCACTGATCCGCAGCTTAGTCGCAAAACACCTACGCCAGTTCCCTGAAAGTCACATAGATCCAGACCACGCTGTTGCATTGGGCGCTGCTGTCCAAGCAGGCCTAATCGGGAAAAATGAAGCACTCAAAGATGTCGTCATGACCGACGTCAGCGCCTTTACTCTTGGAATTGAGACCAGCAGAGAATTTGGCAACAACCATCGAGCCGGCTACTATCTACCTTTAATCGAGCGTAACAGCGTCGTTCCAGTTTCCAGAGAAGAGACAATTTACCCTGTACACCCACAGCAAACCAAGCTGGAAATCCGTGTTTTTCAGGGAGAAGCCCCGGACGTTGCCTCTAATATTTTCCTAGGCAAACTGGAAGTTGAATTGCCAAGACAAGTAGATCAGGACCTGAATCCGGCAACTGTGCGCTTCACCTATGATGTCTCCGGTTTACTAGAAGTGGATGTCACCACTCATGCAGATGATAAGAGCCATAGTCTCCTCATAAAAAACCTTGCTGGAGAAATGTCAGATAAAGAGATTTCAGATCGGCTCACGCAGCTGGAAAAACTCAAAGTGCATCCGAGAGAAGATGCACACAATGTACTGCTTCGCGCCCGTATTGAGCAATGCTACGCCATGGCGCGATTGGGGGATCGTGAGCAAATTGGTGAAATGCTCCATGCTTTTGATGCGATTTTGACAACGCAAAACATCTCCGAAATCTCAAAACTCTCAGAACAAATCAGTGAGCATCTCAATATGTTTGAGGCATCCTATGTACAGTGAGGACGAGAACTGGCCCTATTCCGTCCTTGGCTTGGATCAGGCTCCTGATGACTTGAAGTCGATCAAACGTGCTTACGCGCACAAACTAAAGACCATAGACCAGTCCACTCAAGCGGAGGATTTTCAAAACCTCCGAACTGCTTTTGATGCGGCAAAACAGTTTCTGACCTACAACCTTGCCGCCAAGGCCGATGAAGCAAATGAAACAAGCGGTCAACGAACTGATGCAGGATATGCTGATCTCTCCCTACCACTCGACTATAAGTCAGATCAAACTAACCCAACTGTTACAATTGAACAGTTTCAAGAAGCTCCATCTGCTCTATCGACCTCTCTTGAACTAAACGAACTTGAAGATAAAATATCCAAACTTCCGAGAAATAAAAACGGTGCCGGCTTCCTTTTAGATCTGCTTAACTCTGCGATTATGGAAGATCCGCAAGCACGGCCAAGAGTAGAGGCTGCAATCTACGCCTACATGCAAAAGTGTTTGACCGTTGACGCAGAGGATCACCCCAAATTTCGCCTGTTCATCAATGACGAAATTCTGGAAGCCATCGAATTACAGTTCAACTGGCAGAGCGACATCCTCTCCTTGCAAAGGAAGTTCTGGGATGCCGGAGACCTCGTCGCCGCATTGGTTTACAAGTCAACACTTTATCAGGAGGAGGGGGCAGAGGACGATGGTGAAACGCAGTTTGAACTGGACCCTGTCGGCAAAGCAGTAACAAAACTCGCACTCATTCCATTTCTGGTTATGGTCCTCAGTAAATTCACACCAACCGGCTCTGCCATAACAGATGCACTAGACAGCTTATTTGCATACAGCTCGAAAATAGTCGCAGCTATCGCAGTCCTATACCTCACTTGTCGGGTGACTCTGCTGGGTTGGAATGTCGTCAAAAACATTCTCAAATACGTCATGCCATCCATGTTTCCCCAAAAGAGCTGGAGCGACATTTTCTCCTATCAAACCTTAGGCTTATTTCAGATTTATTTACTTTCAATCTACCTAGCTTTGCCCGAAGGAATGGATGCAAAAAAACATGCCTTCAGCGGCATGATTCTTCTCCTCATTTTCATGGTCGGGTTTTCCATCTTTTGGCTGATACTCAGCCTAGTCTTGAACAAAGGGAAAGCTCTTTATCACTTCGCCAGAAGTTTCTTCAAATCATGACAGTATTTAGAACCCTGCTATCCGAACTTGATCTGCATGAGTTTCCAGAAAACAAGAAGGCGCTCAAGCGGGCCTATGCTCGAAAGTTAAAGAGCATAGATCAGGCAGAGGACCCCGCTGCCTTCCAACGTATGAGAGAAGCCTACGAGAAGCTCGGATCGCATCTTCAATCTGCGAATGGGTATCAACCTGCCCCTCTACCGAACGCTCTGCCACAAGAGGAAAGAGCTTCACCGCCTCCAGCAAGTACCCTAAACGACAGCGAACTTGGATATACAACTGAGCAAATTCTAACTCTTCCTGAATCCAATAGCCTTGAGCAAGAAAGCGTAGGCTTTGACAAGCCAAACAGAGAATTTGTCGACGAGCAGCTTCAACTCATACGCAACCTTGAAGGTGAGCCGGCTGATTTAGATGAGATACAGGAAATACTAGGGCTGGAAGAAATGACGGCGCCTGTCATATGGAGGGAACTGGAACAAACCGTCTTTGACTATTTGGCACGTTCACTGATACATGGCGAAACTGGTCGGCATTATTTCAAGCCCTACATCACGGATGCATTTCTGGATCAGCTTGATCTCCTCTTCGGCTGGCAATCAGATTTCAAAACCTTGGCATTGTTGCGGGGGGATCAGGGCGCAGTCGCTCAGGCTCTTCACACCAACTCATACATTAGGCAGCTTAAACAGAAATTTTGGTGGAGACGACCAGAGAACATACTCTCCATAACTCTTTTTGCCTTCTGCTACTCAATTCTCATACTCACATTGCCAGATCTTTGGTGGAAGAACAACGCAACACAAAGCCTGACAAAAGCAGGTTTGTTACTGTTGGTCCCCTATACGATCTTCCTCTATATACAGACCCTTTGGCCATTGTGCCGGTGGTTTCACAATCAGATTAAAGAGCAAACGCTCCACCACTTCAAACTGCAAGATCTGGGGCGTTTTAAGAATAGAAAAACCATCATTCGGCTTGTTCTTTTATGCGGAATGACCATAGCAACTGTGCCCGATTACTGGCAAAGAGACCATACAATATTATGGCTCGGCACTACAGCTCTCTTGCTGCCGTTTAAATCAGCCAGGTACAAAGCGTCGCTCAAAACATTTTACGAACAGAACTGAAAGCCTGCAGTCTTTCAGCCAACAAAAAAGCGCCGGGCATTTCTGCTGCGGCGCTTTTCAATTTCTTCGAACTGCTCTCTGATTAGCTCACACGGGCAATACAGAAGTCGACGGCTTCTTTCAGCGCCTGCTTGGCAGGACCGTCTGGCAGGCTGGCCAGAGCTTCAATTGCAGATGCACCATAATCACGCGCTTTTTGAACCGTATCAGCCAGAGCACCAGTATCATTCAGCAGCTTGATGGCATGATCCAGATCGCCGTCTTTGATGTCTCCATCTTCCAGACAACGTTTCCAGAACGCCTTGTCCTCATCGCTGCCACGCTCCATCGCGTAGATGACAGGCAGTGTGATCTTGCCTTCGTGGAAGTCGTCACCAACGTCCTTGCCAAGATCAACAGTCGCTCCGCCATAATCCAGCGCATCATCAACAAGCTGGAAGGCATAACCAAGCTCAAGGCCGAACTTGCGCGCAGCAGCACGCATCTCGTCACCTTTATCGGCAATCTCCGGGCTCACTTCGCAGGCAGCTGCAAACAGAGCGGCTGTTTTAGCCTCAATCACCCGCAGGTAAATCTCAAAGGTCGTGGTGGTATCCTGAGCGGCGCCCAGCTGAAGCACTTCACCTTCAGCAATGATTGCGGAGGCCTCAGACAGAATGCGCAGCGCTTCCAGAGAGTGCACATCAACCATCATCTTGAAAGCCTGACCAAGCAGATAGTCACCCACCAGCACGCTGGCCTGGTTTCCCCAAAGCTTGCGAGCAGCCAGCTTACCGCGGCGCATATCGCTTTCATCGACAACATCATCATGCAGCAGAGTTGCCGTATGCATAAACTCTACAGATGCTGCAAGGATGACATGTCCCTCGCCTTCGTAGCCAAACATCTGTGCAAACGCCAGTGTCAGCATCGGGCGCAAACGCTTCCCACCTGAATCGATCAGATGGCGCGCAATTTCCGGGATCAGCTCAACATTAGAACCGGCTTTGGAGAGGATCAGCTCGTTCACCTTCTCCATGTCACCTGAAACGAGCTCTACGAGCCCCTGAATTCCAGCTGGTTTGGCTGTCTGAGATTGAAGACCAACAACGCCCACGGGATACCTCTATTTTGATTCCAACGGGACAATAGGTTGGTAGATAGTCTCGGGCAAGCTTTAGTAAGAATTTGCTGCCAATAAAGTAGTGTCGAAGGGATAATTTACCAATCACAATTAGTTTTTTTTCACAATACCAACCCTAACCTGCATACTTTCTGGCAAAATAGGCAACTCTCTTCAAGAGGACATTATCGTGGAAGAACTCATCAGAACAACAGATCCCGTCCTCATCTCGCATCTTGAAGCCCTGCTGGGAGATGCCGAGATCATCTACTTCGTCGCCGACACCAACATGAGCATACTGGACGGCTCCCTTGGCTTTTTGCCGCGCCGGATCATGGTGGAAGCAGACCGTATGGATGAAGCTTGTCAACTTATGCGTGATGCCGACCTGGGACACTACCTAAAAGACGCGTGAAAACTTCTCTTTAGATAAACAATAGGGATTGCATGAAAACCGGCAGCCTGTATCAGTGCGTTATTGCGACTTTTCTTGATCCGGCGCCGCCATGACCAACCCTGAAACACCTCAATCTCAGCAGCAAACCACCAGGGACAAGTTCCTCGGCGGTAAAGTCATGGTTGAACAACCTGCAAAAGGCCGCCACAGAGCCGGACTTGATGCTGTCTATCTGGCCGCATCCCTTCCGCAAAGCACCACAGGCACGCTTTACGATCTGGGCACCGGCGTCGGCACTGCAGCTTTTTGCGCCGCCCACCGTCTGCCAAACATCAAAGCCGTCGGCGTTGAAGTTGATCCCGTCACCGCAGCGCTGGCCCGCAAAGGCCTGTCCCTGCCGGAAAACGAAAGTTTTGCTGACCGCGTCTCCATTCTGGAATCCAACCTCACCGCAAAGGGCAGCATTCGCCACCAAAGCGGCCTTGGCTCTTCCATCGCGGATCATGTGATCATGAACCCGCCTTACTACGACAGCGCCCGCTTTCGCGTCACACCAAAGTCAGACCGCGCCCCGGCCCACGCGCTGGATGAACGTGGCATCGAGCCGTGGATCAAAACCGCGAAAGATCTGCTGAAGGACGGCGGCACGCTCTCCATCATCTTCAGAGCAGATGGCCTGCAAGACCTCCTCGACCCCATGCAACGCCGTTTCGGTGCCATTGATATCATCCCGATCCGCCCTACTGCAGACGCACCAGCCACCCGCATCATTGTCCGCGCAGTGGCCGCCAGCAAAGCCCCACTCCAGATCCTGCCGGGCTTCACCCTGCATGAAGAAGCAGGCGGCACCTTCACACAGCAAGCCACCACCGTCATGCGCGACGGCATGGGCCTTGGCCTCACAAACCGTTGAGCAACACGGCTAACCTGCGCAGAACAATCCGCTTTCAATATACGTTTTTCTCCCTATTATGATCGCAAGGCGCAAATCAAAGCGCAGCAGATGACAGGGCGGGAGCAGACTATTTATGAGCAGCAAGGTTGACCTACCAAACTCCATTGAGGAAACCCTCACGCTCTTAAGTTCTGGCGGGTATCTGGCAGATCGCGCACTCGCAACCGTGCTGCACCTGTCTCTGCGCATGAAACGGCCCCTCTTCCTCGAAGGCGAGGCTGGCGTTGGCAAAACCGAGATCGCCAAAGTCCTCTCGGCCACGCTCAACCGCCCGCTGGTCCGGTTGCAATGTTATGAAGGGTTGGACGTCTCCTCCGCCGTCTACGAGTGGAACTATGCCGCTCAGATGGTCGAAATCCGCATGGCTGAAGCATCCGGCAGCGTAAACCGTGAGAACCTCAATACAGCGCTCTACAGCCCTCGCTTCCTGATCAAACGTCCTGTCCTACAGGCATTGGAAACCACAGAGCTTGGCGCGCCGATCTTCCTGATCGACGAACTGGACCGCACCGATGAAGCCTTTGAGGCCTTCCTGCTGGAGGTGCTGGCAGACAGTCAGGTGACCATCCCGGAACTCGGCACCATCAAGTCCGAAGAACCCCCGATCACCATCATCACCACCAACCGCACCCGCGAAATCCACGACGCCCTGAAACGCCGCTGCCTCTATCATTGGGTGGACTACCCGACAGCAGAGCGCGAACTTCAGATCGTGCAGACCAAACTGCCAACAGCCGCAGCAACCCTTTCCGGGCAGGTCGTCGCCTTCGTGCAAAGGCTGCGTGAGGATGACGCCCTCTTCAAAAAACCGGGTGTCGCTGAAACTCTGGATTGGGCAACCGCCCTCACAGAGCTGCAAGAAGTCGCGCTCGATCCGGAAATGGTGTCCGACACACTCGGTGTCCTGCTCAAGTATCAGGAAGACATCGACCGCATCAAAGGCTCCAGAACCCGTGCGATCCTTGATGAGATCCGCATGGAAGCCAACTCACAGGCCACCATCGCTGGCAGCATGCCTGCCCCAACAGCATAGCCTTACCTGATGCAGGATACCCTCGCCCCCGCACCATCTCCGCGCCCACCGCATGGGCGCATCACGGAAAACATCGTCCACTTTGCCAGAACCCTGCGCAAAGCGGGCTTGCCTGCGGGCCCATCTTCTGTGGTGGATGCAGTGAGCGCGGTCACCATCAACGGTATTGAGAACAAGCAGGACCTCTACTGGACCCTGCATTCCGTCTTCGTCCATAAACGCGACCAACAACCCGTCTTCGATGAAGCCTTCCGCCTTTACTGGCAAAGCAAAGGCCTCGTTGAAAAGATGCTGGCACTGCTGTCTCCCGTTGCCCCGGCAGGACAACGCGAACCAGAAAAGCCACGCGCCGCTCAATCCCGTGTCGCCAATGCCTTTGAGGCCAACAAGCAGCGCGAGGCCAAAGAAACCAAACCACTGGTAGAGGTAGACGCCCGCTTCACCGTCTCGGAAAAAGAAGTCCTGCAAAAGAAGGACTTCGCCCAGATGACCGCCGAGGAGATTGCCGAAGCCCGCAGATCTCTCACCCATCTCACCATGCCTGCAGATCAGGTTCGTTCCCGTCGCTTCAAACCTGTCCATTCACACACTCTGGGCAAACAGGTTGATGCCAGAAGAACCATGCGCGCCACACTGAAGGCAGGCGGTTCCATCATCGATCTCAAGCACAAAGCGCCTGCTCAGGTTCATCCCCCTGTGGTCGCCCTCTGCGATATCTCGGGCAGTATGAGCCAGTATTCACGCATCATGCTGCACTTCCTGCATGCTCTGTCAGAAAAGCGCAAAACCCATACCTTCCTGTTTGGCACACGGCTGACCAACATCACCCGTGCCCTGCGCATGAAGGACCCGGACGAAGCCCTCGCGGCCTGTACGGATGAGGTTGAAGACTGGTCCGGCGGCACACGCATCGCCAGCTCACTCCAAGCCTTTAACCGCACCTGGCTCCGACGTGTCTGCCACGGTGGCCCTGTGGTTCTGCTCATAACGGATGGGCTGGAACGGGAAGCCTACGACGAACTGTCCCTGGAAATGGACCGTCTCCACAGGTCTTGCAGAAGACTAATCTGGCTCAATCCGCTGCTGCGCTACGACAAATTTGAGGCCAAAGCCCGCGGAATTCAGGCAATACTGCCGCATACCGATGAGTTTCGGGCAATCCATTCATTGGATGCGGTCAAAGATCTTTGTCTGGTGCTGAATGACAAGCGCATAAATAGTACATATGATGCGACGCAGAGATTCCTCTAGCACACATCCTTCTCAAACCTTCGGCTCGCCTGCGTGAGAACCGCAGAAAGCCCAACCTTTCTGTCAGATCCGATGACATTCAAAGTACTTCTGCACATTGTAAAAACAGTATCAGCAATCTACGCCAAGCGGTTCAACATCAACCGAGATGAGATCTGGTATCTTGCGAAACTTCAGGAAGAGCTCGGAGAGCTGACGGCAGCTCATATGAAGGCCACCCGCCGCGGACGTTCCGGTTCAGCAACTCCAAAAGAACTGCATATGCAAAAGGAAGATGAAGCAGCAGACCTGCTGGCCCACCTTCTGCTTTATGCAGACCGCAATGATCTCAATCTGGAAAAAGCAATCCGCCGCAAATGGATGGCCCACCTTCCAGCCGAAATCATGGTCAAGCACGTCTGATACACCCACCTATCAGACGTCACAGAACGATGTTATCTCCTTCAATGCCTTTCAAACTCACCATGAAAGGCAATGACTTCACGCATATTGAGCAATGCCGTTACCAACATGCCTGAGCCATTCAGGTCATGGCTGGGTTGGGCGTCGCAGCCCTTGCCCGTGAATGCTGCCAATTGGTGCTGTTGACGTTGGAGAGAAGTTCAGTCTGCCCGATTTCCCTGCATTACCAATCATGCAGTATACAAGAGTTCGAAGCGGTAAATCCGAAGAAGCGATCGCTGTACTCTCCGTAGCTTTCAGAAGCGCGGTGCCGAACTAATGCAGGATGAAAATAAGTATCATCCAGAAGCTCTAGTGAGGAAATCCAGCGAACTCAGCGCAGAGCCTGCATTCACGGCACCTAGGTCAGAAGTTTATCTTCCAAGCTGGCGTGTCCAAAATCCGTTTGAGAAAGCCGCTTTTCCCTTAAAAGGTGTTGTATGACATAGGCAACCGAGAGAGCATCATCCAAAGCGTCGTGCCCTCTTAATGGGGGATGCTCCACCTCAAAGTAATCTGCCAAGTCGTTGCTGCGCGTCCGTTCAATATCCTCATAAGGCATTCCCGCAGCGAGCATGAGCTTACAGGCGTTATCGAATTGATCTGCAGGTATGCATGGCTTGATACCTGCAATATAACAACTAATCGCCATCATATTCAGTTCGTCTTTCCCCCAAGACCAAAGTTTAGCACCTTCAGAAAACTCGCGGAACTGTTCATTGGCCTCCTGCAAAGAGACACCCGCGCTATCAATCGTCTGTTGCTCAATACCCGTCAGCTTTGTGAAGAATGGATCAAGAGTATACTTGCTGCCAAACCGATCAACTGGATTGACGTAGACTTTGAATGTATCAACAATTTCAAAACTATCACTGAGCGAAATTTTGGCGGCACCAATCTGGGCGATAACCGGATCAGGGTCATATGGACCGCACCAAAATCTCTTCGGCGCATTTTTAACGACAAGGAACTCACAGTCAAAGACGATCGCCATTTTCATAAACGCCTCCACTACGGTAATTCTGATCAATTTGCTGCAACAGGATAGTAACTACTTCTGATCCTAGAGACGATCTGAAAGAAGAAGAACCTAAAGCCGAAACCTCAACACCACAGCGTGCCAGCACCATAGCCGACACTCGCTCATCTACCGCGCAATAGTGATTGGTTTGCTGTTGCTTGCCAGTTGGCCTTCCCAGCGGTTCCATTCTGTCATGCGCATACTCCCTTTGGCACGGGAGAAGTTGTCAAACAAAACAAGCTCCTGCCCTTTCATGCGCCAGTTAGAGACAAAGAACAGATCCCCATCCATGCAGTGATTGAACTTGGCAGAGTAGCCATCATCCTTAGGTTCTGTGCCGAGTGTCAGCTCACAGACACGCTCATCAGAGTTGAGATAAACAGTCCAGCCGCCAACCATGTCCTTCACCTGCACAACCGGCTTTGAACTGCGTTGCTCTTGTTTTCCAAGAACAGCTGCTGCAGCCACACCAGCCAAAAAGGCAGTCGCAGTACCCGGATCAACCGTTGCCTGAGCTGAGCTGCTTGTTGTCTTTGTAACAACAGTGCCATCTACCTTGCTGTAGGTTTTGCTCTGCGAAGCCTGATCCTGCGCAACAACACTCTGGTTGGAGGCAGCATTGGCGGGCGGTTGCGCAGCAGGCACAGGCGCGCTGTAAGGTTCAGCACCTCCACCAGCACTTTGACAGCCAGCAAGCGCCAGCAAACTTGCGATAACGACAAACCTCTTCATTTCATTCCCCCCAAAGAATACGTCCAACCTTTCCGTGTTCTGCTGTCTTGTCAGTCTCCCAAACGAACAAGATCAAGCGCAGGGTCCCCACCTTCTCGCGCTTCACGCCAATTGCCACCTTCGCTTTCATGAAAAGACGCAATCACTTTACTTCTGTGATCAAACAGAAGCAGGGCATCTTGTCTCATGTTCCACGACCATACATTTGGCTCACCAGAACACACGGAACTTGCTGCATAATTTCCACCAAACTGCGTTGTCTTCAGCTGCAGTGCGCACGGTGTTTGCCCCTCACCGCGCATGACAGACCATTTGCCCGCAAGCGCCGTAATAGCTGCCAGTTTTTCAGTTGTCTTCTGAGTGCTCGCAACAGTCAGGTTTGCATTAGATTTTTTAACCGCCAGCTCAGCCAGATCAGCAGGGTCGCCCACATAAGTCGGCACGCAGCCAGCCACTGCAAAACCTATTGAAATGATGAAGGTTTTGAACTGCATGAATACCCCTGATCATGCACAGACAAGCACTCAAACGCCCCACACCTGCTGCCTGCACCTGTTCCGTCAATTTTCCTATTATAGAAAAATTGAATTAAATTTATAATTTAACCTAGTAAATCCGAGGGTGATTTGAACAGGGTAAACTCTGAAGTATTCACTATTAAAGTGAGTTCCTCATACGCATCACAGCAGACAACACTATGAATACATAATGCATTTCAGATAATTACAAAGAGAACGAGCCACTATACCGCAAACGCGGGATCACCCTTCTTGGACAGGACGACAAAAGGAACCAGATTTCTGGATTGCCTCAAGAGGGACCAGATTCAGCATGTACTGGTCAGCTTCTACACCTGAATGACCAAGTGCAACAAATTGGTAGACACCATCCAGCCAGCAGCCATCCTCCACAAACTCAGGCAGCTCATAAAAATCCAGGGAGCGCACATCATCCTGCGGGCCATTGTCATCAACCAACCATTCAATAACCAGTGGTGTAGGCTGCCCGGTACTGTTCTTGATCTGGGTAAGCTCTTCACGCAAAGCTGAACAATACTGTTCATCCAGATTGCCCAGCTTCACTCTGAGATGCCCCATCAGACCATGATAGGCAGGCGGCGGAGCAGTAACGGTGTAAGCAAACGGCCTCGCCTCCTCGCCTGCTGGCACATCAACAGGCATTGCAGTCACCTCCCAACGCGGAACAGGTGTTTTGCCATCCCCTGCCTTGCAAAGCGGTAGATCAACCTGTTGGGCCGCCTCTACGGAGCCAACCCCAAAAACTGAAAAGACAATCACACATACCCATGATCTCATATGGTCCTAGTTCCCTAATGGTGTCGCAAATTCAGAAAGCTGTAGCGCCCAAAGCGCCGTTAAACGGTTGTAGCATTCCATGCCCAGAACCGGAGCAAGTGTTCCCTTCGGGTTCATGGCATACGGAATGTTGCAGGTGTTGTTGCGAAAGGCCTTCCAGTTCCGACCAGCTTCAACAAGCATGGTCTTCGTGGGCTTGTTCTCATTCCGCCTCAACTCCTTCTCAGAATTCAAAATCATCTTTTCCCAAAGGGCTGTTTCGCGCGAGTAGCATTCTCGCATACCCATGCTGGTCTGGTCTTGCAACTTCATGGCGCAAGTTTCAAAGACCTTTCCAATGCACTGAACTCTGTCGTTGAACACAAGCCCCCCTTTTCGCAGGCACTCATGAAACGCCTTTATTTCTTCAGGTCGCGGCGTGTTAGACCCCTGCGCGGCAGCTGCGCCGGAAGAACAAAGAAATGCAATCAACACCAAACATCGAATGATCATCGGGCACCTACAATAAAGAAGGCGCAAGTGTACGTGTGGAACCTTAAGCCCGACGTAGCCAAAACGGTATTTTGAGGATGGAACACATTCAACCTTAATAGGGCTCTTCCAACCTCCCTAAACTCCAACAAAAAAGGGTCCCGGAGCATCGCCCCGGAACCCTCACAAAACCTGAAAGAACTCAGGCTTTAAATCTTAGCGGTAACCGTAGGAACCGTCTTTCCACTCGTACCAAACGTAACCTGGCAGAGACACATCGCCCTTCTCGTTGAAGGACAGCTCACCAAGAACGGTGTCGAACTTGCCAGCGTTCAGCTTCTCTACAACTGCGTCGTAGTCGGTAGAACCAGCTTCAGCCGCAGCTTTCGCCCATGTCTGGATCGCAGCATAGGTGTAAAGTGCGTAACCTTCAGTGGTTTTACCAGCAGCTTCAAGAGCAGCCACAACAGCAGCAGCTTCAGCGTTGTTACGTGGGTCCGGTGGGAAGGTCATCAAAGTGCCTGCACCAGCAGGGCCAGTGATGGACCAATACTCATCAGTCACAAGAGCATCACCGGAAACCAGAAGGGTGTCCATGCCCTGATCAACCATCTGACGCTTCATCAGACCAGCTTCAGTGTGGTAACCACCAACGTAAAGAACGTCGACTTTTTCAGACTTCAGCTTGGAAACCAGCGCGGTGTAATCTTTTTCACCAGCGGTATAAGCTTCATAAAGCGCTTCCTGCTTACCAGCAGCGTTCATCACAGCCTTAGTCGCGTCAGCAAGACCTTTACCGTAAGCAGTCTTGTCGTGGATCACAGCAATGTTCTGATCGCCGAACTCAGTCGCAAGCGTAGTACCGGCAACCCTGCCCTGCTGGTCATCACGACCACACACACGGTAAGTACCAGGTCCTGGACGCTCGTCAGTGTACTTCGGGTTGGTGGATGCCGGAGTGATCTGGATGATACCCTCTTCAGCATAAACCTGAGAAGCTGGGATGGAAGAACCGGAGCAGAAGTGACCAGCCATGAAGGCTACGTTTTTACCAACCATCTGGTTAGCAACAGCAACAGCCTGCTTAGGGTCACATGCATCATCGCCAACTTCCAAAACAAGCATCTCGCCGTTCACACCGCCAGCAGCGTTGATGTCAGCAACAGCCTGTTCAGCACCAGCTTTCATCTGCGCACCAAACGATGCGTACTGACCAGTCATTGGGCCTGCAGTAGCAATAGTGATGTCAGCCATAGCCGCGCCAGACATTGCCATAGCAGCAACACCGGCAACGCTTGCCAAAAGATACTTTTTCATAAAAAACTCCCCGAGTCAGGTGCATTTTCTCAATTAAAATTGAGCGGGAAACATCACTATCTCCCACCAGAGCAGGCAAACCCCTCGCCTGCTCAATGCTTCCGACAATGAGACCTCTCCGTACTCATCATCTGGATGCCTAGCCAGTCACCAGTGTGACCCAGAACTGACCGAATGCGCAACAATTATCTAAGTAATTTTGCGAATTAGTAATTATCTTGCTGGCCCGGTTTCAGCTTCCAGCCAAATGGGCCTGTTTTGTCGTAAAGCCAGCTGTACTGCGTCACCATCTGTTTGGTGCGTGTCATGCGATAACTCGCCAGCGCAATGCCGAGGAGAATGGCGTAATCCACGAGCCAGTACTGAATGGAAAGCAAAGGCTCTTCAAACAGCGCAAACGACAAGAATCGCATGGCCAATGACAACAGGAAGATGAACCAGAACAGGATCGGCAACGGCCGCCACGTGGTCGCAATAGAGCGCCCCGTCGCAGCAGCAGCCAGACCGCCTAAAACAACAACCAGCATGATAAAGGCAGGCATCGAGCTGCCGTAAAGAATACCCATCTCTTCGCCTCCTTAGTGCGCGCCGCCTTCAAGATAAGCTGCCTTCACCTCTTCACGAGACAAAAGCTCCTTACCTGTTCCGGTCATGGTGATTGTACCGTTGACCATCACGTAGCCCCGGTGAGCCAGCTTCAACGCGTGATACGCATTCTGCTCAACAAGGAACACGGTCAGACCATCGGTCCGGTTCAGCTCACGGATCGCATCAAAAATCTGCGACACGATGATCGGAGCAAGCCCCAGAGACGGTTCATCCAGCAACAAAAGACGCGGACGACTCATCAAGGCACGGGCAATCGCCAGCATCTGCTGTTCACCGCCCGACAAAGTCCCGCCGCGCTGCTGCTGACGTTCTTTCAAACGCGGAAACAGCTCAAACGCACGGCGCAGGTCTTCCTCAAAATGCTCATTACCGGCAACCATACCGCCCATCATCAGGTTCTCTAAAACCGTCATGCGTGGGAATATACGGCGACCTTCTGGTGACTGAGCAATACCGGTGCGCATAATCTCGTAGGTTGGCTTGTAGGTGATGTCCTCACCGCAATACGTCACAGACCCGTTACGAGCCTGCGGCGTACCGCAAACGGTCATCATCAGGGTAGACTTCCCTGCACCGTTCGCACCAATCAGCGTCACGATCTCACCTTCATACACATCAAGATCAACACCATGCAGTGCCTGAATCTTGCCGTAGAAGGTTTTAACTCCGCGAATGCTCAGGAGTGGTTGTTGAGCGTTCATGCTATGCCCACCTCCTCTTCAACCTGATCGACTTCATCATCCTCAACCCCCAGATACGCCGCGATCACATGCGGATCGTTTTTGACGAACTCAGGAGAGCCATCAGAAATCTTCACGCCGTAATCCAGCACCACAACGTGGTCGGAGATTTCCATAACAACAGACATGTCGTGCTCGATCAGAACAACCGAAGTGTCATGCTCTTTGCGGATGTATTGAAGCAGATTGTTCAGCTCCAGACTTTCTTTCGGGTTCAAACCAGCAGCTGGTTCGTCCAGACAAAGAAGTTCAGGGCCAGTACACATGGCACGGGCAATTTCCAACCGGCGCTGATCGCCGTAGGAAAGATCAGCCGCAGGCGCATCCGCACGATCAATCAGGTCAATGCGCTCCAGCCAGTACTTGGCAGTTTCAATCGCGTCCACATTGGACTTTTTGTAACCACCAAGCCCAAGCAGACCACCAATGGTCCAGTTGGAAGCAACCATCAGCGGATTGTGCTGTGCCACCATCAGGTTTTCCAGAATAGTCATACCGCCAAACAGACGGATGTTCTGGAACGTGCGGGCAACTTTCGCGTCCGCCGTAATTTTGAAGTCTGCCATCCGTTCCAAAAGGTGCTTTTCACCATTAGAGCGGTTCATGACAAGACGGCCTTCAGTCGGCTTATAAAAACCGGTGATGCAGTTAAACACTGTGGTTTTACCCGCACCGTTCGGCCCGATCAGCGCAGTAATGTCACCACGCCCAATGTTGAAGCTCAGGTCGTTGATCGCCGTCAATCCGCCGAAGCGCATGGTCAGGTGCTCAACCTTCAGAACAGGGTTGTTGTCCCAGGTGCTCATCCGTGGCCCTCCTGAACGAGATCGGCAGAGATGCCCTTAGCGTTTCTGGAAAGCGCCACACTTGGCGTTCTGCTTGAGATCAATCCACGCGGTTTCCAAACCATGATAACCACCATGATCATACCGAAGACAAGCATGCGGTATTCTTCAAACTCGCGGAAGAATTCAAAGCCACCAATCATCACAATCGCTGCAATCACCACGCCAATCTGTGAGCCAAGACCACCCAAAACCACAATCGCAAGAATGATCGCAGATTCAAGGAAGGTGAAACTCTCAGGAGAGATGAAGCCCTGACGCGTTGCAAAGAAGGACCCTGCAAAGCCAGCGAACATCGCACCAAGAGCAAAGGCTGTCAGTTTGGTATTCGTTGTGTTGATACCAAGAGCCCGGCAGGCAATCTCATCTTCACGCAAAGCTTCCCATGCACGACCAATCGGCATCCGGCGCAAGCGCATGGTCACGAAGTTCGTGAATAAGGCCATCGCAAAGATGAGGTAGTACAGGAAGATGATGCGGTGAATACTGCTGTAATCCAGACCAAAGAAGCTCGCAAATCCTCCTTCACCACGGGTAAATTCCAACCCGAAGAAGCTTGGACGCGGAATACCGGAAAGACCATCTGGTCCGCCTGTAAACTGATACCAGTTCAGCAGCACAACACGAATGATCTCACCAAATGCAAGCGTCACAATGGCAAGGTAGTCCCCTCGAAGCCTCAAAACCGGGAAACCGAGAATGACACCCCAGAACGCTGCCAGAATACCGGCGAGCGGCAGACAGAGCCAGAAGGAGAAACCGAAGTAATGCGCGAGCAATGCATAGGAGTAAGCTCCAACCGCATAAAACGCCACATAGCCCAGATCCAGCAATCCAGCCAAACCGACCACAATGTTCAGGCCCCAGCCCAACATCACATAGGTCATCACCAGAATGGCCAGGTCAATATATTGACGCGACCCACGGGCACCAAGCCAGAACATCAACGCAAATGGAAGCGCAACAGCCAAAACGACCAAGCCATATTTTAGCACATTAGAAGAGCCTCCTCCCAATCCACCCTTTGGCAATAGGCCAGAAAGGTTGAGAGACGGCGGGTCTTCCCGTTTCCAGAAGAAGATGTTCATGGCGAGACGGCCAGCGAACACAACGAGCACTGCAACTGCAACCGCTAACCAGCGGTGTTCCAGAAACAGCTCCGCACCGCGGCCAGACGCCACATCAACGCGCAAACCAACCATGACACAGGCAAGGGCGAACGTAATAACCGCAGCACCCAAACTGTCTTTTACACTTGCAACAAGCAAGCTGTCTTTTTTTCTTGCTTGCATCAGACCTTCTCCACCTCAGGTTGGCCGAGAAGTCCTTCCGGCATAAAGATCAGAACAATCGCCAGGATCGAAAACGCGGCAACATCTTTGTACTCAACGGAGAAGTAGCCAGACCAGAACGTCTCGATAAGCCCGATCAGCAATCCACCCAGCATTGCACCCGGCAGCGATCCGATTCCTCCCAGAACCGCAGCGGTAAAGGCCTTCACACCAGCCAGGAAGCCGATGTAAAAATCTACCACACCGTAATACAGCAGGAACATCAGACCTGCGACCGAAGCCAGAGACGCACCCATCACAAAGGTAAGAGAGATTGTGCGGTCAACATTCACACCCAGCAAGGACGCCATCTTCCGGTCCTGCTCACAAGCACGCTGAGAGCGGCCCAGATTGGTGTTGTTGATGAGATAAGTGAAGCCACCCATCAAAATGACCGTCGTCACAACAATCAGAATCTGGATGTAAGACAGGTTTACGATAAAGCCAGAACCATCTGCACCACCATCAGTCAGCTGAAAGCTGCCGGAAAAGAGAGGTTGCAATGGCTTGTTCTTGGCACCTTGAGAAACCTGCACGAAGTTCTGAAGAGCAATTGATGCACCAATTGCAGTAATCAGCGGTGCAAGACGGAATGATCCGCGCAAAGGCCGATAGGCAATGCGCTCTACTGTCCACCCCCAAACAGCAGTCAAAGCCATGGCCACAACAAGAACGAGGGCCAGAGCCAAAATCAAAAGAAGCACCGGTGTAGCGGCTGTAATGCCAAGTGCAACAATTAGAATAAGGGCTACGAAAGATCCGACCATGAAGATATCGCCATGGGCGAAGTTAATCATGCCGATAATGCCATAGACCATTGTATAGCCAATGGCGATGAGACCATAAATGGACCCAAGCGTCACACCATTGATAAGTTGTTGGAGAAAGTAATCCATGTTTTATTTTGTTCCCCGCATGAGATCAGCTTTTAGTTGCTGTCCAGTCTGAATGCCTCCGAATTCAGACCCCAAATATTTTATGGTAAGCTGACCTGTAAGTATATTACCCATACTTATAAGTCCGTATTTTGGAATTTTCCTATTCTTTATACGCGTCAGGCGCATTTTTATTTCATACAATCCAAAATCTGGACTTATTCCTACTCCCGACAATCCACTAGGACAGTCTCTGAGACCAGAGCACCACAACCCATACATGAATTTTCCTCATCCGTAGGAAGCCTCCTCCCTATTCTGTAATATATCACAGCTGTTGTATACTGACCATATCCGGACAAAAACTGCAAGATGGTACCCAGGATTTTTTGAAGATTTCCAATTTGCCCGTGCGTGAAGACCTTGTTGGGCCTTCAATTTTCAATGAAAATTCCGGAACAGCAAAACGCACCCTTAAAACCAGAACATAGCCTCTGGTATATTAATCAGTTTTTCGCAGTAGAACTAGCTTTTCTCAGCAAATGGCTATAACTACTCTATTTCAAATACCTGTCGTTATTGTGCGACTGAAAAGTACTAATGAATATTGTACAGTGTGAAACACAGATCATACCTGTGGGAATATCTTGGAACGAACTGGATGACGACAGCTTTAACCATGGCGCCAACTGAAAATACGAATAAAAGTCTCGCCTCGCATGAATTTAGAGAGGCAATGAGTCGTTTAGGCGCTTCCGTTCATTTGCTGGCCAGTGCTGGCCCTGCTGGGCGCATTGGCGCAACCGTTTCATCTGTGTGTTCCGTCTCTGACGATCCCGCCACCTTGCTTGTCTGCCTCAACCGCAGCGCAAAGGTGAATCAGGTAGTCAAAGACAACGGCGTGTTCTGTATCAACACACTCATTCATGATCATACAGACTTGTCGAACGTCTTCGCTGGCCAGGGCGACCTGCCAATGGAAGAGCGCTTCGCAAAAGGAAGCTGGGGCACCCTGGCAACAGGAAGTCCAGTTCTGGAAAGTGCACGTGTCAGTTTCGATTGTCATATCAAAGAAGTAACAGAAGTCGGCACCCATTCAGTTCTATTTGGTGAAGTGGTCGCTGCACGTCTGGGTGAATTTGCACCCGCTCTGATCTACCTCGACCGAAATTACCATTCAGTCTAAGGGTGTTCCCTATTCCAGTTTTCGGAATAGATTTATCTTGAAACAGGGACTTCGGACATATCTTTGCCCGAAAGGGCCTACAGATTTTCAAACCAAGATATGCATAAAGACAATTAGTTAGAGTGTCCCTGCGGTTTTTTCATCGCTAAGGCGCTTCCTGTACGTTTTGATAATAAATTAGGGAAACACCATGTCCCCAACACCGCGCAACCTGATCACCGATGTTCCGGGATTGAAGGTCGGCAATGCTCATTGCGAAAAGACCAAATCAGGTGTCACCGTTCTCATTCCCGACGAGCAAGCCGTTGCCTCCGTCGCCATCATGGGCGGCGCCCCCGGCACACGCGACGTTGCCTTGCTGGAGCCGGAGCAAACCGTCAATGCCATTGATGCGCTCGTCTTGTCAGGCGGCTCTGCATTCGGGCTGGATGCAGGCAGCGGTGCGCAGGTTCGACTGGCAGAACTCGGCAAAGGTTTCAGTGTTGGCAGTGCTGTCATTCCAATAACCCCCACAGCCATTCTATTCGACCTTCTCAATGGAGGGGATAAATCGTGGGGCAGAAATCCAGTCTATCGTGAAATGGGCATTGAGGCCGTCGACAATGCAGCCGACGATTTCGAACTCGGCACCGCAGGCGCAGGCTTCGGAGCAACCACCGCTGATCTGAAAGGCGGACTGGGCTCAGCCTCCCTCGCCCTCCCTCGCAGCGGCACCGTCGGCGCGCTGATCGCCGTCAACGCACTGGGCCGCACCACAATTGGCGACACGCCCTACTTCTGGGCAGCTCCAAGCGAACAGAACGAAGAATTCGGCGGACTGGGCTGGCCAACCGAAATGTCAGGTATGGACCGCACCGTGCAAACCAAGTTCACGCTCGGCACAATCGACTTATCCCCGAACACAAACACCACCATCGGCGTTGTCGCAACTGACCTGATATTAACCAAGTCAGAAGCCAAACGGATTGCCACAGCCGCCCACGACGGCTACGCCCGCGCCCTCTGGCCAGCACACACACCAATGGACGGCGATCTGCTCTTCGTGATTTCTACCGGCAAACGAAAAATGCAGGAGCCGATGGTCGAGCTGCTGGAACTGGGTGCATACGCTGCTCAGACAGTCTCCCGTGCCATCGCGCGCGGCGTGTACTGCGCACAAGAGTACCCGGGTGATACTGTACCAACATGGAAAAACCAGCATCGATCACGGTAGATTTGAATTCCCTATTCCGCTATTTCCGTTAAGGTAACGATCCACATAGCAACGCGAACCAACGTACAAAAACGTTAAATTGCGCAAAACAACGCAAATTCGCGCAAAGTGCCTGATCAAGTTGTTGTGGGGAGTGCCGTAAAGGCAAAAAAGATGCGCCGCCTCTGGTGTTGGGGGCAGAGGCGACGCGGGGGAGCAAAGGACGGAGTGTGCGGTAAATATACGCCGTCCCTTGCTTATCTCATGGGCCTTCCCGGTTTTAGGTAACCGGGAAGGCCTTTTTCTTAAGCCGGTTCCGGCTCAGCCTTCCGATCAACCGAAGGTTTTTCTTTTAGCTCTTTCAAAGACTTCTCTGCCTTACCTTTCCCTGCACCCTCACCTGGATGGATGCGGTAGAAGATGATGAACAGCAGCGGAACAGCCAGCAATGTCAGCAGCGTCGCAAACGTCAGACCACCCATAATGGTCACAGACATACTCGCAAACATCGGATCAACAATCAGCGGAGCCATACCAAGGATCGTTGTGATCGCTGCCATAGACACCGGACGCAAACGAGAAACACTTGCGCTGACAACAGCCTCAAACCGGTCTCCGCCATGCTCCAGCTGCAGGTCGATCTCTTCCAGAAGCACGATCGCATTCTTGATCAACATACCTGACAGCGACAACACACCAAGGATTGCCATAAAGTCGAGCGGCATACCTGTCCCAAGCAGACCAATCACAACACCGTTGATAGACATCGGTACGATCAGCCAGATGATGAGTGGTTCCCGCACCTTAGAGAACAACAGGATGGAGATAACAATCATCACGAGGAAGGTAACAGGCACCTTACTACCCAGCGACGCATTCGCATCCTGAGAGTTCTCGTACTCACCACCCCACTCCATGGAATACCCATCAGGAAGCGGAACACTCTCAATCGCACCCCGAATTCGAGCATGAGCAACCGACGCCAACTCATTCGGAGCACTCGCCCCAAGCACACTCAACGTCTTCACACGATCCCGACGACGGATCAAAGTATCTTCAGCTTCAGTAGAGATACCGGAAGTCACCTGATCAATCGGCACATACTTGCGCTGCTGAGAGCTCCAAACCAGTGTGTTTATAAGGGCTTCAGACGCAGTCTCACCTTCGCCGCGCTTACGTTTCACGATGATCGGAATGTCTTCATCCAGATCACGATAGTCGCCTGCACGGATACCATCAGAGGTAAACTGAACCGCAGTAGAAAGGTCCTGTCTCGTGATGCCAGCAATACGAGCTCGCTGCTCATCAAACTTCGGATGCATCACCAGCTCACGTTCGCGCCAATCGGTACGAACATCACTCAAGCGGTACTGAGGATCCTTGAAGATCTGGATCATCTCTTCAGAGATAGCACGCAGAACGTCAGCATCCGGACCAGTGATACGAGCCTGAACATCAGCACCAGACGGCGGACCGAACACCAGACGCTCGGTGTACACTTGTCCCTGAGGCAACTCGGCAACACCGAACGCACGGATCTTCAATGCAAGATCATTAATAACATCAGTGTTTTCAGCCCGGACAATCACCTGACCATAGTTGGAGCTACCGTCCTGAGCTGAGTAAGTCAGCATAAAGCGGGTTGCACCCTGACCAATGAAGGAGTTGGTCGAAACGACACCTGGCAAAGACAGGATCTCGTTTTCCAGCTTCTCCATATCACGCGCAGTCGCGTGAATGTCGGTACCATGCGGCAACCAGTAGTTCACGTAAAACAGCGGAGTCGCAGAATTCGGGAAGAAGGAGTTTGCAACAAACTGGAAAGACCAGAAGCAAACCACAGTCACACCGATCAGAGCTGCCAGAGACAACCAACGCAGTTTCAGCGTCAGCACCAGGATCTTACGGAACATGGTGTACATGAAGCCGCGGTAAGGATCATGCTCATCACCGGAGATGGCAGCCATCTTGAAGAAGTACTTACCAAACAGCGGCGTAACAAGGATCGCAAACAACCAGGACATCAACAGGGAGATGCCAACCACAGCAAACAGCGAGAACATGAACTCACCGGTACTGTCACTGGAAAGACCAATACCAGAGAATGCCATGATGCCGATGACAGTCGCACCCAGAAGTGGCCACTTCGTCTGCTCAACAACGGTCGACGCAGCTTTGATAGGCCGCATACCGCGTTGCATGTTGATCATCATACCTTCGGCAACAACAATGGCGTTGTCCACCAACATACCCATGGCAATAACAAGCGCACCAAGCGAAATACGCTCAAGCTCAATACTGCCCAGCTTCATAATCAGGATCGTTGACAAAACGGTCAGCAACAGAACCGAGCCAACCACCACAGCAGCACGCCAGCCCATGAAGATGCCGAGCACCACAATCACGATGGAAACAGACATTACAAGGTTCCAAACAAAGGAACCAACGGCCTGATCAACCACTTTGTGCTGTTCGTAGATAGGGATGACTTCCATGCCAACAGGCAGGTTCGCACGCAAGTCATTCAGATGCGCTTCAACGTCTTGCCCAACGGCCACAACGTTTGTGTCTTCAACAGCAGCAACGCCAAGGGTAACCGCGCGCTGGCCGTTATGACGAACCAGAACCTTCGGATTTTCAGGCTCTTGCACAGAAAGCGTCGCCACATCAGACAAACGAACCATCGCTGTAGAACCCGGATTACCGATCACAAGATCCTGAATACTACGGTAACTGTCAAAGGCAGAAACTGTCGAGATACGAATGCGCAGATCACCGGATACGGTCGTACCGTTAGCCTGGATAGCGTTTTCCGCATTCAGCACATTCTGCACGTCTGCAATGGTAATTCCCAGCTGCGCCAACCGGTCCTGATCCATCGCAATGATGATCTCGTCCTCAGGCTCACCAAGAATAGAAACCTTAGCAACGTTATCGACAGTCAGCAGTTCACGGCGCAGCTCTTTCACGGTCTTACGGATATCACGGTTGGAGTATCCATCAGCCGTCAGAGCATAGTACATGCCGAACACATCACCGAAGCTGTCATAGACAACGGGAGTGCGAACACCATTTGGCAGGTCTGCCACTTCATCGTTTACTTTACGACGCAGCTCATCCCACACCTGAGGCAACTCAGTGCCGTCATAAGTGTCTTTCATTTCCACCTGAATACGGGAGAGGCCCGGTTCAGAGGTACTGCGAACTTCTTTCAGCTGAGGCATCTGCTGAATGGCACTTTCCAGCCGTTCAGTAACTTCTTCCTCAACTTCCGCAGCGCTCGCCCCTGGATAAGAGGTGATCACCTGCGCTTCTTTAATGGTAAATGCCGGATCTTCCAGTCGTCCAATGCCGCCCAGAGCCCAAATGCCCCCAAGTAAAGCAATCAGAACAACCATCCAGACATTGACCGGCTTCTCGATCGAGTAGCGTGCAATATCCATATCAAAAACTCCTAGACGCTACTCTTACAGCTTAGGCACGATCAGCTGATTTTCGCTCAGATGGCTCACACCAGCCGTCACGATCATCTCGCCGTCTTTCAAGCCCGAAAGCACTGGAATGAAGCTGCCAAGCACAGTTCCAAGCAAAACCTTACGACGACCAACACGCTTTTCGCTTTCGTCAACAACCCACACATACGGGCTTTTATCAGGAGAAGAGCCAACTGCAGATGTCGGTACGAAGAAGGCGGTGCTCTGAGCTTTATCAAGACCGTTGAGCTTAACTTTTACGCTCGCAGTCATGCCTGGAATGATGTTGTAACCATCATCATTGTTCATAGCTAAAGTCACACGATAGGTCTGAGCAACCTTGTCTGCTTCCGTGCTGTGCTCGCGATATTCCAATGGGAACACCTTACCCGGATGGGAAGGGAACTCAGCAGTCATTTTAAGAACAGAGGATTCAGTCGCCTGAGCAAACAGTGTTTCAGGAACGTTGATATCGATGCGAACTTCACTCACATCCTGCAAACGAGCAATGCTGGTACCAGCATTGATGATCGCATAATTATCCAGCGAACGAGAGGTTACGATTGCATCGTAAGGCGCAACGATCTTTGTATAACCAAGGTTCTGCTTGGCTTTATCAAGGGTCACTTCGGCAAGATCAAATGCAGTCTTTGCATTATCGTACTGACCTTCAGAGATAACCTGCTTGTCTTTCAGCGTTTCAAAGCGCTTCAGGTCTTTCTTCTTTTGTTCAAAGTTGACCTGAGCTTCACGAACAGTGTTTTCGTAGTCAGTTGGGTCAAGCGCGGCAATCAGATCACCTTTTGCAATACGCTGCCCTTCAATGATTGGCAGTTCAACAAGCTGACCAGACACACGAAACGCCAGATCGACGGTCTGAACCGCATCGACACGACCCGTGAAATTACGTGTAAAGAGATCATCAATCTCAGAAACGACCATGACACGAGCAGGACGAGGAGCAACCGTTTTTGGCGCTTCAACAACTTCCTGCTCCTGACAACTTGCAAGCAGCAGAGCAAGTGCCCCAACAAAAACAGGAGCGCTCAGGCGTCCTATTCTACTTTTTCCGCTTATTTTCTGCATTTTACCTTAGTTTCCAGCTTCAGCGTTCAATTCGGCGTACCGGTCATTCTGGGAGGTGATTTCCAACACGCGATCAATAAGTCCATCAATTTCACCAGTGCTGTTATGTTCAATATCCAGCGCTTGGCGATAATAAAGCCCGTCTATTATGAGCAAACACATATGCCCCGTAACCGGGTCACTAACTTCACCGTTGATTGCTCTTCCAAATTCAGCACTCATCTCCTGAAATTCAGCAATCAACTCAGGTTCTTGAGCAGCAAGAGCAAACAACGCTTTCGGAGCGGTCTTCTCTCTGTATTCTTTGTAGATCTGGAAGCTTGCCCGCAAAATGGGACAGGCCACTCCCTGCTCTGTCAACTTGTCGCTCAGCGTGTAAGTCCGTTCGCGAACCTCAGAAACAACTCTGCGGATCACACCCAGCAACAGCTCATGCTTGCTTCGGAAGTTGTAAAGCACCCCGCCTTTGGACATGCCGGCCTCAGCCGCCACCGCATCAATGGTCAGCTTACGAGTTCCTTCAATGCAAACCAGACGCTCGACTGCATCCAGAATATGTTCAGCTGTTGTTTCCACGCTGGTATCCCTCTCCTCTAACCGGAGCCTGTACCGTCCGGTCGGTTTCTGTACCGTCCAGTCGGTTTTTGTACCGTCCGGTCGGTTTTAGAGGAAGACCCAAAAAAAGACAAGTTCGAATTTTGAGAAAATTGAGATAGCTGCCCGTGGGCAAACGCATATCAAGAATTAGTTCACGTAACTGTGACTTGAAACACAAAATGCCGACCCTTTTCAGAGCCGGCATTGTTTGTTTTCCGCCAATAACGAAGGTTATTCGGCTGCTTCTTTAAAGGTGACTGTTGTCGGGTCTTCTTCAAGTCTCCCAAGAAGCTCTTCGCGCCTGAGTTGCGCAAGCTTCAGGTTCTCGTCCTTGATCGGACCATAACCCCGAATAGAATCGGGCAAATTGAGAAACTCACGTAACAATCCGTAATTGGCCGTACCAAGTTTTCCACCAACCAAAAAGAGATCTTCCTGGTACTGCTTGAGCAACGCTCGCTCGTCTTTGCGCTCCCGCGCATACCCAAATGGATCAAGCGCAGTACCGCGAAGGCTCCGCAGGGAAACAAGCATCTCGAATGCCTTGAAAATCCAAGGACCAAACGCCCGTTTCTGAGGTCGGCCAGTCTTTGGATCTGGCTTACCTGGCAGGAACGGAGGAGCCAACATCAACTGCAACTCACCTGGATCCGCGAACTGGGCTTCAAGATTCTTACGGAACTCTGGCTCACTATAAAGACGTGCAACTTCATACTCGTCTTTGTAAGCCATCACCTTGTAAAGCATCTCAACCGCAGTATGCGTCACCTCAAGAGAGCCCGGACCAAACTCTTCATCCCGCGCTCTGATCTCAGAAATCTTGTCGAGATACTTATTGGCGTAGGCTTTGTTCTGGTAAGCGGTAAGCTCTTTCGAGAAGAAGGTAGTCTTCTCGTCCAGTGACATCACCTTCACAGCTTCCTGACGTGGAAGAGCTGCAAAAATAGTATCTGGATTGGAGTAAAGAACACGGCCTGCATGGAAGGCATTGATGTTCTTCTCAACAGCTGCACCATTCAATGAGATAGCATTCTCAATAGCTTGTGCTGTGATTGGCAGAGTACCAGCCTGATAAGCCAACCCGATGAGCATCATGTTGGTGTAGATCGCATCACCCAGCAGCTTCTCAGCAATGTTCGCCAGATCATGTGCTCTCAGATCAAGCGTCCCCTGCTCCAACGTCCGCTTCATCTTATGCTCATCAAAAGAAAGCTGCTGCTTCATCACAAACTCAGAGGTCGGCGTGACGTTTGTGTTCACAAAGCCATGCGTTCTGCTCTTGTGATAAAGGGAAAGCTGCTCAGCCTTACTTGCAACCAGCATATCACTTGCAATCAGCACATCCAGCTGTGCAGGCGGCACACGTGGCCCTTCAATTGTGTCACTCGCCGCAGCAAAGCGCACATGGGAGGTCACAGGTCCACCCTTTTGAGCAAGGCCAGTCATGTCAAGCGTAGAGGCTTTGATCCCGTCAATATGAGCCGCCATCGCGATAATCGCAGAAATGGTCGTAACGCCCATACCACCAATACCAGCCACCAGCAGGTTGTGAGTGTTCTCCAGTGATGGCAATTGAACGTCTGGCAGCTGCTTCACAAACTCATCAAGCGCAAAATCAGCAGGCTTTGCCTGACGCAGCTTCGAACCCTTCACATAAACAAAGGATGGGCAGAACCCCTTTACACAAGAGAAGTCCTTGTTACAGGAAGACTGATTGATACGGCGCTTTTCACCAAACACCGTCTCAACTGGCTCAACAGAAAGACAGTTGGACTGCACAGAACAATCGCCACACCCTTCACAGACACGGTCATTGATGAACAAACGCAGGTCCGGATCAGGATACAACCCTCTCTTCCGGCGGCGACGCTTCTCAGCGGCACAGGTCTGATCAAACACGATTGCAGAAACACCTTTGAACTCTTTGAGTTCGTTCTGCACTTTCATCAGATCATCACGGTGATGAACAGGCTCGGTAACGGCAAGATCCTGACGGCCAGAGTAGTCCTCTGGGTTCTCGCTGAGCAGAACAACCTTCTCAACCCCCTCAGCATGAAGCTGGTTGAGAAGCTGTGGCACGGTAAGAGACCCATCGATCTCTTGACCACCTGTCATAGCGACAGCATCGTTGTAAAGGAGCTTGAAGGTGATCGGCACACGCGCAGCAACTGCTTGACGGATCGACAGAATACCGGAGTGGAAATAGGTTCCATCTCCCATATTGGCAAATACATGCTCATCACGCGCAAAGTTCGCCTGACCTACCCAGAGAGTACCTTCACCACCCATGGCAATCTGGCCATCAGTGGTCCGGCCATTAATCTCGGTCATGGCATGACAGCCAATACCTGGCATCGAGCGAGACCCTTCAGGCACCACGGTCGACGTGTTGTGCGGACAACCAGAGCAGAAGTAAGGGGAACGCGCTGCAAGTTCGCCATTTCCCTGAGCCCACATCTGCTGACGCATCATGGAATCAGCAACAGAACGCATCTCGTCATTGACGTATTCCTGAGGCAGGAAATTCATGATCACACGGATCATCTCATCAATGGAAAGCTCCAGAACATCCGAGAGCAGAGGCTCTCCCTGCGCATCTTTCTTACCTAGAATCTTCGGCTGCTGATCATTCGGCCAGTTGTAAGCAATCTCTTTGATTTGTGGCTCGATGAACGCACGCTTGTGCTCAACAACCAGAATCTTTTCGACACCGCGCGCAAAGCTTGAAAATGCTGTTGGCTCAAGCGGATAAGGCATACCAACCTTATACACCGCCAGCCCGATCTCTTTGGCGCGCTGATCTGTAATTCCCATCAGACGAAGAGCCTGACACAAATCACGGAATGCTTTGCCTGTCGCAACCATACCGATACGCGGCTTTTGCGCACCATAGGCAACATGGTCAAGACGATTCGCCTTTGCATACGCCAGAACCGCTGGCATGCGGATGTCACGCAATAGACGCTCTGTCTCCAACCGATTACCGAGCAAGAGCACACGATTCAGCTCAGCATTCTTGCGCGGATCAAACGCAGCAGGGCGTGAAAATGACATACGCCTTGGATCAACAGAAACAACACCAGATGCATCCATCGTATCTGCAAGGCAAATCAATGCACTCCACAGACCGGTGTAACGGGACATCTCAAACCCATGTAAGCCAAAATCCAGAACTTCCTGAATGTCAGCCGGGTTGAGAACCGGAATTTCTGCATGCTGGAAAAAAAACTCGCTTTGAGCGGGCAAAATGGAAGATTTTGCCAGATGGTCATCGCCTGCAAGTGCCACAACTCCGCCATTTGGGTCGGTTCCAGAAGCACTTGCCTGATGCAGCACATCACCTGCTCTATCAACACCTGGCGCCTTCCCGTACCAGATACCGTAGACGCCATCAAAGGCTGAGCCCTTGCCGTGCTGTCTGACTTTTTGCGATCCCCACACTGCTGTGGCGCCCAGTTCCTCATTCACTCCCGGCTGAAACTGAATATCCAGCGGATCGAGATATTGACGTGATCTTTGAAGCTCCGTGTCGTAACCAGCAATTGGAGAACCGCGGTATCCTGAGATAAAACCGCCTGTTTTCAATCCCTTAACACGATCTAATCGACCACGATCCAACGCCAGTCGTACCAGTGCCTGAATACCATTTAGGTAAACATTGCCTGTTTCAGCTGTGTATTTGTCATGTAAGCTGATCGGTGGCACACTTACGTTCATTCAATGAGCTCCTCTCCCATCATGGCTGTGGACGGTCCCCCCCGCCAAAACCAATTCTTTCGTCCTAGCCCATAGTGATCCTTTTTTTGCGTGCTTTCTGTGCTATCCTACCGACAAATACGTACTCAGTCGAAAAATTATTCCTAAGAGGGCACATGAGCGAAAATTCCTTATTGGACCCATCCGACATCCGAGTTCTGCGGATTCTGCAAAAAGATGCATCCCAATCCATCGCAGATATCGCCAAAGAAGCCGGTATGAGCCAAACTCCTTGCTGGAGGCGAATTAAGAAACTCAAGGAGTCTGGCGTTATCAAACAGACGGCAGCGCTGGTTGATCGCGAAGCCGTCGGACTTGGCTTTCTCGCATATGCATTTGTTAAACTCACTGTACCCAGCCGCGAGAACATGGAAACATTCGACAGGCTAATTGGGGTATGGCCCGAAGTTGTTACATGCGAACGCATCACCGGCGCAGTGGATTACCTCATCAAAGTGGTCGCCACAGATATAAAGTCTTATGACGATTTCCTTCGTTTGAAGCTTCTGGACAACGCTCTTGTCTCAGATGTTCAGTCACGCATTGTAGTTTCGACAATTAAGGAAACAGTTGCGTTACCTCTTAAAGAGTTTGCCAACTAACGTTTCCGGACCAGCCTAATCGCAGTTAGTTTACGCGTAGTCGCTGAAACACTGAAATGTTTGCTCAAACTCGACTGATATGGTTTAGTCGCGCGATCTCTTGCACTTAAGTTTTCGCGTGGACTAAACATTGCCTTCCCCCACATTCGTTATAAGCGGCCTCAAGCTGATCAACTCACTCCTGCGTTTTTTGGGGCGAAACGGTACCAATGCAGTCGCTATCTCAATCTTCCTTGGCCTTTTCCTACCCGGAATTGCTGAAGCCCTGCGTATCCTTCTGACGCCCGCAATCTTTATTCTGCTAACCCTGAGCTTTATTCGGGTAGACAACGCAGCCATTGCCAATCAGCTCAGACGCCCACTGCCAGCGTTTGCGGCAATGCTCTGGCAAATGCTCATTCTCCCCCTACTCGCAACAGTGACCTGCCTGATTATCGGGTTGGATCAGATCGACTTGGGAGTATTGACGGCCTTGTTCATGGTGTCTGCTGCACCGCCCGTTATGTCCACGCCAATCTTTATCTGGATGTTTGGTCTCAACGGAGCCCTTGCCCTCACCATTTCAACCTTGTCGTTGATCGTCGCCCCTTTCAGCACGGCTTTGTTCGCCTACCTGTTGCTACCAGAAACCCTTCAGGTCTCTCCGCTGTCTCTGGCGACCAATCTGGCCATGTTCCTTATCGGCTCTGCAGGGTTGGGAAGACTGCTTTATTATCTAATTGGTGCAAAACGGATCAATGAAGTGACAGACCACATCAACGGCCTAAACTGTATCGTGCTCTTTATCTTTGCCGTTGCAGCGATGGATGGTGTGACTGGTTTTGCAATAACCGCACCTTTCAAAGCCACCGCCTTGTTTGTGGGTGTCTTTGCAATTGCAGCACTTCAGTTGCTCGTAACCTTCCTGATCTTTTATCCGGCAGGACAGCAAACTGCCTTCATCGCCGCCTACGGCACCGGAAGCCGCAATCTAGGCCTGATGGTTGCTGCATTGGGAGGCACAATTCCAGAGCTCGCATGGCTGTTCTTTGCATTTGCCCAGTTCCCGATCTACCTGCTTCCATGGATCCTTAAGCCTGCTGCGATACACATCCGTGAAGCAGAAGCAACAATCCCTTGAGCGCTATGCGGTAAGCTGCGCTGTTCGCACCACTTGCTTCTCATGTGTGTCCATGTTAGCCGCACAGCAAATTGGGCACATCTAGGAGAATCCCTGCTATGGCACAGCCGCTCGTTATCGCCCCTTCCGTTCTTGCGTCAGACTTTTCTAAGCTGGGGCAAGAAGTTCGTGATGTAGTTGAAGCTGGAGCCGACTGGATCCATCTGGATGTCATGGACGGCCACTTCGTTCCAAACATCACCTTCGGCCCGGACGTCATTGCAAAACTCCGCCCTCACACCGATAAAGTCTTCGACGCGCACCTTATGATCGAACCATGTGATCCGTACCTTGAAGCCTTCGCAAAAGCTGGCTCGGACTACATCACAGTTCACGCAGAAGCGACCACTCACCTGCACCGCTCTTTGCAGGCAATCCGCAATCTGGGTAAAAAGGCAGGCGTTTCTCTAAACCCTGGCACACACGAAAGCTGCCTTGAGTATGTTCTGGACAGCGTCGACCTGATCCTTGTCATGACCGTAAACCCTGGCTTCGGTGGGCAGAAATTTATCCACTCTCTAATCGAGAAGGTTGCCCGCATCAAAAGCATGATCGGCGATCGCCCAATCCGCATCCAGATTGATGGCGGGGTCACCCCTGAGACAGCCCCATTGGTCACCAAGGCTGGCGCTGACACACTGGTCGCAGGCTCAGCAGTCTTCAAAGGCGGCACAGTTGAGAGCTATCGCGAAAACATCGCAGCAATCCGCGCTGCTACTCAGGTCTGATTTTTTGATCCTGAAATGCAAAAGGCCGCCCCTAAGGCGGCCTTTTTTTTTGCAGACGTAGTGGCTTTAATCCAATGAACTCGCAGCTTCCGCAGCAGCATTGATAAACAAAGTCGAATCCGTCCCAAACGTCATAAACTGATAACCAGCAGCCTTTGAGTGCTGAAGATGCCCCTTGGAAACACAATAGATCCCTGCAATCTTCCCAGCCACACGGGTTTTCTCTGCAATGTCTTTCTGCATCTCCAGAGAACCGTCAGAAACAGGTTCCACGCATTGTCCGCCAGAAACAGTCAATGACAGGTCAGCAGGCCCGACAAAAATGCCATCCAAGCCATCAACAGCCAGAATGTCTTCAAGCGCCTCATAGGCCTCTGGCGTCTCAATCATGGCAATGGCAAGCGTTTTCTCATCAGCCGAAGCAAAATAATCATCCATAGAAACACCAGTTGCCATGGTTGCACCAACAGCACCATAGCTACGCGCACCCAGCGGCGGGTACTTGCAGAATTCCACCAGCTTCTTCGCGTCGTCCACTGAGTTGATCATAGGCGCGATAATCACTTCAGCGCCCACATCCAACAACCAGCTGGCTTTTTTAAAGTCGTCGACACAGATTCGTGCAACAGCATGCCCGCCACCATTGATGATCTCTTTGATAGAATCACGCGCTTCAGCAGTGGTTAACAAACCATGCTGTAAATCCAGTGTGATTGCTTTGTAGCCGCCTCTTAAAAACAGATCAGAAAATATTGGAGAAGGCAGGCTTGCCCACGCGCTCACAATGGTTTGCCCTGCTCTCAACTTCTCTGCCAGACACTTATTCTCAGTCATTCAATGCCTCATCTGATTAAGCACAGGCACCATCAACCACGCAGCACCAGCTCTAAAACAAAACTATCATTCAAACAAAAAAGCCGTCTCCCTGAAAATAATCAAGGGAAGACGGCAAATTCTCTAGTTTAAGGGCTCTCTTGGTGAGCCTGCTTAAGGAGTGCAGCTTATGCTTCCTCAGCAACTTCCTTTTTCGCAACAGCCATCAGCTCTTCCATAGTGCGGCGAATCTGGTGTTCAGACTGCTCAACACTTGCATCTGCAAAATCTTTGGAAATACGAGCAAAAATGTCTTCGTCGCCTGGCTCTTTAAGATCAGTTTGGACGATCTTGTTGGCGTAATCTTCTGCGATGTCTCCGGCCAAACCAAGCTTCTCAGCAGCCCACTGGCCCAGCAGCTTATCGCGCCGTGCAGTAGCCTTGAAAGCAAGCTCAGAACCCATTGCGAAACTGCCTTCAAACGCATCAGCTCGTTTGTCAAACGTGCTCATCTATTCCCTCCTAGCTCAGACAATGTAAAAAGGTCCCTCCCCTCTTACAAGCCACGCTATAACTTACGTAATTCATTGTACGCAACTTCTATTTGCAGGTCAAAAGCCATTAGTTGTAGTCAGCAGCAATTCAGAGAGCGTTGACGCCATTCAAATTACCCATTTGTGCTTTATCAAAAAGTCGGTTAAGTTCCGCGCCGCATAGCGGGATCGCGATTTTCGCAATGACGAAAGATGCGAAAACCAGTGCTGGAGGGTCATTCGCAGCATTTTTGCTCGAATGTTTTGCAAGGCAAGTGGTTTAAGCCTCAACGTCACCCGTACGACTTGTTCTACAAACGCAATGGTAAGTGCCTATGAACCGCCGTCGGCGAATTTACGAAGGCAAGGCTAAGATTCTCTATGAGGGTCCTGAGCCGGGAACGCTGATTCAGCACTTCAAAGATGATGCTACAGCCTTCAACAACGAAAAGCATGAAGTCGTTGATGGAAAGGGTGTCCTGAACAACCGGATCTCTGAGTACATTTTCAACAATCTGAATAACATGGGCATTCCAACCCATTTTATTCGTCGGTTGAACATGCGCGAACAGCTGATCCGTCAGGTGGAAATCATCCCGATCGAGGTCGTTATCCGCAACGTTGCAGCAGGTTCTCTGTGCAAACGCCTGGGATTGGAAGAAGGTACTCAGCTTCCACGCTCCATTATCGAGTTCTACTACAAGAACGACGAACTTGGAGATCCGCTGGTTTCTGAAGAACACATCACCGCTTTTGGTTGGGCCGCTCCTCAGGAGCTTGATGACATCATGGCACTCGCCATCCGCATCAACGATTTCCTGTCCGGTCTGTTCATGAGCGTTGGTATTCGCCTCGTTGACTTCAAGATCGAACTTGGACGACAGATCGAAGGCGACATGATGCGTATCGTCCTTGCGGACGAGATCTCTCCAGACAGCTGTCGCTTGTGGGACACTTCCACAAACGACAAGATGGATAAGGACCGGTTCCGCCAGAACATGGGCGGTATGGTTGAAGCCTATCAGGAAGTAGCCCGCAGGCTTGGTATCCTGATCGACAACGACCGCCCGGGACATTCTGGACCAGTACTAGTCAAATAATCAATGAACGGGCCCCTGCGGCCCGTTTTGCATTTTTGGGGCAAGCAAACTACCGCACCGGTATTGAACTATCTCACTACCTGCACTCATTTTCACTTCCCCAGTACAGATTCCCGCGTTATGAACGCGCGCAAAGAACGGATTTTCGCGGCAGGCGCAATGCAAACCGCTTGAATCTCTCATTTTGGTAAGGAAGGACCAGTTAGAACCATGAAGGCACGTGTGACCGTCACTCTTAAGAACGGTGTTCTCGATCCCCAGGGCAAAGCAATCGAAGGCTCCCTTGGTTCTCTTGGTTTTGAAGGCGTTGAAGGCATCCGCCAGGGTAAAGTGTTTGACCTTGAATTGGCGGATCGCACCGATGCTCAGGCAAAAGCTGACATTGAAGCCATGTGCGAACAGCTACTGGCAAACACCGTCATCGAAAATTACTCGATAGAGCTTCTCTGAAGTAACCGATAGCAGAATCTGCGAGGGCATAAACGTGCAAGACGATACAGGCCGGATCATCCGGTTCATGGTTATCAAAGCGATCATCTTTATTGGCTTGCCCGCTGCCCTCTCTGTTCTTGCGGTGTTTTTACTTCTGTAAAATCTCGTCTGTAACAAGCGGCCCTCCATCCAAGAGGAAACATTCATGAAATCCGCAGTGATCCTATTCCCCGGTTCCAACCGGGATCGCGATATGATCAAAGCGCTGGAGCAGATCTCCGGCCAGCCTGTTGCCACGGTATGGCATACTGAAACTGAGTTGCCGGACGCAGACCTTTACGTTCTGCCAGGCGGCTTCTCCTACGGCGATTACCTTCGCTCAGGTGCGATTGCAGCACGCTCCCACATCATGCCAGCCCTCAAAGCTGCAGCAGATCAGGGACGTCACGTTCTCGGCGTATGTAACGGTTTCCAGATGCTAACTGAGGCAGGCCTGTTGCCAGGTGCGTTGATGCGCAATGCATCCCTCCACTTCGTGTGTAAGGAAGTTGTGCTGGAGACCACCAGCACCAACAGCGCTTTCACATCGCATATGGAAAAAGGCAAAGTCTGGCGCTGTCCGGTGGCACACCATGACGGTAACTACTTTACTGATGCAGAAACCCTGAAAGAACTCGAAGGCGAAGGCCGCGTCGCATTCCGCTATGCTGACAGGACTAACCCAAACGGTTCTCTCAACGACATTGCGGGCATCACCAGTGCCAAAGGCAACGTTCTCGGCATGATGCCTCACCCTGAAAATCTCATCGAAGATCTTCATGGTGGCCTCGAAGGCCGTGCTTTGTTTGAAAGCGTGATGCAAAGCCTCGCTGCTTAATCAGCAAAGACAACAAGTTCTAAGACCCGGGATGCGCAGCACTCCGGGTTTTTTATTGTCTGAAGGTTTTAAATGAACGCAAAGCCGATCCCGGTCAGGCCAAGAAGTACCACGACCACCCATGGCGGCGATTTGAAAGAAACCAGCAGAACAAATCCGCAAAGCGCAGCTGCAAAATCTTTCGCCTCTAAAATCGCACTGGTCCAGACAGGCGCATATAAGGCCGCTCCAAGAACACCAACAACAGCCGCATTTGCACCAGCCATGATGCCACGTGCAGAAGGTGTCTGACGCAGCACGGCCCAGTAAGGCAGACCGGCAATTAATAACAACGCCCCGGGCAGGAAGATACCCAGCAACGCGATGCTCGCCCCAATCCACGCCGCATAGCCTGTCTGCATTTCAGCGCCCAGATATCCGGCAAATGTAAACAAAGGCCCCGGCACTGCTTGCGTTGCGCCATATCCGGCAAGGAAAGAGCTCTCACTTACCAGTCCTTTGCCAACCACCTCAGCTTCCAGCAGTGGTAACACCACATGCCCTCCACCAAACACAAGTGAACCGGAATGGTAGAAGCTGGCAAACACCCCCAGCAACGGATCAACAATAACATCACTCAGAACGGGCAGACCAAAAAGCAGCACAGCAAATAGAATGGCAGAAAGAAGACCAATCCTCCGCCTTGGGGCAAAAAGAACCTCATGCACGTCGGCTTTGGGCTCTGAGCGGCAAAACAAAAAGCCTCCCAGACCACCAGCCACAATCGCCGCGATCTGCCCTCCGGCACCACCGAAGGCAACAACAAGAACCACGGCCAGTACAGCAAGCCCGGCTCTGAGTTGATCCGCACAAAAGTTGCGAGCCATTCCCCAGACAGCCTGAGCAACAACAGCAACCGCCACCAGCTTGAGGCCATGAATCAGCCCCACACCGACGGGGCCTTCAAAAGCGCTCGCCCAATAGGCAAATCCAAAGAGCAGCAAGGCTGACGGAGCTGTAAAGGCGAAGAAGGCAGCCAAAGCTCCCAGCGGCCCCGCCCGCATAAGTCCAAGCCCAAACCCAACCTGACTGCTGGCTGGTCCCGGTAGGAACTGACACAACGCAACCAAATCACCATAGGCTTCTTCAGAAAGCCACTTCCGGCGCTTTACGATCTCCTCGCGAAAATAACCCAGATGAGCGATCGGCCCACCAAACGAGGTTAAGCCCAGCTTCAGGAAGGCAAAAAAGACTTCCGATACATGACCTTTGACAGGTTCATCCGTCAGATTAATTGGGCGTTCTGTAAAACTCATGGACAGCTCATTTGTATTCTCAAAAGAAAGCAGAGGTGTGACATTAGGACAAACACGCAGAGTGCATGTACACTAAGCAGCCACAACTGTTTTCGTTGCAACATTGCGAGGAAGCTCATTGTAGCGCCGCTGATAGGCCCGTGACAACGCCGTCGGTGAAGCAAATCCAACCCGTGCTGCAACGCTTTTCAAAGGGCGCCCAGCCTCTAGGTCCAATTTAGCCAATGCCAGTCGCCAGTTGCTCAAATACGACCCTGGCGTCTCCCCCATGACCTCCTTGAAGTGCACAGCAAACTGCGTGCGCGACATGCCAGCAACTTCTGCAAGACTTTCCAGTCGCCACTGCTTGGAAGGGTCTTCATGGATGGCAATAAGTGCTTGCGCCAGATTAGGATGAGCCAAACCGGCAATCAAACCACTGCAAGCAACACCGGACCGCACCGCATGACGCAGCAGCCGGATCACGACCACTTCACACAAGCGATTGATCACGGCAGCACTTCCACATCGAGGTGAAAGCACTTCTTCCACGACCAATGCAGCAAGACTCTCCAGCTCCGGTGCATCCTTGAGGTAAATCTCCACGTAATCAGGCAAAGCAGTGCTCAGCTGTGATCCCGGCCCACCAAACTCAACCCGAGCTCCGGCAAGAACAACAGTATCCTCGCAGATACGCTTAACTTCAGTAGGATTATTGGGGCTGACAGGAAGAAACACAAGCTTCCGGAAACCTTGCATACACCGAAGAATGAAAAAGTTGCCCTGAAGCACCTCATCCTCAGTATTTTTAAGAATATATGCCTCCACTTTAAAGCGTTCAATAAGCGAAGAAAGGCGATCATATCGCAGCTCTCTCGGTTTCACCTCAGCAAGTGCAGTGGCCATATCCGAACTCTCGGTCAGTTATTTCGAACAAAAAGCAATTAAACGTTCAATATCATATCAAATACAAATCAGCCACTGCTAATTGCCCTTTCAAAAAATCGAATTGAGCAAAGCTACAAAAAGAAAATTTAGCTCAGGAGAATAATAATGCTTATCCCTCGCAAGACAGTCCCAAGCTTATCTGCGAACCTCGTTGGTGGTGGTACATTCGATCTGTCAGCCGATGCTTCTGACTTTGCCACTCTGGTCGTTTTTTACCGTGGTCTGCACTGTCCCATTTGTGCGACCTACCTGAAAGAACTGGAACGCCTGACACCAGAGTTTGAGGAACGTGGTGTAAAAACCATTGCCCTCTCAACCGATACAGAGGACCGTGCCCAAACATTTTCCAATGCGATTAAAGCAGACAAACTGCGCGTTGGTTATGGCGTTACTCTGACAAAAGCACGTGAATGGGGTCTGTTCATTTCAGCAGGCCGCGGAAAAACGTCTATCGGTATCGAAGAACCAGGTCTCTTTGCTGAACCCGGCCTGTTCTTCGTAAGGCCTGACGGCACTCTTTACTTCGGGAATGTGCAGACTATGCCATTTGCACGCCCTGACTTTAAACCAATGCTCGGTGCTCTCGACTTCTGCATCAAGAATGATTATCCCGCTCGCGGTGAATACACCGGGGCTCTTTAATCAATTGTACCACAAACACTATTCTTGATGCACAGGGAGGTTGCGATTTCGCAGCCTCTCTTTTTTATTAGTCCTTCGTCTTCTGGGATGGATGCTCCCGGGCGATATGTTCGATGTTCCTAGGTTCGGCACCTTGCCACACTCTGACTGCATACAGGACTGCAATGCCTAAGACTGCGCCCAAAACAACACCGACCAAACGGTCAAGTACACCCTCAATATCATTTACTGGCCCGGACGAAGTAAGGACAGCAATAACAAAGGCATAGCCACCTTGTGTACCTGCATAGGCCCAATAGCTTTTGCTGTGATGAAGCGCACACAAAAAGAACAGTCCGCAAAAAACACCTATCACCCACCAGAAGAATGACTGCAGCCCCAGCATCACCAAAAACAATCCCAGCAGCCCACCCATCAGACAGCCAACCAACCTATTTAGAGCAACTTTTTTGACTTCCTGAACCGGACCGTAAAGAACCACAAGAGAAGTAATGGTAATCTGCACCATGGCAATCAGATCATGCTTCACATAAATGATTGGCGCAGCTATCGCGACTATGGCCCCTGTTATGCAAAGAGCCATAACCCAGCTATAGTCAACTTCTTCAAGCCTGCTAATACCAATGGGGCCGAAGCCGACCTTGATAGAACTGCCCTTGGTCAGCCAATACATAACAACGGTCGCAACTCCTACCCCAATCAAGACGGTAACACTCCGATCCACCATCTTAGAAAAAAGTGCATTTATCTCGACCACTGAGATGTACATTGCAAGCATCGCAGTGATGGTGCCAAGCAACCAGGCATAGCTGTAATCTGGGCTTGCCATCCGTTTGTAAATTGCGAGCGCAGCAAGCCCTCCAATCGCAATCACTTGGAAAATAGGAATGTTTCTGAACATGATAGCAAGCGTGTAGCCAAACACGGCACCAGCAATCGTACCGAATAATCGTTGAGCTCCTTTGCGCCATACGTTAGTCCAGTCTGCATTTGCTACAGTCATCGCAGACATTGCCGCCCACCAAGGGTCATCCGCATCCGCAGCAAGCGCAACAACAGAAGCCAGCGTTACCATCAAAGCCGTACGAAAACCATTGTGATAATCCAGCTTCATCTGCCTCTCCCCTAATGCACAAGAAAGATGCGAGCGTCGCCGCCATGCATCGGCTGATGATGTTCAAGATATTCGCCCATATCGATCTCAACAGGAAACCGTTGAGAAAGCCGGATCCAGGCAGTCGTCAAGGGAATGTATGGCAATACCCTCAAATCTAAATCCATTCTGGACACACCGCGCCCAATAGATCTCACCGTACCTTTATGAATGCGGTAAGGATCACTAGAAACTTGAAACCACACCGTCTGTCCAGGAATGAGACGAGCCGCGTGACGTTCCACCAAATTGGCTATAATTCTCCAGTTCGTGTTCGTGATCAAAGCCAGTTGAGGAATGCCTTCCAGCACATAATTACCCGGGTTAACCGTGTATTCGCTGACCACACCATCGACAGGCGATAAAAGAGACGACTTACGAAGATTATATTGCGTAAGAGCTGTAGCTGATTGAGCCGCCTCATAAGTGGAGCGCATCACCTCAACCAGATGCGTAGCCGCTCTCAAGGCATCACGCGCAGAATCCGTTTCCGCGTTTGCCTCCTCCAACGAGAGCGTAATGTTATCGAGGCGCTGCTGTGTCACAAATCCATTATCGGTCAATTCTTCAAAGCGTTGCTGCTGCGCAGACAGATTAGCAACCTTGGCAACGGCAGCAGTCACAGAAGCTTCCGCAACCTGCACTTCCGCTTCAGACCGGCGGAGACTGGCCAGTGCCTTTGCTTCTTCTGCTCGTGCTTCCTGAACAGCTAAGGCAAAGGGTTCAGGATCAATTTGCAGGAGGAGTTCTCCGGCCCCAATTTTCGTGTTCCGGGCAACTGGCACTTCGGTAACAAACCCAGAGATTTCTGGAGCAACGCGCACAACATCTGCGGAGACATAAGCATCAGCGGTGTAGGTGAAGAAGTAATCTATGATCATATAAGCGCCGATCAAGGCGCATGCGCCTATGATCACCTTGATCGGACCACTTATTTGATAAATGCCTCCAGGCACCCTTTATCTCCGCTCACCTGATACTACGCAAAACATAAGTATCGGCGAATTCTTGTTAGACAAACCGGCGTTAAGCACTGGCAAAAGGCGCCCATTTGGAGGCACGAGAAAGCATCGCAAATGAGGGTTTTAAATTCGTGAAAACCATCCCTCTAAATTCAAAGTAGGTAGTAAATACAGTAATTTAACGAAGATTTCCAAAGTGTAAATTTTAAACACACGCTCATTGCAAGCTACGAAACAGAAAGCTAACCAGCTCTCAAAGCTTCCATTGAAAACTGTTCAGTGGATGTGATTGCATCTGTCAAAGAGTATGCAGTTTACGGAAATCAACCCAACACCGAAGAAAGAAAACCAATGGCCCACTTTCGGAAGTCAGTCTCTGCATCATCAACGTTTGCAGCAGTGTTTTTCTTCTTGATAGCCTCATTGGTCTCAGCTCAAGCTGAGCAGATAGATGTTCGAGCAGCAAGTTTCGCACAGACAGGACAACTGGCGACTTTTGGACTCTATAACAACGCAATTATTACCGACCAACTCAACCTTAAACGCATCAACGCAGACTACGTTTTCATGGGGGCAAATCCTAAAGATCCGTTCGAGCTGGTTTCAGGTAGCTGCTTTGGTGGCGCACTCGTGCAGAATTCAAAAATTCAGGGCGGCGGCGTGTGCAGCCTTAAAGACAAAAATGGGGCCCCTTTTGCCATCAGCTTTGAAGTCTCCACGATTGAAGGTGGCAAATATTCAGGGACTTGGGCAATTCTGGGTGGCAGTGAAAAATGGGCCTCCGCTAAGGGCAGCGGTACCTGGAGCCGTTTCCAGCTTCCCAACATGCACCTTTCCGTTACTGACTTAAAAGGCGAAGTCACTTTTTAAGGGTTACGCAACAGCACCTCTATGGTGAATAATTTTGCAGGTAGGTCAAAAATTTGGCACTTGCATACGAAAGTACCTGAAGTGTACTTCCAGACATCATTTTATCGCGGTTCTGGCGCAAAAATCGCAAAAATTCGGTGTCCTGATGTTTCCTTTTTACTATGAATCCTGTTAAGCAGCCCGTGACATTTGGCCCCGGCGCACTGCGCCCAAATTTTCTGAGTGTGATGATCCAAAATAGCGTCAAGATCACCCCCGAACTCATTGAGGCCCACGGTCTTAAGGAAGATGAATATGCTCGCATCCTGGAGCTGATTGGCAGAGAGCCAACCTTCACCGAGCTTGGAATTTTCTCCGCAATGTGGAACGAGCATTGCTCCTACAAATCCTCCAAGAAATGGTTGAAGACACTCCCGACCACCGGACCTCGTGTTATTCAGGGACCGGGCGAGAACGCAGGCGTTGTCGACATCGACGACGGGCAGGCAGTCGTCTTTAAGATGGAAAGCCACAACCACCCATCCTACATCGAGCCATATCAGGGCGCGGCAACTGGCGTTGGTGGCATTCTGCGCGACGTGTTCACCATGGGTGCACGTCCGGTCGCAGCCATGAACGCTCTGCGCTTCGGTGAGCCAGATCATCCACGCACCCGCCACCTCGTATCCGGCGTTGTTTCCGGTGTGGGTGGATACGGCAACTCCTTCGGTGTCCCGACAATGGGCGGCGAAGTTGAGTTCCACAAATCCTATAACGGAAACTGTCTGGTCAACGCATTTGCAGCGGGCCTTGCCGATTCTGACAAGATCTTCCTGTCTGAAGCAAAAGGGGTTGGCCTCCCGGTCGTATACCTCGGTGCCAAAACAGGCCGTGACGGTGTTGGCGGCGCCACAATGGCATCCGCTGAGTTTGATGATTCCATTGAAGAGAAACGTCCAACTGTTCAGGTTGGTGATCCATTCACTGAAAAGTGCCTGATGGAAGCCTGCCTTGAACTGATGAAGACCGGCGCAGTCATCGCCATTCAGGACATGGGCGCAGCTGGCCTTACCTGTTCAGCAGTTGAAATGGGCGCAAAAGGTAACCTTGGCATCGATCTGGATCTCGACAAAGTCCCAGCCCGCGAAGAGAACATGAGTGCCTATGAGATGATGCTCTCTGAAAGCCAGGAGCGCATGCTCATGGTTCTAGAGCCATCCAAGGAAAAAGAAGCCGAAGCCATCTTCACCAAGTGGGGACTGGACTTCGCAATCTGCGGTGTAACCACAGATACCCTGCGCTTTGTTGTGAAGCAGCACGGCGAAATCATGGCCGATCTGCCAATCAAGGAACTCGGCGACGAAGCTCCTGAGTATGATCGTCCTTGGACACAGTGGGCTGAGCCGGAAGAAATTGCAGCAGCCAATATTGAAGAGCCAGCAGATTACAAAGAAGCTCTGCTGAAGCTTATCGGTGGCGCTAACGGATCCTCCCGTCGCTGGGTCTATGAGCAATACGACACCCTCATTCAGGGCAACTCTGCAGCAACTCCGGGCGGTGACGCTGGCGTCATCCGCGTGGACGGAACAGACAAGGGTCTTGCATTCTCCGTAGACGTCAACCCGCGCTATTGCTACGCAAACCCATATGAAGGCGGCAAGCAGGCAGTTGCAGAAACCTACCGCAACCTGTCCGCAGTTGGGTCCCTTCCGCTGGCGATCACCGACAACCTGAACTTCGGCAATCCCGAAAAACCTGAGATCATGGGCCAATTCGTTGGCTGCTTGAAAGGCATCGGTGAAGCATGCGAAGTGCTGGAAACTCCGATCGTCTCCGGTAACGTGTCTTTGTACAACGAAACCTATGGCGAAGGCATTCTGCCAACACCTGCAATCGGCGGCGTTGGCCTGCTCAAAGACGTGACCAAGCGCGTTGGCAGTGCATTCGTTAGCACAGGTGAAACCATCATTGTGCTGGGGGGCAAAGGCAAACACCTCGGTTCATCTCAGTATCTGCAGGAAGTTCTAGGCAGCGATGAAGGTGCCCCTCCTTCAGTGGATCTGGAAGTTGAAAAGCTCACCGGAACGTTCGTACGTGAAGCCATCACCGCGGGCCGCATCACAGCAGCTCATGACATCTCGTCTGGCGGCCTTGCTGTTGCTCTTGCGGAAATGGCCATCAAAGGCAAGCTCGGTGCTACTGTAAAAATCACCGGCGAACATCCTCATGCCATTCTGTTTGGCGAAGATCAAAGTCGCTATGTTGTGACTGTGGCAGAGGAAAAGCTCGCTGCCTTCTTGGAAGATGCGATCGACGCTGGTATCAGCACGGAAGAAATCGGTAAGACTGGAGGTGATACTCTCGTTCTTTGTGATAAAATCAGTGCGTCAGTTGAAGAGCTGAACAATGCTTTCGAGGGATGGTTCCCGCATTTTATGCAGGCGAGCTGATACTCGTCCACCGAACTGCTAAACTGAGTTCTAAATAAGATTCGCTTCCCTCCTCATTTGGGTGAGGGAAGCAGCCAAACAGAAGTAACCCAGTCGGGCAAGGAGGCATACCCATGGCCATGGACGCAGGCGAACTACAAAACCTTATCAAAGAGGCTTTGCCAGACGCACACGTGGAAATCAGAGATCTGGCAGGTGACGGCGACCATTACGCCGCTGTCGTTATCTCAGAGAGTTTCCGCGGTAAATCCCGCGTACAGCAGCACCAGTTGGTGTATCAGGCTCTTAAGGGTAAAATGGGCGACGATTTGCACGCATTGGCGTTGCAGACCTCTGCTCCAGAATAACAAAACTAAGGCAGTGCGACCTTTCTCTTGCATTATCCCTGCAAGTTCCCATATGAGTGCCGCACTACGAACAATATACAATCACGGTCACCGGGCTTTGACCCCGGTCGAGCGAAAGGAACTCGACGACATGAGCGATATCCAAAGCTGGATCAAACACGAAGTAGAAAACAACGATGTAGTGCTCTTCATGAAAGGCACTCCAAACTTCCCACAGTGTGGCTTCTCCGGCCAGTCTGTGCAGATTTTGGATTACATCGGCGTAAAATACGTCGGTCATAACGTTCTGGAAGACGATAGCCTCCGTCAGGGCATCAAAGATTATAGCCAGTGGCCAACAATTCCACAGCTCTACGTCAAAGGCGAGTTCGTTGGTGGCTGTGATATTATCCGTGAGATGTTCCAGTCTCAGGAACTTCAGGCTCTGCTCTCAGAAAAAGGCATCGAGATCGCACCAGCTGCGTAAGTCTCTGCTGAACATAAAATTCATAAAACGGGCCTTCGCATGGAGGCCCGTTTTTTGTTGTCAGGCATTTGAAAACCATTAGGTTATTCTGTAAGCATTCCTCAAAGCAGGCAACATATGTTTAAGACCATTGTTTTCGATTTGGATGGCACTATTTGCCATCACAAAGCATCCTACTCCAAAATGTTCTTTGATATTTTTGGCGAACAGTTCAACATGCATAGCGACACTTGGCTACGCCACATGCTGCACAATGGCGAGCACACCGGGTTGGAGGCTGTGCAGTCGTGTTTCCCAGACATGCAGGCTGACGAACAGAAGCACGCACTGGCAACGTTCACCCAGAGATGGGCGGAGGCACAAGCTCCTTTCTCTGGCATTTTTGAAGCAATCGCACTTTTGAAGGCGAACTTTGACTGCCAGATTGGTGTCATGACCAATGGTCCTTCAAATTTCCAATGGGCTGTCATGAACAAGCTTGGAATTCTGGATCACGTCGACTTTGCGTACGCCAGTGGCGATACATTCCCCGCAGAGTGCAAACCAAGCGTGTCCCTTCTTCGCAAGCTTGAGAACAAACACGACTTTATCGCAGAAACAGCTCTGTTCATTGGTGATAATCTGGAAAAAGACATCAAACCCGCCTGCGAAGCAGGTTGGAGTGCCCTCCATGTTGCTCCCCACGAACAAAAAGCAGATGCGCTGCCCCTTAAAAACTTCACAGAAGCAATAGCGCAGGCAGAATGCTTAGAGGTTAACTGGAGTAGCCTGACCGCTTAACCTTCCTGAACGCTAAATGAACACACCTCTCAGAGCTCTCTCACATTCCCCTTGCTAAAACAGTCTCACCAACAGTTCATCGGGGGATGAGAGATGCAAGTTTATCTGAGAGTTTTGCTCCTTGGCATAATCACAGGCACCACAATGGGTGCAGTCGCCGCAGCCATTACGCCAACCACGAAGGAAGGGTTAGCTCGCTACGAGTGCAACCACATAACCGTTTTCCAAAAACCGTCTCTACTGAACGGCCCTGACGCCTGTAAGTACTATGGGGGGATGAAGTGAGAACTCAGCTGCACTCATACTGCTGCTTCACCACGGTGATAACACCGTCTCGCAAGTTGAAGCGCTCAGTCAGCTTGCTACAGCTATCACACAGCGGAACAATCTGAGCCCGACTTCCGCTCAGCCATCTCAGGTGTGATCCTTGGGTGGGCTTTCTATGACAATCTGCATTGCTGCATGTAGATGGCCAGTCACGTTTTGAATGTCTGATCCAGTGCAACTTCCAGGAACCGCACTGACAGGATTGATCAGCAGTATCTCTCTGCTTTTTCCATCCAAGGCCGTTCAAGCCATCAATCACCATATTCATAGTTACCTCCAATGCCTTTCGTGGAAAATTCACATCGAGAAACTAAAAAAATATCGCCACGTTAAACCCAAGCCTGACCGTCGTAATATCTGTCCTAATTCAACTTTAGTTACAGGGTTTGGATACAATCTTTATTGAATAGGTAAAATAACGTAGCTTTTGCAATTATTTCTCACAGTTTACGTATTTTTATTACCTAACAAGAATTTAAAATACCGCAGGGAATCTCCAGCAACATTGGAGATCAAACACCATTGAGCCGGCGATACTGGTTGATTTGCCCTGCCATTTCTTCAGGAGACTGCTTGTAGGTGCCTGGTAGCACCCCATCAACACCCAACCCACGCACAGCTTGAGCATAAGGAAACTTCCGCTTTCCCTTCAAATCCAGCACAACGCGCTTGGCCAGCTTAAACCCCATAAAGCTGAGTTGCTTTACATCCACACTCTCAATCTCATTCCAGGCCAATCTGCGCTTAATGAGAGCACGGTGATAAATAATCCCGCCTTTTCCAATCTCGGCATAATTGAGCGAGGGAAGATGAAAGATGCAAGCAGTGCCAAGTGCGATGGTAATGCCAATCAGAAAGAACGTGGTGATGCTTATACCAAACACCTCTTCAAGCAACGGAGAGAGATCTGCAAATCCTCGCAACTGTGAAAACACCACAAACATCAGCGCGGTAAAGACGTTTTGCAGAACCAAAGCCGTGTTACGTGCCCGAAATCGAAGTGGTGTCATGTCTCTATCCAATGCAACCGATCAATCTATCGAAAAAGCAAAACCGCTCCATCAAAAGATGCAGCGGTTTGGGATTACAGCAGTTAAGCCAAATGACTAAAACTCATTGCCAAACAGTTTCTCAGTCATCGCAGCAGCGGCGGAGCAAGGTTCCTGATCACTCTCTCCCAGCTCGCCTGTATTAGGACGCAGGCCAACAAAATCAAACGCCTGTGCATCATGTAAATGAGATGGACGCACGTGCGCCAGAGCACGAGCCATAATGCCCAGCCGGCCCGGGGTCTCCTTCTCCCACTGTTGCAACATCTTCTTCACCTGAACACGCTGCAAGCCATCCTGTGAGCCACACAGGTTACAAGGAATGATTGGGAAGTCCATTGCCTTGGAGAACTTCTCGATATCCACTTCAGAGGAGGTCATCAGCGGACGCAGCACCATCAGGTCACCTTCATCATTCACTAACTTCGGCGGCATGGAGGCCATACGTCCACCAAAGAACATATTCATCATAAAGGTTTCCAAAGCATCGTCCCGGTGATGCCCCAGCACAATTGCCTCACAGCCCAGCTCACGCGCAGTGCGATATAAAATACCGCGGCGCAGGCGAGAGCACAGGGAGCAATAAGTAGACGTTTCAGGCAGCTTGTCAGTCACAATGCCGTAGGTGTTCTCGCGCACGATCTTGTTAGGGATTTGGTAGCGCTCAAAGAACTCAGGCAGAATGTGCTGCGGAAAATCTGGTTGGGACTGATCAAGGTTGCAGGCGATCAGGTCAACAGGAAGAAGACCACGCCACTTCAGATCCATCAGAACAGCAAGCAGAGTATAGCTGTCTTTACCGCCAGAAAGGCAGATGAGCCATTTGGTTTTCTCCGGGCTCGCCCCATCCGGAACCATCTTATAGTCAGAGATTGCCTGACGAGTTTCACGCAGCAAACGTTTACGCAGTTTTTTGAACTCAACCGAACTTGGCACCTCACGGAAAAGTGGATGACACTCTGAATCGAAACTCTTGTCCTCAGCGGCTGTATCAGTGGCGTGTTCTGCGCTTAACTGGCTCATGGCGTTATCTTATCTTCACTCGTTCTCAATCAAAAATGGCGAATGCATTATGCTGCGGGAGGAATAGCACCACCAAAAGAAAAGGGCCACCCAAAGGGCAGCCCAAATCAAATCCTTCAGGATCAAACCTATTAGCGGGAATAGAATTCCACAACCAGGTTTGGTTCCATCTGAACTGGGTAAGGCACGTCGCCAAAAGCAGGAACACGAGCAAATGTCGCGGTCAGCTTGTTGGTGTCAACGTCAAGGTAGTCAGGAACGTCGCGCTCAGCGGACTGTACTGCTTCCAGTACGATTGCCAGCTGCTTGGACTTTTCACGAACTTCAATAACGTCACCAGGCTTACACATGTAAGAACCGATGTTTACGCGGCGACCGTTTACGTTCACATGACCGTGGTTGATGAACTGACGAGCAGCAAACACAGTGAGAACGAATTTTGCGCGGTAAACAACTGCGTCAAGACGGCACTCGAGAAGACCGATAAGGTTTTCAGAAGTATCACCGCGCTGACGGGAAGCTTCATCATAAGTCTTACGGAACTGTTTCTCAGAGATGTTGCCGTAGTAGCCTTTCAGCTTCTGCTTAGCGCGCAGCTGCACACCAAAGTCAGAAAGCTTACCCTTACGACGCTGACCGTGCTGGCCTGGGCCATATTCACGACGGTTCGCAGGGCTTTTAGGACGACCCCAGATGTTTTCACCCATCCGACGGTCTAATTTATACTTGGCGCTCTGGCGCTTAGACATCGCAGTTTCCTTAGCGTTTATCTGTAATTTTAAAGGAAACGCGCCCTCCTTTTCCTTCACAAACCCAAAGGCTCACAAAGATTGACAGCGGTCCTGGCAAATAGCGCATGCCGAACCACACGGGTGCGTAAAATCAAAGCGGCTCCATAGGAACCGCCATGAACAGCGCATTCCTATTGAAATTGCACGCAAGAGTCAACGGAATATGACAGCAAACAGCTGAGAAATAAGAGCACTATCAATAGCGCTTTTGTGCTTCTTCACCACGCTCTTTGCTCCAGATCGTGGCATCAACCCCATCCGCAAGTTCAGGATGTTCGGCAATGTCAAACATTGGCTCCTTCCCTTCCTTCAGCTGCTTGATGTAATCCTTGGTGATCAAAGTCACTTTTGGTGCCAGAAGCACAATCGCGGCCAGATTGATAGTCGCCATCACAGCCATAGCGGCATCCGCTGCATTAAACACAGTGCCGACTGTCTGCAAGGTACCCCAAAACACCATTGCCAACGAGAGAAGGCGAAGGATTGTAAGTCCCGGTTTCCAGCCATGCTCCAAATAAATCATGGCATTCTCCGCATAGGAGTAATTTGCCACGATCGAGGTAAAAGCAAAGAAAAAGATCGCGATAGCGATGAAATAGACACCAAAATCACCAACATGCGCTTCTGCGGCTGATTGTGTCAGCGATATACCGGTCACACCTGTTGTTGGGTCGTAGATGCCGGAAAGCAGAATAATCAATGCAGTCGCAGTACAAATCACAATCGTATCGATGAAGACACCCAGCGCCTGCACGAAGCCCTGAGAAGCAGGATGATGTGGATCAGGAACGGCTGATGCAGCAATGTTTGGTGCAGATCCCATTCCAGCTTCGTTTGAATAAAGACCACGGCGGACACCGTTCAACAGTGCTGCCATCACACCACCGGATATCCCGCCAACCGCTTCTTCAAGACCAAAGGCGTGCGCGACAATACTCCATAAAACACCTGGCACTTCTTCGTAGTTCGCAGCCAGAATACCAAATGCAATCACCACATAAGCAATCGCCATAAACGGAACAACAACCTCTGCAAAATGTGCAATCTTTCGTAGCCCACCAAAGATGACCAGCCCAGCGGCCAGAACAAGCACCACGCCTGTGACGATCTCCGGCACGTTAAAAGCACTGCTCATAGCATCAGCGATGGAGTTGGACTGCACTGCGGAGAATACGATACCAAAAGCAAAAATCAAAGCAATTGCAAAGACATGACCAAGCAGCTTGCTCTTCAAGCCTGCTGCCATATAAACCGCTGGACCACCGCGAAACTGACCGTCGTCATCTTCGACCTTATAAAGCTGGGCTAACGCACTTTCTGCGTAGGCAGTTGCCATGCCAACCAGAGCAACCATCCACATCCAGAAGATTGCCCCCGGCCCGCCCAGCGTCAGCGCGACTGCAACCCCGGCGATGTTACCGGTACCAACTCGTGACGCCAGACTGGTACACAAGGCCTGAAACGGGCTAATCCCGTTGCGATCTTCATGCCTCGATTTGAGAAGAACACTGAAACACTGCCCAAAATAACGAAACTGGATAAAGCCTAATCGAAACGTGAAAAACACACCAACGGCAAGCAAGCCATAAAGCAGAACGAAATTCCAGAGGATGGTATTGGTGTAATCGACAACAGTATTGATGATATCCAAGGCTTCGACTCCAGCAAATCCGCAGGTGCCGACTGGGTATCAAAACAAATTCAAGATCCGCCTAGAACAACCAATTAAATAAGAGAGGATTTGAGCCAAGGCAGGCAACACTCCAGCAACCTATACGCTTACAAGAGAGCCCCTCAGCTGGTCAGGAAAAACAGATCCTCACACCCGGTCGCCACAGATCCCGGTTCCATCACCTGAATCAGCCGTCTGGCAATCGCGGACGCTGGATCAATCCACGTGACGGGCCAGGGAGCCACTTGCTCCATTTCTTCCTGCAAAAAAGGATAGTGCGTGCATCCAAGCACAATGCAATCGGTGCGCTGACCGTCTTTCTCGACAAAGCAAGGAACAATTTCCTGCCGCAAGCGATCAAGGTCAACTGCTCGACCTGCCAGCTTGTCTTCTGCAAGTGCAGCAAGACCAGTCGCCCCAACAAGTGCAATATGGTGCTCAGGCGCAAACTCGATGATCAGGTCCTGCGTGTAGTCACGCTTTACAGTCCCCGGCGTTGCAAGCACTGCAAAAACGCCGCTTCGTGTTTGTTCAGCAGCAGGCTTAATAGCAGGAACAGTCCCAACCACAGGAACGCTCAACATCTCTCGTAATCTCTTGAGCACAAGCGTCGAGGCCGTATTACAAGCCACCACAACCGCGCTCGGTTGCCACGCTTCACTGACGGTCTGCACCAATGAGCAGATGTGTTCACGCAGTTCCGCCGCATCCCAGTCGCCATAAGGGAAAGCCGCACGGTCCGCCAGATACAGCAGTGCAACATCAGGAAGCATTCGCTTGATCTCACGCTGCACAGACAGCCCCCCGACACCACTATCCAACACCAACACACGGCCAGACGCATCCGCCCGCATGTGCATTTGCTGAAATAGAACGACAGGGGAGCCGGTCAGCATCAATCTTTGTCCTTCACGCCATACTTCTCAAAGCAGGAAATCACACCACGCATGATACGCACTTCATTTTCGGTGAGATCTGCTTTTTGAAAGATGTTGCGCAGCCTGCGAATTGTTACTGGCTTCTTTTCAATAGGTCGGAAGAACCCGCGAGAATCTAGCCCTGCTTCCAGATGCTCAAACATTCGTTGAATGGACTCTTGTGTTGCCAGCTCTCCATCATAATCGTCCAAGGAGAAAGGCAGTGCACCTGCTGTAGCCACACGGCGCCATTCATAGGCACATACCAGAACAGCCTGGGCAATATTCAAGGACGCATAGGTTGGATCAACCGGAAGGGTCACAATTTTATTTGCAAGCGCCACCTCGTCATTGTTCAGGCCCCAGCGTTCTCGGCCAAACATATAACCGGACGAGATCCTGCGCGCACCCTGAGCAACACTCTCAGTCGCGGCCTCATCAGGTCCAACAACAGGCTTTGGAATGTCACGGCTACGTGCGGTCGTTGCAAAAACGAGTTTCAGATCGGCAACAGCTTCTTCAACACTGTCGAAAACCCGTGCTGCATCAATAACATGATGTGCCCGGCTGGAAGCTGAGCGTGCTTTTTCACTCGGCCAACCGTCGCGTGGGTTGATCAGACGCAGGTCGTGCAGACCAAAATTGGCCATAGCACGAGCAACCATACCGATGTTTTCGCCAAGTTGAGGTTCACAAAGAACGACAACAGGAGGAATGGCAATATTTGTTTCAGGAGTGCTTTCAGACATGCGGATCCTCTAGCCGATCACACTGGAAATTACCAGAGCCGTTTTGCCTCCCAGCAGTCTCAGAAAACGCAAACTCCTATCAGAATAAGCCTGTCGTTTTCCCTCGGCGATAAGTCACCACCTGCACCTCAGTCACATGATATGGCGTAGGAACTCTGACCAATCACCTAAAGAGGGTAAAATTCGGCGAATTCAATCAAGAGTAAAGCTGTGTTTTGCTGTTACCTAGAGTGTTAGCCGTTTCAATGCAGCCTCTGAATGGCATGACCCTCTACGAAGGAGACCCCGATGACAATGTCTGGACAAGAACCCAACGCAGGTGGCACCCCGCCTACAAATGTCCCGGACCTCACGCAGTTAGTGCGTGACAACTGGTTGAAGTTTCTGGTGCTCGGAGTATTGATGGTGATTGGTGGTACGATTGTGTTGGTCATACCATACGCGTCCTCCATCGCAGTAGCACTGGTAATTGGATTGGTTCTGATAGTCGTCGGGGTTCTTCAACTCTGGCACGCCATGCAGGTAAAAGAATGGGGAGGCTTCCTCGGACAATCACTGATTGGAATCATAGCACTGGTTGGTGGAGTAGCAATCTATTATAACCCTGTCGCCGGAACAGGAGCACTGACACTCGTGCTCTCTGCTGTCTTCATAGCGCAAGGCATCGCGCAGGTGTTGTTCTCATTCCGTTTGCGACCTCACGCCAGTTGGGGCTGGATTCTGGCCTCTGGTATCATAGCAATGGCAGCCGGCTTGATGATCCTGCTCGACTTCCCTGCTTCAACCGCTTGGGCTCTGGGCCTTGTGGCCGGCATTTCCATCATGTTCAATGGCTGGAGTTATGTGGCCATCGCACTGGCCGCGCACAAGAAAGCATAGAGTGCTTTGATTGAGAACTTCATTGCGAAAGTGAACTCAGAAAGACAGCGTGCCGCGCAATCTAAAAATGAGCGCGGCACAGTTTTGTAATCAGTAGGCCTGCATCTGCCATTCTTTGATGGCATCCAACGGATAAACCAGCATGATCACATTGAGTGTGAGGTTATCCCTGATGATCGCCCCAACAATCAACTCCATGGCAAGAATGAGCACAACAGACAGCCAAACTGGTAACCGTGAAGCAAGCCAAAACCCGAAAATCATCCAGATGATATCAAACACGGAGTTCAGAACACTGTCGCCAAAGTAATCTAGGGCGATAGTCGCTTCACGGTAACGATTGATGATGTAGCTGGAATTCTCGACAAGCTCCCATGTCGCCTCAACAATAACCGACAGAACCAGCCGGAAGCCCATTGGCCAGCCTGCCCCACCTGTAAAGAGACGGCCCATCCACCAGAACAAAGCATAAAATAGCATGCCGTGGATGATGTGAGACGGCGTGTACCAATCTGAGATGTGCTGGCTGCTATCAGCACTGTTGGTAGTGCCCGCCCAAAGTTTGATCACCCCACATTTGCAGATTGGTTCCCGCCCCATAGCAAGAAGGATAGCGGCAGTCGCAATTAGCAACAGAACGGTGATCAAAGCATAGTGCTTGTTGTTCAAACGGTTGAGCATCAATCAAACTTTCAAAATGAGCAGGAACTAAAATCATATCTGCGAAGGATGAACAGGACCTTCAAACAGGCCTGCGTATATAAGCAACACCTAATTAAATCAACGAAAACTGCTAGAAACGTGAGTTGAATTAGGTCAGTAAGGTGCAGCTAAAAGAACAATGTGGCAAAAAGAAAAGGCCCAGAGAACCCCTGAGCCTTTTCCAAAACTATGTTGTCGCCAGCTGTCAGCTCGGCTTTCCAAAGATCACGGAGGCATTCACCCCACCAAAACCAAAGCCGTTGGACATGACGTATTTCAGGTCTTTCTCTTTGGATGCATTCGCCACCAGATCAAACTGAGAAGCCTCATCATCAGGCTCTTCCAGGTTCAGTGTCGGAGGAAGCACACCTTCCCGCAGTGCCATAATAGAAGCGATTGCCTCAAGAGCACCGGCAGCTCCCAAAAGGTGCCCCGTCGCAGACTTGGTTGAAGAAACAGCCAGATCTTTCCCACGATCTCCAAACACAGCCTGAATGCCTGCAATCTCTGCAGCGTCCCCAACTGGTGTGGATGTACTGTGGGCATTGATATAATCAATATCGTCAGGATTAATCCCTGCCTGCTTCAATGCTTTACGCATCGCAGCTTGCCCACCTGCGCCATCCGGAGGAGAAGCTGTCACATGGTGGGCATCAGCTGACGTGCCATACCCCAGGATCTCAGCAAGCGGTGTCGCACCGCGAGCAAGGGCATGCTCAAGCGTCTCAATCACCAACATCGCAGCCCCCTCACCCATGACAAATCCATCACGGTTTTTGTCAAAGGGACGAGAAGCTTTACTAGGCTCATCATTAAACCCGCTCGACAGCGCACGGGCTGCAGAAAAGCCAGCGAATGAGACAGCATCAATACAAGCCTCAGCACCACCAGCAAGGGCGACACTTGCCTCACCACTCCTGATCATGCGCACCGCATCACCAATGGCCTGCACACTGGCAGCACATGCGGTCACCGGCGTTCCCAAAGGCCCTTTAAACCCATTGGCAATCGAAACCTGACCCGCTGCAAGGTTCGCCAGAAAGCTCGGCACAATGAACGGCGACAATCGCCGCGGACCTTTGGTCTCCACAGCGCGTGTAGCTCCGGTCATAGCTGGAAAACCACCAACCCCGGATGCAATGATCGTCGCAGTACTTTCCTTCTCTTCGTCCGTTTCAGGACGCCAGCCAGCCTGTTCAACGGCTTCCTTGGCTGCAACCAGAGCATAATGGATAAATAAGTCCATCTTCTTCTGGTCTTTAAAAGGAATAGCAACACTGGCATCAAAGCCAAATTCATCTTCGTCGATGGTTGGAACCTGTCCTGCCACCTGACAAGCATGCTCGCTTCCATCAAATCTGGTAAGAGCGCGAATACCACTTTCAGAAGCTACCAGTCTCTTCCAAAACGGGTTGATCCCAACACCTAGGGGCGAAACAACCCCCATACCGGTTACAACAATCCGCATCTTCCCTTACTCCTAAGTCAAAGAACGCAGGAACCGACTCCTGCGCGCTCTACAAAATGCTCGCGTCCCAATTATGACGCCATCAGGTCGCCAGAGTAATTGGATATGTTTTGAGAGTTAAGAACAAACTGCACAATTGCAACTCATAGTGGATAACATCTTGGGATTGCGGAGTAATCAGTTTTTGCGCCCTAAGCAGAATGATCGACAATCCACTCGAAAAGGAGAAAGGTCTGACAAGATTATGGGCAGCAACTCACACCACGCATGAGAGCAAATACAGTTGAAATTGCAGTTTGTTAGCAAACACCACTTCTGTGCGGCATACGAATTTGGTATTACAGGCCAACCGAGCTAGCATTTCCACTGGCATTAAATTGCGCACATGTGTATACACATGGCAATTCGAGCCACTTCAGGCTCCATTTTCATGTACCTAAAAACACGAGGTCTACTAATATGGCGAAGATCAAGGTAGCAAATCCAGTCGTCGAGCTCGACGGCGATGAGATGACTCGCATCATTTGGCAGTTCATCAAGGACAAGCTGATCCATCCTTATCTGGACATCGATCTGAAGTACTACGACCTCGGCATTGAGTCCCGCGACGCAACAGACGATCAGATCACCGTTGATGCTGCAAACGCAATCAAAGAACACGGCGTTGGCGTTAAGTGTGCAACCATCACTCCAGATGAAGCACGCGTTGAAGAATTTGACCTGAAGCGCATGTACCGCTCTCCAAACGGCACCATCCGTAACATCCTGGGTGGCGTTATCTTCCGTGAGCCAATCATCATGTCCAACGTTCCGCGTCTGGTTCCAGGTTGGACTCAGCCAATCATCGTTGGCCGTCACGCATATGGTGATCAGTACCGCGCGACCGACTTTAAATTCCCTGGCAAAGGTAAGCTGTCCATCAAATTCGTTGGTGACGACGGCGCTGAGATTGAGCACGAAGTATTCGATGCTCCTTCAGCAGGTATCGCAATGGCGATGTACAACCTGGATGATTCCATCCGCGACTTCGCCCGTGCTTCCATGAACTATGCTCTTGGCCGTAAGGTACCTTGCTACCTGTCCACCAAGAACACCATCCTCAAAGTATACGATGGTCGCTTCAAAGACATCTTCCAGGAAATCTATGACGCTGAGTTCAAAGAGAAGTACGAAGCAGAAAAAATCTGGTACGAGCACCGTCTCATCGATGACATGGTTGCTGCATCCATGAAGTGGTCCGGTGGTTACGTTTGGGCTTGTAAGAACTACGACGGCGACGTTCAGTCCGACACCGTTGCACAGGGCTTCGGTTCCCTTGGCCTGATGACTTCCGTTCTCATGTCACCAGACGGCAAAACCGTTGAAGCAGAAGCTGCACACGGCACAGTGACCCGTCACTTCCGTCAGCATGAAAAAGGTGAAGACACTTCCACAAACTCCATCGCATCTATCTTTGCATGGACCCGTGGCCTGGCTCACCGCGCAAAACTCGACAACAACGCTGAGCTGAAGAAGTTTGCTGAAACTCTTGAGCAGGTATGTATCGATACAGTTGAAAGCGGTCACATGACCAAAGATCTGGCTCTTCTCGTAGGTCCAGAACAGAAGTGGCTCACCACAACTGGCTTCCTCGACAAAGTCGACGAAAACCTTCAGAAAGCTATGGCTGCTGCATAAGTACTGCCAAAGCGCTGATTTATGAAAAGGGTGCCTCCGGGCACCCTTTTTTGTGGGCGAAACAATTGCGCAGGCCAGTCAGCCAAACCGATTGAAATTCCAGTACTCCATTTAAATCAAGGGAGCCCCGAACAATGCATCCTTCACGAATACGGCCCTACCGTAATCAAAAAGGATCCAGACGATGAAACCACAACTCTTACTGTTCCTGCTCGGCGCGGGATTGGCAAACTTTGCACAAGCTCAGGATAATGACGCCATAACCGCCAAGAAAATTGGCCCATACTTCCAGCTGGAAATACAAACTACAGTCTCGTCTGGTGAAAAAAAGAGCTCGATCTTTGTGATGGATACAGGATCAACCGGCATCGTTGGCTCTGCAGGCTTTTTTATTCCCACAGCTGAAGAGCAGGTAAGTTCCACCTGCACCACCCTGTCCTACTCCAGCTCAGGGAACACCTATGCTGGATACATAATCAATCGCGATCTCTCGTTTGGAACGCCCGGCAAGGTCCCTACAAAACACCTCAAAAACTTTCCGGTCTTTGCCGCCGTACAGCACTGCCCAAATAGTAAGAACAAGCCCACCTGCTCAAAGTCCCCCGCACCCACTTGCAATCTCAACCCTAAGGTTTTCATGATGGGTGTTGGTTTTGACAGTCCTCATGGCATTTCCCAGGTGGATGCAGATCAAGCCACTCCCGCAAATCCATTTCTTAACCTGGTCGACGACAATGGCGTCTCTTTTGAGAACCAGAATTACGCCCTCACAAGCACGCACTCAAACAGCAGCAGTCTTGATGTCTATCTGGCATCCCCTCAAAACCCACTCCCCAATCTGGGCAAAACACTCACGCTTCCACTATCTACGTCACCAACAAATCCAACGGCTTTGGTGGCACCTGTCCTCCCCTTTGCAATCACAAGCAAGTCCAACGGCGAGATCGTTTATCCGCCAACCGGTCCCCAACCAGCCCGCGTTCTCCCGGATACAGGTATTTCATATGGCATAGTCTCAGTAGCTGAAAACACGCCCCCGTGTTGTACTGCCAGCCCTAACAGCGGACCGATTGAGACGTCAGACTATGAGATGCAGCTTTACGTAAATGAGCAAAGCAAAGAGCCTCTGGTGGCACTAAGCTATGGGAGCAATCAGGCTCTCGGCCACTCAGCCAGATGGTCCTTAGGGCACAAGGATGTTAGTCCGATGCTATTTAACAGCGGCCAGCTGTTTTTTGAGCATTGCAATTACTTCTACTCCCCCGCGGATAAGCAAGTGACCCTAAGCTGCGCTTCAGGAAAATAAGGCTAACAGGGAGCGGAACAGCTGCTCTGACGCTCCCTGACGAACAGACCAATCAGATTTCAACATGCATCTGCCTGATTATCGCAATTTCCCAAGGGCTTCACCGGCACCTCGATGCCGAAATCTTGAGTACGCCAAAACAACGCCTAAGTGAGAACACATTAGGCTTTCAACCTAGGCGGACGGTCTCTGTTTCCAACCCGGCGCCTCTTATGTTTAAAAAGATTGTCCTGCTGCTCCTCCTCGCCTTTGCCGGGGTCTACCTCTACAACGCCTCATGGCTTTCAAGCCAACCCTTATCCGGCAAACCTAGGTTCATTGCTCATCGCGGGGTCCACCAAACCTATCATCGCAACGAGCTGACCAATCAGACTTGCACCGCAGAACGCATTGACGCGCCTTCTCATTCCTATCTGGAAAACACAATTGCCTCTATGAAAGCCGCGTTCGAAGCTGGCGCAGATATTGTGGAGCTGGATGTACACCCGACTGCAGACAACAAACTCGCCGTCTTTCATGATTGGACACTGGACTGCCGCACCAATGGCCTAGGCATCACCAGATCTCATTCACTTGCAAAGCTCAAAGCACTGGACATCGGCTATGGCTACACCGCAGATGGCGGAAAAACCTATCCATTGAGGGGAACCGGCATAGGTGCCTTACCAGAACTTGAGGAGGTGTTCCGCGCCCTCCCCGGCAAGAAGTTCCTGATCAATTTCAAGGAGAAAGAACTACGCTCGGCAGAACTCCTTCAAGAGAAACTCAGCAGACATCCGGAATGGAAAAAGCAAATCTGGGGAGTCTATGGAGCTGCCGCCCCCACCTGGAGCATTGCAGATAGCACCGAGGAAATCGTAGGCTTCGACAAACGCCAAACCAAAGCCTGCTTAAAAACTTACGTCGCTCTCGGCTGGAGTGGATACGTTCCACATGATTGCAGAGGCACCGTCATTGGTGTCCCCTCAAATTACACATGGGCTGTGTGGGGCTGGCCACATAAATTCCAACAAAGGCTCAAGGAATATGGCAGCGAAATCATCGCATCGGGCCCATTCAAATCACAGGGTGCAGGTGGCGGCATAGATACAACCGAACAGCTTGCTGCAGTGCCTGATAATTTTGATGGCTACATCTGGACCAACAAGATCGAAGTGCTAGCACCTTACATCCAGGGCAAGACTAAGATGTAAACTCCACATCCGTATGATGGCTCTTGCGCTCATCAATAGCTTCATCAATGATCTTCTTGGCAACAGCCGGTTTGCGATCCATGAAGCGGCGCAGGTCTTCCATCTTGAGCACCATAAGCTGCACCGGTGTCCGCACTACAGCGCTGGCCGTTCGCTTGCGATGAGCAAACAACGATGCCTCACCAAAGTGCTCCCCCTCACCATGCAATATACGATGATCAGCAAACACTTCTTCCACTTCACCAGACGCAATCAGGTAAAGGCTGTCTCCATCCTCCCCTTTCTCGCAAATGGTCTGCCCGGCAGGCACACTGTGCGAATGTAAAAGCTCAGTCACAGCGGCGATCTCAACTGCAGACAAGCGCTCAAACAACGGAATAGTGGCCACCATTCCCCAGGTGATAACAAAGTCTCTGCTATGGATCTCACGCGCAAACGCGGTGCCAACAATGCCAACCGGCAGCGCAAACAGGCAGTACCCCATCAACATCACAACACTTGCAATGGTTTTGCCCACGGCAGTGACAGGCACAACATCGCCATAACCCACCGTAGTGAGTGTAGAAAACGCCCACCACAATGCACTTGGAATGGTGCCGAAATGCTCTGGCTGGACAGCGTGTTCAACACTGTAAAGCAGCGTAGCGGCTACAAGAGCAACACCCAGAATCAGCACTAGACTGCCCACAATCGCCCTCTGCTCAGCAACCACAGCAGAAATCAAAGAACGAACAGCAGGCGAATACCGCGCAATCTTCAAGAACCGCAACAAACGCAGAATAACAAGCGACTTCCAACTGATGCTGGCAAAAAACAATGAAAGCCAGAAGGGCAGCACAGCCACAAAATCAACCAGCGAGAGCGGCTGCATCGCATAAACAGCACGTGCTTTGAGCGGACCATATTTCCTCAAAGGAGGATGCAGGTCTGAAACCCAAAGCCGCAATAAATATTCAACGGCAAAGATTGAGCCAGCAATGAAATCCAGCAAAAAGATCTGCCAGACATACACCTCTCCGATGCTCGGCTCCGTCTCAAGGACAGCAAGTCCCACATTCACAACAATAAAAATGATGAGAATCGCATCAATCTGCTTGGCAAGCCGGTTACCGGCACTGCTGCGCTCCAGCAAATTATAAACTTTCAACTTGATGGAGTGTACCACCAACGCCCCCAATAAAGTTCTCGGGCACTTGAAGAAACAGATAAAGCAATCCCAACAGCAATGAACCTCCCTTCACCATTTTACAGGCCCACGCAAACCGCAAAAAGAGGCACCCAGCGAAAGTAACTGGCAAAAAATAAAGGGGAGATTAAATCCCCCTTTGCAACTCTTAGATCTTTGGTTCGGTATTAAAGCGTTTCAAGGTGAGCCTTAATCGCAGCAATCGCCTCATCAGCCTTGCTTGCATCCGGGCCACCAGCCTGCGCCATGTCCGGACGGCCACCGCCACCACGACCACCAAGAGCAGCAGAACCAATGCGAACAAGCTCAACCGCACTGGCTGTCTCACTCACATCCTTAGTCGAGCCAACAACGATCGCAGCTTTTCCATCTTCCGCTTTGCTGATCAGCACAACAACACCGGAACCAATCGCAGTCTTGCCTTCATCGGCAACAGACTTGAGATCCTTCGGATTGATGCCTTCAAGAACACGAGCCATAAGCTTGAACTTACCCGCTTCAGTAACACCGGCATCCCCATCGGAGCTGCCACCGCCCATCGCAAGTTTCTTCTTCGCATCCGTCAGTTCACGCTCAAGCTTCTTGCGCTCATCCAGCAAGCTTGCAATACGAGCAGGAACGTCAGCTGCAGCAACCTTAAGCAAACCAGCACTCTCACGCATCAGCGCATCCTGCTCAGCCAGATACTTACGTGCTTCATCACCAGTAAGTGCTTCAATACGGCGAACACCAGCAGCAACAGCACCTTCAGAAACAACAGTCACAAGACCGATGTCACCAGTGCGCTTCACATGCGTACCACCGCAAAGTTCCACAGAGTAAGACTTTCCGGCTTTCTCGCCAGTAGTCGCCGTACCCATGGAAACCACACGGACTTCATCGCCATACTTCTCACCGAACAGAGCCATCGCGCCAGCTTCGATCGCCTCATCAACTTCCATCAAAGAAGTCTCAACTGCACCGTTTTGCAGCAAGATCTCGTTGGCCAGAGCCTCAACCCGTACCGTTTCTTCAGCGCTGACAGGCTTTGGATGCGAAAAGTCAAAACGCAGACGTTCTGGCGTAACCAAAGAGCCCTTCTGAGCAACGTGAGTACCAAGCACTTCACGCAATGCTTCGTGAACCAGGTGCGTTGCGGAGTGGTTGGAACGAATAGCACTGCGGCGAGAATGGTCAACAACCAACTCAAGCGCATCGTCCACCTTAACTTCACCGCTCTCAACACGAACAAAATGGACGAACAGACCGTCAGCTTTCTTCTGCGTGTTGGTGACAGCAAGGGAAACACCATCTGCAACCATGGTACCACAGTCGCCAACCTGACCACCGGATTCGCCATAAAACGGCGTCTGGTTAAGGATCAAAGACCCTTCTTCACCCTGCTTCAGAGAAGTAACTTCTTCACCATCCTTCACAAGGTTCAAAACAACGCCTTCTGCCTTCTCAGTCTCATAACCGAGGAACTCAGTCGCGCCTGCTTTCTCCTTAATGGAGAACCAGATCGCATCGGTTGCAGCATCGCCGGAACCTGACCACGCCGCACGCGCTTCAGCACGCTGGCGCTCCATAGCAGTATTGAACCCATCGGTATCAACCGCAATCTCACGGCTACGCAATGCATCCTGTGTCAGATCGAGCGGGAAGCCGAAGGTGTCATAAAGCTTAAACGCTGTTTCACCATCAAGCTGATCACCAGAACCCAGAGAACTGGTTGCATCTTCCAGCAGGCCAAGACCGCGCTCAAGAGTTTTGATGAAACGCTTTTCTTCCAGCTGAACAGTCTCTTCAATAAGCTTTTCAGCACGTGGAAGCTCAGGGAACGCCTGCCCCATTTCACGCACAAGTGTCGGCAGCATATTGAAGATAACCGGCTCTTGCGCACCCAAAAGGTTTGCATGGCGCATCGCACGGCGCATGATGCGGCGCAGAACGTAACCACGACCTTCATTGGAAGGCAGAACACCGTCAGCAATCAGGAAGGCCATGGACCGCAAGTGATCTGCAATCACTCGGTGGCTCGCCTGTGCTTTGCCAACAGCTTCAACACCGGTGAGATGCTCAGAGCTCGCAATCAGAGCCTTGAAGAGATCGATCTCGTAGTTGTTATGTACGCCCTGCATAATCGCAGCAAAACGCTCAAGACCCATGCCAGTATCGATGGATGGACGCGGCAGATCGATACGCTTTTCTGGCAGCTGCTCGTACTGCATGAACACGAGATTCCAAATCTCGATAAAGCGATCACCATCTTCCTCAGGAGATCCTGGAGGGCCACCCCAGATATGTTCGCCGTGATCGTAGAAGATCTCGGAGCATGGGCCACAAGGACCGGTATCACCCATGGCCCAGAAGTTGTCTGAAGTTGGGATGCGGATGATTTTCTCATCAGCAAAGCCAGTCAACTTCTTCCAGATCTTGAATGCTTCTTCATCCTCGGAATAAACGGTGATCAACAGCTTGTCAGCCGGCAGCCCGTATTCTTTGGTGATCAGATTCCATGCCAGCTCAATAGCGTTTTCCTTGAAGTAATCTCCAAAGGAAAAGTTGCCCAGCATTTCAAAGAAGGTGTGATGGCGCGCAGTGTAGCCAACATTGTCCAGATCGTTGTGCTTACCGCCAGCGCGGACACATTTTTGCGAAGATGTTGCACGCACGTAATCCCGTTTTTCCAAACCGGTGAATACGTTCTTGAATGGCACCATACCCGCATTTGTAAACATCAATGTCGGATCATTGCGTGGCACCAGTGGACTGGAAGGAACAACTTCGTGTCCGTTCTTTGCAAAGTAGTCGAGAAAAGCCGACCGAATTTCGTTGACGCCACTCATAGGTATTGATGTCCGTCTCGTTTTCTAGTGGGCAGCTACTTCAACAATCACAGCCGCCAAATTGCAGGGTATGCGCATCAAAAACGATGCAACAAAAAATTAGTATCTGCCGCGTTTTAGCCATATGCAGCAAATCTGTCCATAAAACCCTACAAAAAAAGAGGCTGGATAAATCCAGCCCCTCTAAACTCTATTGGTTTTCCGCAGCTTTTTCCGGATCATCAATCTTTTCAGCAATCAAACCTGCATTCTGTCGGATAGCAAGTTCAATCTCATCCGCCAGTTCAGGATTCTCTTTCAGGAAGGTTTTCGAGTTCTCTCGCCCCTGCCCCAGCCGCTGGCTGTTGTAAGAGAACCACGCACCTGACTTCTCAACAATGCCGCCTTTCACACCAAGATCCAGCAATTCCCCCATTTTGGAGATGCCTTCGCCGTAGATGATGTCAAACTCAACCTGCTTGAATGGAGGCGCCAGCTTATTCTTCACCACTTTCACGCGGGTCTGGTTACCAACAATCTCGTCACGATCTTTAATCGCACCGATACGGCGGATATCCAAACGCACAGAAGCATAGAACTTGAGCGCGTTACCACCAGTTGTCGTCTCAGGCGAACCAAACATCACACCGATCTTCATGCGAATCTGGTTGATGAAGATCACCATGGTATTGGATTTGGAAATGGAAGCGGTCAGCTTGCGCAGCGCTTGGCTCATCAAACGAGCCTGCAGGCCAGGGAGCGAATCGCCCATCTCACCTTCAAGTTCTGCTTTTGGCGTCAGCGCAGCAACGGAATCGATCACCAGCACATCAATCGCACCCGAGCGAACCAGCGTATCGGCGATCTCAAGCGCCTGTTCACCAGCATCCGGCTGAGAGATGAGCAGGTCATCAATATTCACACCAAGCTTGCGTGCATAAATCGGATCCAGCGCATGTTCAGCATCAATAAAGGCGCAAATCCCGCCTCCTTGCTGCGCACAGGCAACTGTGTGCAAAGCCAGCGTGGTTTTACCGGAGCTTTCAGGTCCATAGATCTCAACGATACGCCCTTTTGGGAGCCCGCCGATTCCAAGGCCGATATCAAGACTGAGAGAACCAGTCGAAACGCTCTGGATTTCTACGGCCTGCCCCTGGCCCATGCGCATAATGGAGCCTTTACCAAAGGCTCGTTCAATTTGGGAAAGCGCTGCATCCAGTGCTTTATTCTTGTCCATCTGATTGCCCTCAACAAGGCGAAGTGAAGTTTGTGCCATACGTTCTCATCCCTTATTCCACGATGGACGCGTAGTTTCAAAGTCAGTTATTTGTACTCATTTTGTTCCAACTCCGCAATACCTGATAACTAACTAATAAAAATGGATTAATTTCAATATGTTCTCCTATTGTTCAACATGTAGATAACTTTTCCCGACACCCGTTTGGAGGAACGCATCTGGAATCAAACAGCAAAATGCACTTTTGATACATCACCCACAGTCTGTATTTGCTCGTAGCTTGCTTTGGCCAACCACATTGCATATCAACTGTCTTTCGATGTCGGGAGGAGAATTGGTTATGTCCACTAAAAAGGTCGGAGTAATCGGAGCAATCCATCTGGACAGGATTGCCCATGCAGATCGACCATTCAAGCCGGACACCTCAACACCCGGGAAAATTATGTCCCGTGCTGGAGGTGTTGGAGCAAACATTGCACGTGCAATGGCCCGGCTAGGCATGCAACCAACAATGCATGGATGTCTGGGGGACGATGCAGATGGAGCATTCCTCGCAAAAAGTCTGACAGAATGCGGGATTGATACTTCCAGTATCACCACTGTCGCAGAAGGGAGAACCGGATCCTATCTGGCACTTCACAATCCGGACGGTACGTTATTCTCCGCTATTTCGGATAGTGAAATCACAGCGATGGTGAGTTTCTCACAAGCCCATCCAATCCCACAGGCTCTGCTGGACTGCGACATCTGGCTCTGTGAAACCAATCTGGAAGAAGCAACGCTTCTCTCACTTGCCAATGCCAAGGAGCATCGCCTTCTCGCAGCAGACACCGTCTCAATTGCGAAGGCGCCCAAACTGCGTCCCCTCCTCTCAAAAATCGACATTCTTTTTACCAACACAGATGAAGCCACAGCTCTTTTGGAGTGCGAACCAGGAGAATTCTCAGCAGAAGAACTAGCTCAAAAGCTGGCAACTGCGGGCATTCCAATTGTTCTGGTCAGCAATTCCAACAAGCCACTGGCTCTTCACTGTGCAGGCAGCACAAGCTCGCACACTCCATTTTCTGTTGTTCCCGTGGATGTCACCGGCGCAGGTGATGCCTTCATTGCAGGCTTTCTTTATGCAAGCTGCCTCAATGAAGCCCCGGTTTCAGCAGTAAAAAGCGGCCTTGCTTCTGCATCAATTACAGTGGAAGCGACTGGCGCCGCGCCAGAAACGCTTTCACCCCAATCGCTTAAAGCTCGTTTATTAGAACATGCCTAAGCACCAACAACATACGAAAGACTGGGAAAACCATGGGAAGTTCAATTAAAATCCATCATTCAAAAGAAGTTGCAGATGCTCTGAGCAATGGCGCCCCTATTGTTGCGCTGGAGTCCACCATCATTACCCATGGTATGCCGTACCCGCAAAACGTTGAGACTGCCCGCGAAGTAGAACAGATCATCCGTGACGGTGGCGCAGTCCCTGCAACAATCGCAGTGTTGAATGGCGAGCTTCACGTAGGTCTGGAAGACAGCACTCTGGAAGAACTGGCAAACGCCAAAGACGTCATGAAGTGCTCCCGCGCAGATCTGTCCTTCGCGATGGCGCTGGGTAAAAACGGTTCCACAACCGTAGCCGCAACCATGATGGCAGCACACGCAGCTGGCATCCGCGTATTCGCAACCGGCGGCATCGGCGGTGTCCACAAGGGCGCGGAAATCAGCTTCGATATCTCAGCTGACCTGGATGAGTTGTCCCGCACTCCTGTTTGTGTTGTTTCCGCAGGCGCAAAAGCCCTGCTCGACATTCCAAAGACACTGGAAGTTCTGGAAACACGCGGCGTTCCGGTCATTGGTTTCAATTGTGAAAACGTACCAGCCTTCTGGTCTCGCGATTCAAAAATCAAAGCGCCTTACAGCCTGGACGATGCTTCCGACATCTCCAAACTGATCAAGTTCCGCGAAACATTTGGCGATCACGGCGGCATGCTGGTCACCAACCCGGTACCTGTAGAAGACGAAATTCCATCTGACGAAATGCAGGTGTTCATTGATGCATCCATTCAGGCAGCTGAAGAACAGAACGTCACCGGCAAGGAAGTAACACCGTTCGTGCTGCAAGACATTTTCGAGCGTACCAAGGGCCGCAGCCTTGCAACCAACATTGCGCTGGTTAAAAACAACGCAAAGCTTGCAACAAAAATTGCCTGTGGTTTGACTGCATAAGCAGCTTTTAAACCAAACAGAAATACAAATCCGGGCCGGTCAATCCAGCCCGGATTTTTTTATGCGCAACCTGCGTTGTTTCTTCTGCTCACCCCGACACTTTCAATCAACTCAAATCATGCAGAGACGTTCACATCTCTTTGATCGAAAGATTCCGTTGTTTTTCGGTCCCGATTATTTTAGGTGTTCTAAAGCTATAGAACTTTACATCTCTGTGTTTCTATTGGCGCATCTGCATCTTGTGGTCATAGAGTGCTCATCAAAACGCCATCAGGCGGGCATATGCGAGAAAGGCCGGTCCCATTTATTGGGTGGCTCCATTGAAATCACGCCAAACAGAATTTCGCGGTTGGCGGCAGCTGCTTCTGTTTTTGTCACCCGCAGGATTTACGCTATGAAGAAACTTATTTTTATCGGATTAACAGCAGCTCTCGCAGCTTGCCAAAGCGGCCCATCCAATCGCAGCGGCCAGCCTGCCATTCGTGCAGACGCAGATTCTCAAACCATCCAGATCAACGCATCACCTGAAACTGTTCGCAATACACTGGTAGACAGCGCAAGCGCACGCGGCACCATCGTGCAGCAGAATGAACCAAACATGGTGGTGATGGAAAGCTACGTGCGCGGCGAAAACGCTGTTTTGGATAACGAGTTCGGCGCCTCTGACTCCGGTGAGCGCGCATATCGTATTCGTGTGCGCTTCTCTGGCGCACAGTGCCGCACAAATGTTGTTCAGGACCTTGCACTGGTCAACAACATCTACACCCCGCAAGAACAGTCTTTCCAACTTCCAGGAAATCCGGGTTCCATGCAGAGTCTTCAACGATTGAAGTCCAATGCGGAATCATCTGCGGGCTGCTAAGCATCCAGAATTCAAAAAAAAGGCCGGAAAGCTTCACAGCTCTCCGGCCTTTTGCATTAAAGAGTAAGAAACTAGGCGCGTTCTTGCGTCTTGGCTTCCAGAGTTTCTTTCACGGTTGTTGCAAGCTGCTTGAGTGTGAACGGCTTCGGCAAGAAGGTGAAATTCTCCTCAGCAGGCAAGTTCTTCTCAAACGCATCCTCGGCATAGCCAGAGATAAAGATGATCTTCAGGTCAGGACGCGTCTTGCGCAGCTCAATAAGCAGGCTTGGCCCATCCATTTCCGGCATCACCACGTCAGAAACCACAAGGTCAATCGCCCCGCCTGTTTCTTCCATCACTTCCAATGCTTCAGTGCCGGACCCTGCTTCATAAACCTCATAGCCGCGGCCACCTAATGCGCGCGCAGCAAAGGCTCGCACTGCCTCTTCATCCTCAACAAGAAGAATGGTTGCAGAACCAGTCAGGTCAGCCTCTGTTACTTCCTGTTCCGGCTTAACCTCAACAACCTCTTCCTTCTCGGTGGAGATGTGACGTGGCAGGAAGATGCGGAATGTCGTTCCCACGCCAACTTCACTGGTGCAGAACACATAGCCGCCAGTCTGCTTCACAATGCCATAAACAGTTGAAAGCCCAAGCCCCGTTCCCTTGCCAACATCTTTGGTCGAGAAGAACGGCTCAAAGATCTTGTCCATCACGTCCTGAGACATGCCGTGGCCGTTATCAGCAACTTCGATCAGCACATACTCACCCGCTGGCATACCGCGCGTGTTTTCATAGGTTTTGGAAACAGCTTCTTCAACGTTGAGCGTACGAATGGAGACCTCGCCGCCACCTTCCATCGCATCACGGGCATTCACAGCAAGGTTGACGATCACCTGCTCAAGCTGGTTCACATCCGCCATCACAGGCCACAACTCGCGGCCATGTACCAGCTTCAGCTCAATCTTCTCACCAAGCAGACGATCCAGAAGAATAGAAACATCAGCAAGCACATCCGCAAGTGCCAGCTCCTGCGGACGCAAGGTCTGACGGCGAGAGAACGCAAGCAGCTGACGCACAAGACCAGCGGCCCTGTTCGCATTCTGCTTGATGTTCATGATGTCCTGGAACGCCGGATCCGTTGGACGGTGACTTGCCAGCAGCAGATCAGAGAACCCGATAATAGCAGTCAGAACGTTATTGAAATCATGCGCAACACCACCAGCCAGCTGACCGATCGCCTGCATCTTCTGGCTCTGGGCAAACTGAGCTTCAAGCGCACGCTGCTGGGTGGTTTCCAGAACATAGATCACCGCAGCATCTTCACCGGCCTGACTGTCCTGCACTGCAGAAACGTAGAAGGTCGCGGAGCGCGGATCACCATTCCCTTTAAGCGAGACATCAAGCGGCGCAATCTCGCTCTTGCCCAGCGCAGCTTCCTCTAGCGCGCTTTGCAGAGCAACACGATCGGTTTCAACGACGAACTCGGTGAGCTTCACATCCTTGCCAAGGCCTTCACCCTGCTCAAACAAGCGCATGAACGGGCCATTGGTGCGCTCCACAAGGCCATTCTTGTCGATAGAGGCAATCGCAACAGGCGTATTGTTGAAGAAACGTGAAAAGCGAACCTCGGCAGCTCGCAGCGCTTCCTCATCATCATTGCCCGCAGAGCGATTGATCACAAGCGTACGACTGTCACCAGCAAGCCCATCAGCTCCAAACGGAACACGGTGCACAAGGCGCACAGGCAGACCGGTGCCATTGCGGGTCACCAGATCAATATCAAAGCTCTCGGTCTTAACTTCACCCTCAGAGCCCAGCAGTGCCTCAACAAGAGCCGCCCCTTCTCCGCGCACGATGTCTTTCAAAGACAGTTCGCCGGAGATGAATTGGGTCAGATCATAGCCAAGCCAGTCAGCAAGTGTCGCATTCAGATAAACCAGCTTACCAGTGCTGTCCGAAGAGAAGAACCCACAGGGTGCATGATCGAGGAAATTGATAACTCGTTGCAGCTCTTGGAAGGAGTTTTCCTGTTCGGTTCGGTCACGAGTGATATCAGAGACCTGCCAAATGGTTATGCCGCTTTCAACGCCAACCGCAGCGTCCTGATCCAGCGGCCTTACGCTGATGCGATACCAGCGCGCGCCGCTGGCAATTTCACCAACCGCGTTCGGCAGCCGCACCTCTTCTGTTGCATATCGCCCGCTCCGCACCGCTTGCGACAGTCGGAAAATGGCATCAGCAGCATCCGGGTCTGACGAAAACACCCGCTCCACCGTGCGCACATCCGCAGGTCCACGGGCCCCCGTCAACTCAGCATAGGACTGGTTGGCGTAAATGATACGGCCATTGTGATCAGCGAGAAGTACGCCATCATCCAGCGAGTTCATGAAGGATTCAGCAAGCGGATTGCGATGAGTTTTGGAGATAAACCGCAAAAGCCCGATTGCCATAGCAAAGAGAGAAAACACCCCGACAACAGCCAGAACACCCAGAAGCCCGAGAATATAGGGCTCTGCCTGTTCTTTGCGCATCAACGCAAAGGCGGCTGTCGCTGCGACAAGGCCTAATGCAAGCAGCATCAAGGCCCCAAGGCTGCCGCCCTTGTCTGTCCTGTCTATCACCGGCTCAGGTCGCCGCGCTTCGGTCTTCGTCATCTTACCCTCTCTACGGCTGCCCCGCAGACGATTTGACTCCATCGCGCCATGAGAATAGTCCGCTCCAAAGCCGACACTCCGACACGTAAATGCCGTTAAGACCGCCAGCTCTTCTTTTTACGCAGTTGCATGACATAACCAATCACCTTAGCAACCGCGGCGTAGTGCTCCTCAGGCACATAATCATTCAATTCTATCGTTGCATACAACGCACGTGCCAGTGGTGGGTTCTCCACGATCGGCACATCAGATTCTTTCGCAACCTCTCGTATGCGGAGCGCCAGTTCATCCACCCCAAGCGCAACACATTGCGGTGCTCCCATGCCCTCTTCATAACTCAGGGCAACCGCGTAGTGGGTCGGGTTTGTAATAACAACCGTCGCATCCGGCACACTTGCCATCATTCTGTTGCGTGAACGCTGAAGGCGCAACTCTCGAATTTTGGCTTTAATCTTGGGATCACCCTCAGATTGCTTGTATTCCTCTTTCACTTCCTGCTGGGTCATCTTTTGCTTTTCGAACCATTTTTTCCGTTGCCACACCAAATCAGCCCCAGCAACAACAGTCATAAGCGCAAGAATTGCTCCAATCACCATAATAGCAAGTTCGCGGACCTCCTCCAGCACAAGGCCCGTTTCTCTGAACACCACTGTATCCAGACGGTCTCTTTCCGGCCACAGCACCAGAAAGACAACCACAGCAACCGCAATGATCTTCACGAGCCCTTTCAGAAAGTTCGCAAGGCTGTCTTTAGAGAACAACCTCTTCATTCCTGAAAGCGGCGAGATCTTGTTCAACTTTGGCTTCAACCGTTCAGCTGTCCAAAGTGGTTTGTGTTGAACCACATTGCCAACAACGGCAAGCACCAGAAGTGTGAGCAACGGCAGTGCCACCACACCAAGTATTTCGGGCCCAGTTATTTCTAAAAGGAAAACAAGAGCGCTCGGATCAACAGCAATCGTGTCTGCATGGGCAAAAAAGCCCTTTAAAATTGTAGAAATGCCCCCAACCATCGCAGGAGCAAGGAAAGAAATCACCAAAGCAGTCCCCAACAACGAGAACCAGGCACTCACTTCCTGCGATTTCGGTATGTCCCCTTTCTCGAATGCATCATCGAGCCGTTTTTGGGTGGGGTCCTCGGTTTTCTCCGAATCGTCGGTATCGTCAGCCATTACATCCCTCGTTAATTCAGTAGGAACGGCTGAAGCGCATTTCGGAACTCTGTCAGGTAGAAACCCATCAGGGTTGAAAGCAGCAGCAAGAAGATACCAAACCCGATCAGAATATTGACCGGCATGGCGATGAAGAAGATCTGCATCTGTGGCATCAGCTTGTTCAACAGGCCCAGACTGAAGTAAAACACGATCCCGACTACGATGAACGGGGCACCCATGCGAAGGGCGACAGAAAACATGTGCGACACCGTCGCAATCGCCTGTGCTGAGAGGTCGCCAACCGGCAGCGGATTACCTGGAGGGAACAGCGTGAAACTGTCTTGCATGGCAGCAATCATCACGTAATGCAGGTTAGTCACAAACACCATGCAGATGCCAAGCACATTCAGGAAGTTGCCCATCAACGCGCCCTGCTGACCAGAGTTCGTTGCATCACCGCCCATCGCAAAAGCAAGGCCGGATTGGTTGGCCATGATCGTACCAGCAGTAGAAAGGGCGTAGGAAATCAGCTTCATCGACAGACCGATAAAGAACCCCACCAAAAGCTCCCCACCCAGCAAACCCAGCAGGCGCGGCAGACTGCTCATGGCATCTGGCGGATAAAGATCAGCATTGATGGGGGCCAGCACGTAAGTCATCAAAAGCGCGATGGTCAAACGGACACGGACTGGAATGAAGGATTCGCCAAAGGCAGGCACGAGCATAAACATTGTGCCGATACGCGCAAACATCAGCAGGAAACCCATAACGATCACCGGTAGAAAATCCAGATTGACCGTCACAAATTTGCCCCCAGAATGCGCGCCGCCCTGCGCTGTATCTCGCTCAATATCCGGAGATAATCAACCCGGCAATGCGGTTTGTAAAAGAATTCATCAACTCCCCCATGAAAGGAAGTGTCACGAGCAACGCAATAAAAATACTCAGGATCTTAGGAACAAACACCAGCGTCTGCTCCTGAATTTGTGTCAGCGCCTGAAACAGCGCCACAATCACACCAACCAGAAGCCCGATAAGCATCACAGGAGACGACACCAGAATAAGCGTCCATATGCCCTCGCTGGCAATATCCAGCACTTCTGCTCCGCTCATCCTGCTTTAACCACCCTCTCGCTCATCATCTTGGCACCGACACATATAGCCAAGCTGTTAGATTGGCATCCGCATAATTTCTTCATACGCAGAAATAACGCGATCACGAACCGAAACGACGGTCTCCAGAGCAAGCTCAGTCTCGGCAACCGCTGTCACCACATCCACCACATTGGCTTTGCCCTGCAACAGGTTAAGGGACTGCACGTCAGCAACCTGACCACCCTCATTGATCTCGCTGATCGCAGACTGCACCATATTGCCAAAAGCACCGCTTTTGTCACCGCTCTCACTGGCAGCTTCAAGTGGATTGCTCAGTTTTGCTGTGTTTGCATAAGCACTTGCAGCAATAGAAGCATTAGACATGATTGTATCTCCTTCCGGTGTCAGCCAACCGGTCATCAACCTCTAAGAATATCGAGTGTTTTCTGCATCATGGAACGTGAAGACTTCACCACATTCAGGTTCGCTTCATAAGAGCGGGTCGCTTCCTGCATATCCGCCATCTCAACCAGCGTACTCACATTCGGCATCTTCACGTAGCCTTTGTCATTGGCCGCCGGATGGTCCGGCTCATATCGAAGCTTGAACTCGCTCTGGTCTTCACGCACCTTGCCAAGCTTCACCAGCTCAGCTTCCACCTTGCTGTCAAAGCTGTTTGTGAACGTGGGAACCTTGCGACGATATGGATCTTCACCCGGTGTCTGGCCGGTGGAATCAGCGTTGGCAATGTTTTCTGCGATCACCCGCATGCGACCTGTCTGAGCCTTCAGCCCGGACGCTGCGATAAACATCGACTTAATAAAATCCATGGGTTCCTCCCACATTAACCTCAGTGCTCATCACACCAAGGCAACTGCTCTCACTCATCGTCTCAGCGCGGTCTTGAACATGCCAAGGCTACGCGTATAAAGGCTTGTTGCTGTCTGATAGTCAATCTGGTTCTCGGCGATCTTCATCATCTGCTCTTCAAGAACCACACTGTTGCCGTCTGGAGTTCTTTCAAAGCTGGAAGCCTTGCTTACTTTCGTCCCGACACCAGCGCTGATCCCGCCACTTGTAATGTGCCCGGCATTTGTCGCTACAGGGCGCAACGCACCAGATCCAGCCTCGGCCTGGACCATGTCACCAAAGCTCAGATCCTTCAGGTCCTTGCTGCGGTAACCAGGCGTATCTGCATTGGCAACATTTTCAGCCAGTACACCCTGACGTTGTTGGTGCCATTGCATCTTTTGGCGCAACGCCTGAAACATCGGAAGATCAGTTAAGGCCATCTGACAGCACAACCTATGAGAACAGATTTGGTATATTAAACTAGGTAGAAAGTGCCTAGGCAATGGTTAACAAAAAGTTAACATTAAGGTTCTATTAATATTTACGCACCGAAGAATCCTTAAAAAGCAGAGCACTACCGAAATTCCGAGCGCATCAGAGCTCTGAAAAGAATCATAGGCTTTAGCACCTATTAAGAATTGTGGCCTGAGAAGTGGAATATTTTGCCGAGCCAGCAAAATTCACCCGTCCAAAAGTGCAATTTCGTGATTTTCGCGTAAAAACTCGGGTAACGCCGCCAACTTCATCCCTGTGAACTGTTCATTCTACATAAACTATAGGTTACAAATGCGCGCATGAGTTAATGCGGGGATTCGTACCCCAATTCCGGGCTGTTTTATCAAAAGAGCAGTCCGCTGAATGCTGAATACGAGTTGAGGAACATTCATGCCTGATTGGCTGGCCCAAACCACTGGTATGTCGCAGGGAAGCGCACAGCTTCTTGCTGTCGTACTGGCGATGTTGATTATCGCGGTTCTCATCGCGGTCTGCATTCCGCTTTTGAAGCGCTTAGCAAGAACCAGTTACAAGGGGTCGCGAAGTCGCCAACCTCGTCTTGCAATCATGGATGCGACCGATATCGATGCGCGGCGCAGATTACTGCTTGTCCGCCGAGACAATGTTGAGCACCTCATCATGATTGGGGGCGCCAACGACGTTGTTGTTGAGCAAGGCATCATTCGTGGCATGCCGGTCTCGGCCCCGCCTCGCGGACAGATGTTTACAGGCAATGGGCAAGTCGGCACCACACCGGCAACACCAGAACAAACGCCCTCTTCAGAAGAACCAACAGCACGCCTGAACTGGGGTGAAGACACCGCACCAGTAACGGCAGAGGTCAAACCTGCACCTGCAAGTCGCCCTGCTCCAAAGCAGCAGCCTGAAGTAAAGGCACCTGTACAACCTGTAGCGACAGCACCTGCCCCGGCGCCAGCAGCAATCAAAGAAAAAGTTGTTGCAGTGCCTCAGGCAGCACCAATCCCACAAGCTGCAGCAACAGGGCACATGACATCTGCGCGACCAGTAAGACCAACTGCCCCAGCACCGACAGCTGCGCCAGCAGGCAGACCAGCTGCTTTGCAGACGCCAACCATTGGCGGCGCACGAGGTGTTCAAAAAGTAGCAGCACGGCCAATCACAGCACGGCCGTCTCCAGCGCGTCCGGCCTCACCACGCTCACTCAGCCCGTCACAGCCAAGCCCAGCCCCGAAGCAAGCAGAGCCGATTGCGCCAGTACCAGAGAAAACTGCAGAAAAGCCTGCACCAAAACCGGAAGCGCCACAGCCAGAAGCACCGGCAGCATCCAAGCCTATTCCAAAAGCGGCAATGAAACCGCCTTTGAATGGTCCGGCAGCAAACGCAGCAAGTGCTTTCATGCGCCCTCGGGTAACTGAGACGCCGGCCAAAGTGCAGGAAGAGAAGAAAGACACGCCAAAACCTGAGGCGGCAGCCGAAAAGCCTGTCGCAAAAGCTGAAGCTGCTGCTGAAAAGCCTGCGCTGAAGCCAGAAGAGACAAAAGCTGACGCAGCACCAGCAGCTATTCCAGCTGAAAAAGCAGAGGCAACGCCAACACCTGCCGCAGAGCAGCAGCCCGAGCCAGCCAAGGCAAAGGAAAAAGCCGCCAGCAAAGCAAAAGCCAAGAAGCCAGCTAAGCAGGAAAAGGCACCTGAAGCTGAGAAAACAGTAAAGCAGGAAGAGAAGGCAGAAAAGCCGGTAGCTTCCGAAGCTGCTCCTAAAAAAGCAGAGAAAACATCACCTAAAGATGATCCCAGCGAAGCTGTAGATGGCATCGCAAAGGAAATGGCAGACCTGCTAGATGACATTGAGGCCAACACAAAATAATTTAGCAGGAATGGTGAAAGCAAAGCTGAGCGAAAACAAAGGCCGATTGGGGCTTTTGGGTTTCGCTCTCTTGCTTTTCTGGTTCGGTCCTGCTGCTGCTCAAAGCATTTCAATTGATTTTAGAGGCGGAGAAGGCAACTCGGTTACAGAGCGTGCTGTTCAGCTGGTTATGCTGCTCACAGTGCTCTCACTGGCGCCGAGCATCCTGATCATGGTGACAAGCTTCACGCGTATCGTTGTGGTTCTTTCACTGCTCCGCTCTGCAATCGGGCTTCAGACTGCACCACCAAACGCGGTCATGTTATCCCTTGCCATGTTCCTGACAGCCTTCGTCATGGCCCCAGCCTTTGAAACTGCATGGGATCTCGGCGCAAAGCCCATGATTGAAGGCACCATCGACCCGCAAGAAGCATTCAACCGGGCATCCGAACCCTTTCACGAGTTCATGCGTCAACAAGTACGCGAAACTGATCTCCTGCTCTTTCAGGAACTCGCAAAGACCCCTGCCCCGGAAACTCCTGAAGAGCTGAGCCTGCGCGTTCTGGTGCCAGCCTTCATGATCAGCGAGTTGCGCCGCGCCTTTGAAATCGGCTTCCTGCTCTACCTGCCGTTCCTCATCATCGATCTCGTGATTGCATCAGTCCTGATGTCCATGGGTATGATGATGCTGCCACCAATCGTGATCTCGCTGCCATTCAAGCTCATCTTCTTTGTGCTCGTAGACGGCTGGCAACTGATCGCAGGCAGTCTGGTCCGAAGTTTCGGCGGTTAGCCACTTCCCCGTTCAGCCAGACATCAAACAAAAACACCGCATGAAAGATCATGCGGTGTTAAAACTGCTTCACGACGAGGCTGCTTAAGCAGCTCCCTCACTTGTATCTTCAGGATAAAGGAAAGCTTCCTCAGTCGGAATAATCGGCGTTGCTGAGAGATATTGACGTCTGTACTCCTCAAGGAAGGACACCAGACTATCCCCACCACCAATCGACTTGGCAACATTCAGGAACTCAACGCCGCGATCATCAATGGGCCGCGTCACAATCTCAAATGTTTCAGCCTGCGGAGACTCGCTCATTTTCTGCGAGTATTTCTGCCGCAGCCGCTCAAGACCCAAGCTATCTTCAGCCAGCGTATAGGCAATCGCCGCGCGGATGACATCAACACGCTCATGGTCAGCAAGCGGCACTTCATCAGACCAGCGACTGCCGTTCATCTGTTCCAGCTGCTCACCAGCCTTCCGCCAGGACCGCGCCGACCAAAGCGTATCAGCCCGCAAACGATCCACGTCTGACCCAGACATGTTACGCACCAGCTCCAGAGCAAGATCAGGACGCCCGCTCTCACTCAAAGCACGCGCCTCAACAATATTTCGCTGGCGCTGCAAAGCAGCCGGCAATTGTCCCTGACGCGTTTGCGAAAGCACCCGCAGCGCTTCTTCCGGCTTCCGGTTCAGCAGATAAACAACAGCCAGATCAGCAGCGATCTGCGCCCGCGCAGCACCTTTCAGACGCTTGTCGATCTGATGCCGCAAAACAGAGGCTGCCTGATCCAGCAGGTCCATATCAATCAGACGACTGGCCAGCATCCGCGCCATCTCATCACCTTGACGACCAGCAGGCACCAACTCACGGAAATCATAAAACAGCGCAAGCGCCTTCACAGGCTCCAGAGCTTGCGCCCTGCCTTCAAGGAACAGGGTTGCAAAGACAGAACCCATTTCCTGCTGAATGTTCGAGGTGATTTCTGCGCCTGCATCAGATTGCACAGCCTGAGACATCGCCTCAAAGGCCCGGCGGTAATTGCCTTCCTGCGCATGCAGCTGAGCCATCAGCCGCAAAGTCTTCAGCTCAGTTTCATCACCACGCCACGACGCAGCAAGCCCCTCCAGTTCGGAGAGAGCTTCATCCGCATCAATCAAACCATCCCGATACCGCAGCTTCACACTCAGGAACTTGGCTTCAGCAGCCTCCGGCCCATCACTGGAGCGCACCACCAGATCATACACATCCAGCGCTTCCTGTGAGCGGCCAGAAGCATCGGCAATCCGCCCGCGCAGCAAGTCATACTGAATGGCCTGCTCTTCATTCACATCAGAAGGCTCAATCTGCGACAAAGCCCCCAGCGCCCGACCATAGTTGCCAAGAGCCAGATGCGTCTTGGCAGCCGCAAGGTTGAAATACACCTGCAACATCACCGGATAATTGGCCATAACAGCCAACCCGCGCCCAAGATTTGCATGAGCGCCCTGCCAGTCCCCTAGCGAGGAATGCGCAAAGGTCCGCCACACCGCAGCATCAGGACTGCTGGCAAGTTCGGGAGCAGCAAGATACTCAAGCGCTTCACCCGGTCGCGACGCCAACATCTGCGCAGCACCCATCATCACATTGAAGGTGGCGTCTTTCTCGATGAGAGGATCGTCCTCTTCCATGATGCGCAAGGTGCCAATAGCTTCCTGCGCAAATCCACTGGAAAGGAAAAACCGTGCCATATCCAGACGTGGGCCACTCAACTGCTCCGGATCAGCCTTCGCAATCGCATCCTCATGCGCTCGAAGGCCTTGCATGTAATCCTCAGGCTTTTGCTGGTCCAGCTGCGCAAATTCAATCAGGCCCGGTTGTGTCGGGTCCTTAACATGAGCGCCAATCGTCGTGCCTTTGGAAAGACCACGATTCGAAATCTTCAATCCGTCAGGTCTGGAGATCACAAGATCTTCACCCGACAACTCAACATCAATCCCATCAGCACTTGGAACAACCGCAAGTCCCTGAGAGCTGCGCAGAATCTGTACCTGAGGGAACCGGTGCGATTTCAAAATGCCACGAACAGGCGCAGGACCGCTGACCACATAAATCCGGTCACCGACGCTCTTGTCAGTTAACACATGCAACCGCCCACTTGCACCAAACGGCAAACGCAGAACATTCGAGCCATCACCCTGCACATTCCGCTCAACATCAACCGGATCAGTCTTTGTCGAGATCGACGGCCCCAAAGTGATCGCCCAGGCGTCATCCTGATACTCGATGGAAATCAACGTGGTCCGCTTCAGGTCAAACCGCAGCACCTGCGCGCCATCAACTTCATCAAGTTCCACCTTGCGCGCAAGATCACTCAAGACGGCTGGAATACCGCGCCCGTCCAGATGCTCCTCACTGTCGAACACCGCCCAGACTTTTTCATCACGGCGGAAAACAGCAGCACCAACCTCGTTCTCAAACGGAAACACCAGACGAACAGTATCACCAATGCTATACGTCTCAACGCCAACAACACGCGCTGCCGCGTCGTTCTCTTCCTGAATAATTGTTTCAGCAGAAGCACGACGCGCAATCGGCAACTCCTCGTCTGCATCAGCAACAACAGCTGCAGCAGCCGGAACAGCATCAGCGCCCGCGCCTTGTTCAGGTGCAAGCGTCACTGGTATCGAGGTCTGCCCACCTGCGTTCACAACCTCGGCAATGAGATCTGTTTCCGGAATGATCTCAGCAACAGGCGCCACATCAGTTTCAGGCGCAGGCTCAGGTTTCACACGGCGAACAGGTTGCGCCTTTACAACAACAGCTTCAACGGGCTCTGGATCCTTGCCAGCCTCAGCCTGCAAGTCTTCTTCCGAAGGCTTTGATAGAGGAATGTCAGCTGGAGCAGGCCGGTCAACCGGATCACCAATACGTTCCAACTCCGGCTTTTCAACTGGCAACGGCATCGGCGGAAAATCAAGACCATCATTCACGCTGGTTTGAGCAGTCTGTACAGGTTGAGGCGTTGGAAACAGACTGCCCGGAGCAGCAACCGGAGCCTGATCAACAGCAGCAGACACGGCAGGCGCAGTTGCAGCGGGTGCTGCATCTTTATTACCAAGCGTGTTTATGACATTCGAAGCACCTCGTGGCACATCCCCATTGCCAAAAAGCTCATCGCGAACTTCGGAAACCCGTGGATCCAACTGGCCGATGTCTTCAGGTGTGACATCAACAATAAGCTGCTTCCCCTCCTGAAAAGATCGCACATCAACACTAGGATCAACAATCATGTTGAAGATCAGATCATTGTCGCGGGTTTGGGAGCCAACATCCAACACAGTACGCGGTAGACTTGCTTTGAACTGAGACAAATCCAGATCAGCTGCCTGATCAAACTTAACGCGAATATTGTTTCCGTTGCGCTCAAACGCACTGCCAACCTTCACATTCCAATCGAAGATCAGGCGCGTAAATGTTGGATGCGTCCCAATCCGCAGCTTGACCTTGATCTCCTGATCTTCAAGCGCGTTCGCTTCTTCCAGCACACGAATACGTTCAAGAGCTTCCGCAGCCCGTCGGGCAAGCTCATCGACCACATCCTGTGGTAAAGACGGGGGACGGCCTTCATAATTGGCGGGAAGCAGGTCAATAAAGAGCTTCTCTCCAGCTTCCATACTGTTGATGTTAACCGGCTGCCGCAATGCAAAACGCAGCGCAGCACCATCAGGATCAGCACGAGCAATGGAGATGTAGTCCATCAATGCTTCCGGCACATCATCAACATCCGCTGCAATGCCTTCCGGAAAGGAAATGCGCAGGACACTAGTGGAAATGGAAGCCTCATAGGGCGGCAACAACGAGTGATCTGGGAACGTGATCACCATGCGAGCAAAGTTGCCGGTGTCTTCAACTTCAAGAACAGCAGAGGCTGGCTCAGCCCAGGCACTTAAAACACTGCCCCCTAAAGCAGTTGTGGCGAGCATAAAGGAGACAAGCCAAGCCTTACCCTTTACCCTCACAATGCGTGCTCCATGCAATGCACGGCGCGGCACAAAAGGTAAAGTGGCGCGCAGAAAGGAACGCTTCTGCTTATCTTTAAGGTCGCCCCCAAAATCGCCCATGCCTGAGTCTTACTCCTAAAATTAATTAGGTATCTGTAACAATTGGCTATTAACGCAAGCTTACAGTCTCCTGAGCCAAGAGCGAAAAACCGCCAATTTGCTCAGTTAATTCCCCTGAATCTTTGGAAGAATTGTGGAAGTCGTCTTCACATTGCGGCTCTCGCCTGCTGCCAGTGCAATTGTCAGCTGCTCCGCCATTTCCGGATCCATCTCAGAAAGCACATCCGCCATCTTCCGTGGCTGCATCTCCTTCACAACCTTCAGCATGATGTCCAGATCCAGACGGTTGAAGATCCGAGCGGCGTTTTTAGCCTTCATGCTTTCATAGATCTTCACCAGATCCAGGATCTCTTCCGTAGCCTGCTTTTCCTTGCGCTCAACTTCAGAATCGATCTTCGCTTCAAGTGCCTTAAGCTCCTGAAAGCGCTTATTAAAACGCGCCTCAGCAGCTGCAAGAACCTGCTCGCGAAGCTCCAGATCACTTTCACGCTGGTTCAGCACATCACGGCGATTACCAAGGCTATTGAGAACGGCAAGTTCAGAAACGGAGTTCGTTGGAACACCACTTTCTTTCACACCACTTGTATTTTGAGCGACCTGAATCTTCCGTGCGCCAGATGGATTGGGAAGAACGTTTGGAGTAGCAGGTGCCTCTTCCTCAGCCTTCGCCACTTCCGACTGCTGCGCATCGGCAACCCGAACAGCACCAATTGGATAAGTATCACCTAGAAACAAACCAAGCAGTTTCAAAACCAGAAGGGCGCTACCAGCAAATACGACAATCGGAAGGAGCCTTAGTTTCATGCTACGCGGTCCTGCGCTTGTCTACGGAAGCGCTCAAGGCGCGCAGCTGATTCATTTGCAGCTTCACGAATGTCACGGGTCACAGAGCGGGTCGCAGCTTTAGGGGCTGGAGCGCTACGTGTTTCAGCCGGATGCATCGTTTCCTGTTCCGCAATGATCCCGGCAGCAAGTCCCTCCGCTGCGGTTTCATAAGTGCGGGACATTGGAGCTGATGGCGCAGCCACACGGGTATCACGATCAGCAAGTGCACGATCTGCAACACCACCAATGCGGTCCAGCACATCTTCACCGGCTCCCAACTGATTAGTCAGTTTGCGGGAAACCGCCTCAGCTTCGCCCAGACGCACCCCAAGAGTACGGTCCGCATTTCCGCAAGTGGACTTGAGACCCATGATCGCACGCTCTGCAATTTCAGTCGCTGTAATCAGCTCAGAAATAGTTGCGCGCAAGGACTCTTCGTCAGAGCGGAGACGACTTAAGCGACGGTTAAGTGTCCAGCAATACCCAATGGTAATCACAAGAAGAACCGCAACGATGCATTCAATAATAAGACCTAGGGACATCTAGTTTGTCTCCAGTTCGCTTTGCAGGGACTTTTCAAAAGCGGCGAGCGTCATTTTCGGTTGCTTCAGCTTCTTTGAAATTTCGATGGAAATTCGGTCATCAACATGGCCCATAAGGCCCTCTGTCAAAGCCACACCGCCGCATTTCACCTGAACAGGATCACGCGGGCCGGTATCAAACAGCAAGGTCTGACCAACTTCCAGATTCAACACCCGCTGGAGCGGGATGGTGTTTTCATAAAGGACAGCATCAACCTGCACTTCTGAGGAATAAACCTCAGTGGCAAGGTGCTCTTCCCAAATAGGATCACGCCCGAACTTCTCACCCATGAACATCTGCAGAAGCAGTTCACGGATTGGTTCAAGGGTCGCGTAAGGCAGCACAATCTCAACTTTACCGCCGCGATCTTCCATATCGATGCGCAGCTCAACCATAATGGCAGCATTCGCAGGACGGGAGATCGCAGCAAAGCGTGGGTTCGTTTCCAAACGCTCAAGCGGGAAACTCACAGGGGACAACGGTCCAAAAGCCTGCTCAGCATCTAGTAGAATAATCTCGATCATCCGGCGCACCAGATTGCTCTCAATCGTGGTGTATGGCCGCCCTTCAACGCGTGTAGGTGAAGACCCACGACCACCACCAAGCAACACATCAATGATGGAATAGATCAGAGAGCTCTCAACGGTAACAAGTCCAAAGCCATCCCATTCTTTCGCCTTGAACACGCCAAGGATCGCTGGAAGTGGAATTGAGTTCAGATAGTCACCAAAACGCACATTGGTCATGGAGTCCAAGGAGACTTCAACATTGTCCGATGTGAAATTACGCAGAGATGTCGTTGTGAGACGTACGAGACGGTCAAACACGATCTCCAGCATCGGCAGGCGCTCGTAAGACACCATTGCCGAATTGATCAGCGCACGAATACCGCCTTCATCACCAGCCAGAGACCCATCCAGCGTAAAGCCCAGAAGGTTGTCGATCTCTTCTTGATTCAGAATACGGTCAGCACCACGAGACGCGCTCTCTACATCCGGTTCGCTGTCGTCGATCATCGCAGCCCATTGAGCTGCGGCCTCTTCACCGCCTTCTACGCCTTGCTCCTGAAGCGCAGCGCCCCACGCCGCGGCAAGATCCTCATCACTGTCACCACCCTCAGCTTCAGAAAGAGCGGTGTCCCAGGCATCATCCATATTTTCAGGGAGAGTATCGGTATCTGACATATGCCGCTCCCCTACTGGATCAGGATCTCTTTAAAGAGAACCCCTTCAACCTTGGCTGGATAGATTGCAGAGTTGATGCGGCGCAGAAGTTGCTCCTTCAAGCGGAACAGTCCGGCAGATCCTTCCAGATCAGCAGGGCGCAACTCACGCAGATAAATCTGGAAAGCATCAAGAATGCGCGGAAGATAAGGCTCCACTTGAGAAACCATGCTGTCGCTCTCAACTTCAAGAGCGATGCGGACTTTCAGGTAGGTCGTGCGGCCTTGGGTAGAAAGGTTCACCGTCATTTCTGGCAGATCGTAAAAAACGACAGGCTTGGTTTGGATCTGCTCAACAGTGCCATCCGCCCGCTTGACGGTGGCTGTGTCGCCCAGATTGATCCAGTCCATTACATATGCACCGCCCACACCAAGGGTTAACAGCAAGACGCCAGCAATCGCTCCGATAACGATCTTGCGTTTGCCGGACTTACCGTCATCCTCAGTATTTTGCAGTTCCGCATCTGCCATTTTTGCGTCCCGGTGAATCGCAATTAAAAGTTTAGTAACTAATAATGCAACCTAGTTGGTTAACACTGATTACCGAATGGTTAATACCGTCATTACTAAGCAATTTTTGCCCACTAGGAAATTAAAGTAGGCATATTTTATCAAATACTTAACAGATAATTTGCGCTTCCCTCCGTCAAAACAGCAGAATTCAGCCAAAGTTTCAAACTGGCACAACTCCTGCAAGAACCTTGGCGCTGCGGGTCTGGGGAGACCTGTTGCAATGCTGGGGAGCATAAAATGGAAAACGCACAGCTGATCGGCTTATCACGCCAAAGTGCCCTTCGTCGGAACTTGGATGTGGTGGCCAACAATCTGGCTAACATCAATACGACTGGCTACAAGGCTCAAAGGCTTATCTTTGAAGAGTTCTTGATGCCAACCGCGCAGGCGACTGAATTCCAGCGCCCGGATCGCCCTTTGTCCTTTACGCAGGATGTAGGGACAGCAACAGTTCTGACACAGGGCTCGATCCAGCTGACAGGTAATCCGCTGGACGTCGCAATCGAAGGTGACGGCTATCTGGCTGTGACTGGCGCAGGCGGTGAGCAGCTTTACACTCGCTCAGGCAGCCTTGCCATTGATCCTGAGGGCACGCTCGTAACAGATGCAGGCCTGCCAGTTCTCGCTGACGGCGCTCCAATCCAAATCAATCCAGAAGATGGTGAAATCACCATCACCAAAGAAGGCGTGATCTCCACCCCACAGGCTCAACTTGGCCGATTGGATGTTTACACCTTCGACAACCGCCAAGAGCTTTTGCACGTTGGCACAAACCTGTTTTCCGGCTTAAACCCAATCCCAGCAAATAACCCGACTGTCGTCCAGGGCGCCCTTGAAGGCTCCAACGTGGAAGGCATTCAGGAAATCTCCCGCATGATTGAAATCACCCGTCAATACAAAAGCGTGTCCAAGATGATGTCGCAGCGCAACGAACTTCGTCAGCGCTCCATCCGCGAACTTGGATCGGTTGAAGCTTAAGGAACAGCCCAATGAAAGCCCTTCACATCGCCGCAACCGGCATGAAAGCTCAGGAACTGAACGTCGAAGTTATTTCGAACAACGTGGCCAACATGCGCACCACTGGCTACAAGCGCCAGCGCGCAGACTTTCAGGATCTGCTCTACGAAAACCAGCGCCGCATGGGCACCGAAACATCCGATGCAGGCACAATCGTTCCAAACGGCGTGCAAATCGGCTCCGGTGTGCGCACAGCAGCAACCACACGCATCATGTCACCGGGCTCTGTGACCCAGACCGGCAACGAGTACGACATAACAATTCGTGGCGAAGGCTTCTTCCAGATCCAGCGTCCGGACGGCACAACCGGCTTCACCCGTGACGGTTCTTTCGCACGCTCCCAGACAGGCCAGCTCGTCACCAAAGACGGCTATACAGTTCAGCCTGGAATCACAATTCCGGACAACGCCCGCGATCTGACAATCAACGTCCAAGGCCTCGTGCAGGCCATGGACGATAACGATCAGGTGCTGAACCTCGGACAGCTCGAAATCGCCCGCTTCACAAACAAAGCTGGCCTAGAAGCAATCGGCGACAACCTCTTCCTGGAAACACCGGCAAGCGGCCCGCCACAGACAGACAACCCGGGCAACGCAGGCTTTGGCAACATCCTTCAGCGCCATCTTGAATCATCCAACGTCGATGCCGTGACCGAGCTTTCCAATCTGATTTCTGCTCAGCGCGCTTACGAGATGAACTCCAAGATCATCAAAGCAGCCGATGAGATGTATTCCACCACAACGAATCTTCGCTAAGGAGTTGAGTTGATGAGAAAGTTGGCAACCACACTCATTGCAGGACTACTGGCCCTGACAGCCAGTAGCGCATTTGCGGCCTCAACCCTGCGCCCAACGGTCAACGTAACCGGACCAGTCGTCACTATTGGTGACTTCTACACCGAAGCGGGAGAACTAGCTCAAACACCAATCTTTCGCAGCCCGGACCTTGGCACCACTGGCAACGTTTCTGCATTGATCATCGCACAACAGGCACAAGCTGCCGGCTTTATTCAGGCCGACACCAACGGCCTGACCACTGTGAGTGTGCACCGCCTTTCCATCCCGGTAGATGAAACACTCATCTCAGATATCCTGCGCAATGCATTTGCGGAGCGCGCAAGCGTGCAGCCGGACGAGATTGAAATCTCCTACCATTCACCACTTCCGGTGAACATGCAGGCAGACGCCAACTCCATTTCTCCGCTAACCATCGGGCACATCAACTGGTCACCGCGCACAGCACGCTTCAAAGCAATCCTCAATGTGGTGCAGGAAGGCCAGAGCAAGCCAATCTCTGTCATTGGCAACGCATCTCAGATGGTGTCCATCACCACACTGGCTCGCAATCTGGAACGCGGCACCGTTATCACAGCCAAAGACATTCGCGAGGAGCGCAAGCCAGCTTCCCGCTATGCCGGACGTGAGTTTCTTGCAGCCGCAGACCTTCTGGGAATGGAAGTGCGCCGTAACATGCGTTCTGGCTCCACCATCACCCCAAGGGATGTAAGCGCACCGATCCTCGTCAAGCGCGGTGCTAAAGTGACAGTGATCTATAAGATCCCCGGCATGAACATCACAACTCAGGGCAAAGCCAAATCTGAAGGCGGCAAAAATGACCTGATTGAGATTGTGAACCCAATTTCAAAGAAAACGATCCTTGCTGAAGTCATCGGCAGAGACATCGCCATCGTGACCACCGCTAAAACGCAGGTCGCAGCCGTATTGGAGAACCGCTGATGCCGAGAACATCTTCAGCAACCAAAATCAAACAATATGCTGCGCTCACGATTGGTCTGTTCGCACTTGTCGGCTGCGAGACAGCTGACAAACTTTCCAAGGTTGGGCAAGAACCTGTGCTGACCGCGATTCAGGACCCACGCACGCAGCCTGGCTATCGTCCGGTACAAATGCCAATGCCAATTAAGGAAGTGGAGCGCTACAACGCCAACTCTCTTTGGCGCACCGGCAACAGAGCCTTCTTTCAGGACCAGCGCGCAAAACGTGTTGGTGACATCGTAACGGTAAACGTCACCATTTCCGACAAGGCTGCCTTTGAGAACACCTCAAAGAGTTCACGCAGTGATGCGAAGAATTCCGGAGCTGGTGGCGCACTCGGCGGTGCAATCAACACACTGGCGCTTCCTGCCAGCGCGTCAGCAGATGCACTCGCATCAATCAACAGCTCCGACAACTTTCAGGGCACCGGCTCTATCGACCGCACAGAAAGCCTGAAGACCACCGTCGCAGCTGTCGTGACACAGGTACTGCCCAACTCCAACCTCGTCATCGAGGGCCGTCAGGAAGTGCGTGTGAACCACGAAGTTCGTGAGCTGATCGTAGCAGGCGTCGTTCGTCCGCAGGACATTGCATCCGACAACACTGTTGAGAGCACCAAGATCGCAGAGGCACGCATCGGCTACGGCGGCCGCGGCCAGATCTCCGTTGCCCAACAACCTAAATACGGCAGTCAGGTGCTGGACATCGTGCTTCCGTTTTAGAGCGTGTTCCGTTTCATTGGCTTCAGTCAAACGGCAAGAATTCGCTCCAACAAAGATGTTAGAGCGCGATGCGTGACTGTAAATGAACGCGGCGTGCTCCAAAAAATCAAAGAACCCAAAACCGCTTAATTAGCTCCCCAGCTTGAGCGGTACATAAAGCGAGCTCGGCAACATGCTCCCCAGCATGCCGGGCTCGTTTTCTTTCGTGCACCAGAACACCGCACACCGACGTCCGGCCAAAACAAAACAAGGGAAGCACAGCTAAGCCGTGCTTCCCTCGTAAAGTCATACTTCAAGTACTAGAGCCTAAAAACTTAGGACCACAGCTTGAAAGGCGATATCCTGTCTCCCTGAGGATCAGTCATCCCGATAGATTTTCTCGCGCCGCTCATGAGCCTCTTGGGCTTCAATAGAAAGCGTTGCGATAGGTCGTGCATCCAAACGACGAACAGAGATTGGCTCGCCAGTCTCTTCGCAGTAGCCGTAGGATTTGTCTTCAATGCGAGCAAGAGCAGCGTCGATTTTGGAAATCAACTTTCTCTGCCGGTCACGCGCACGTAATTCAATCGACCGATCGGTTTCAGAAGAAGCACGGTCAGCCAGATCTGGGTGATTAGTGCTTTCTTCTTGAAGCGCAGCAAGGGTCTCCTTGCTCTCTTTCAGAATATCTTCCTTCCACGCAAGAAGCTTTCTACGAAAGTACTCGCGCTGTTGGTCGTTCATGAATGGTTCATCCTGTGTTGGACGATAATCAATTGCGACATCAACTGCCATCTGAAACTCCGCCTATTTATATGGGCGGCTGGAATATAGCGAGAGGAACCTGAAACAACAATCTACTAAAAAGATGAAATTGTCTAAGAACACAATTATTCAGTGCATTCAGCAACTTATACGGTTGGAAACCTTTGATACTATCGTAAATGGATAGGCTATTCTACGTAATGACCCAGCTTTGCGAGCTCGATTCTTGCACGCAATTCAATATCTTCGACCACTCTGTCGAGACCGGGGTTACCACTTTTGACCTGCATGGACAGGTTACCAACAAGCCGCTCAAGGCGCTCTGGCTGCACTTTGCCTTGCAGCAAATCGATCCGCAGCGCATCTAGTTGATCCAGAAGTTTATTTCCATGCTGCACAGCGCGCTGCTTGTCATCGACCTGCACTTCCATCTGCTGAAGAGCCAGCAAAGAATCCACACCCTGCAGCGACGGTGTTGGAACACCAGCCTGCGACTGCGCAACGCTGGTGGTCTCCTCCTCAACGGCAAACGCACCCGCCTGCTCGCCTTCGGAACCTTTGCGACGTTTCGTGCCCACTTTACTCGTGGAGTTCAAACCAGAAACTGGAGTGCTGCGTACAAGCAAGACCTTACCCTCAGAGCTATGGAACTGGACAAAAGCTTAAACCCGAACGCATTTGCCGAGCTGATCACGTAAAACTTTACCAAGCAGGCAACAATTGCCGCATAAAAATTTGCAGTGCTTTAACTTTTATCCACCCTCTACTAAAAATACCCAGTAAATTCAGCAGGTTAAAAACTAGCAAACGCAGCACTGAAACTGGCACAAAATTCGCATATTTCCGGCATGTGTGAACTGAACAGCCGGGTACCAATGCGCTCTTTCGCAAACTTACGTAGAATCGCCGCAGCGGCACTGATCGTCCTTATGGGCGCGACCCTTCAGGGAAACGCAGCCTCAAGGATCAAAGACATCACTGACTTTGAAGGCATCCGGGACAACCAGCTCATTGGTTACGGTCTCGTCGTCGGCCTTCAGGGCACTGGTGACTCTCTCAATGCCTCACCATTCACCCGGCAATCTTTGCAGGCAATGCTGGAACGCCTTGGCGTCAACACCAACGAAGCAGACCTGAACACAAAAAACACCGCCGCCGTGATGGTGACTGCCAACCTGCCAGCGTTCTCAACACAAGGCACCCGCATCGACGTGACCGTGAGTGCACTTGGCGATGCAAAGAACCTTCAGGGCGGAACACTGCTGGTGACCCCACTGATGGGTGCAGACGGAGAAGCCTACGCCATTGCGCAAGGCCCGGTGGCAATCGCTGGCTTTGCAGCACAGGGCGACGCAGCTTCCGTTGTGCGCGGCGTCCCAACATCTGGCCGCATTCCTAACGGTGCGCTTGTGGAGCGGGAGGTTGAGTTCAAACTCTCTTCACTCAGCACTATTCGCTTGGCCCTGCGCAACCCGGACCTGACCACATCCCGTCGTATTGCTGTGGCAATTAACGAGCTGATTGGCCTACCGACTGCAGAACCACTCGACCCATCCACTGTTCGCCTCACACTTCCAAAACAGTTCGATGGCAACATTGTCGATCTGATCACTGATATCGAACAGCTGATCGTAGAGCCTGATTTGCCGGCCAAGATCGTGATTGACGAAAGCTCCGGCATCATCGTCATGGGTCAGCAGGTGAAAGTCTCCACCGTCGCAGTCGCACAGGGCAATCTCACAGTCACCATCGCAGAATCACCAGAGGTGGTTCAGCCGCTGCCATTCGCACAGGGCCAAACGGCTGCGGTGCCTCGTACAGACGTGCAGGTGACTGAAGACAATAGCCAGCTGGCACTCGTCAACGAAACAATCACACTGCAGCAGCTTGTTGATGGATTGAACGCTCTGGGCATCGGCCCAAGAGACCTGATCTCCATCTTACAGGCCATCAAAGCCGCTGGCGCCCTTCAGGCAGAAATTGAGGTCCTCTAATGCTCCAACAAGCACAACTGCCCTCACCTGCGCTGACAAGCTCTGCAGACCTGATCGCGGGCGCCAATCAGGCAGGCAAACCACCAGCTGCCAAAGATCCGCTGATGGAAAAGGCCAAGGAATTTGAAACCGTATTCCTCAATGAGATGTTGCAAAACATGTTCACCGGCCTTGATGAAGGCGGGACCTATGGCAACGGCGAAGGCTCAGAAGCGTGGAAATCCATGCTGATCAACGAGTACGCCAACACAATGTCTCAATCTGGCGGCATTGGTATTGCAGCTTCAGTTCACTCGCAATTATTACAACTTCAAGAGAACGCAGTATGACCAACCAGTACGACGCTGAAACTGTTCCAAGTACAGTATCGTTTGAAGAAGAACCTATCCAGACACGGATGCAAGCCGAGGTCTTCTGCGAAAATTTTGAGACGGCAATGGACAACCTCGTAGATATCATCGAGACCGAAACAGAGCTGCTACGCGAAGGGCAAATTTCTGAGCTGCCAACCGTTGCCCCCAAAAAACATGCAGCGATCGAGTCATATCTCTCCGGCATCCGTGTGGCGAGTGCAAACGCCATCGCGCTTGGCAACCTCGCTCCGCTGTCCATTCAACGTATGCGCGAACGTCACGGTAATCTACGGCCAATTCTTCAAACCAACCTGCAAGTGGTCTCTACGGCACGTTCAGTAACAGACAACGTCATCGAGACCGTTGCCAAAGCCGTTGGTTCTCAAATGAAGACAAGAGGTTACGGCGCAAACGGCATGATGAGCTCGCCACAGAGATCCGCTCAGGGCATCGCCGTTAACCAAACCCTCTGAACAGCGCGATATTAAGCGTGCATATTAACGAAATAGCCTGAAGACCGCCCGGAGCCTCCCTAAGAAATAGGGGTATTTGGCGGTTTTCAGTCGCATTTCTCTAAATATTTAGTAAATTCCGAGCGTTAAGATTAATCTTATTTAAGAACATTCCCCATAAAGTTGTCCGAGATTGAACACGTGGGGGACATTATGGAAATAGTCACACAAAGACCAACGCTTTTACATCAGGCACTGACAACACAGGCAGCACCGGTAAAATCGGAGACCGAACAGGTCAAAACCGAACTCTCCGGCGCTCGGGCCGTCACTGCATCCTCTGAGTCAGAGGATAACTCAACCGCCACCGAAAAGTCATACCTCTCAGACTCCCGTCTCGGCGTCATCCCTAGCAAACCTAAGGACGACCAGAGCCGCATTGAACGCGGTTACAATTATGATGAAGAGTCAGATGAGCTCATCTATTCGATGACGCAAGAGCCAGAAGGCGACGTCATTTACGAACTGCCATCCAAAACAGCTCGCCGCATTCGCGCATTCCTGGATGAAGTCCTTCAGGCACAAGAAAAGCGCAGCTTAGGCGGTGAAGATAAAGATATTGATCCTGCAATCTACGAAGCCAAGCAAGTCGAACCAACACAAGCAAAGCAGGCCTAAGCCTCACAGGCTTTATCCTCCCTGCAAACCAGACTTATCCCCCTTGAGCTATGCCGCCCCCGCAGCATGGCTCTTTTTTTGTCTGTCCAGTGACCACCACATAACAACGCGCCCACCACCAAAAAAACGCAAAGCAACGCACATACCAACGCAAAAAGAAAAACGCGCCCCAAAGAGCGCGTTCTCCAAATTCTAAATCTGAAACAAAGCTTATCGGATAAGCTGCAGCACAGACTGACCAGCCTGAGTTGCCAGAGACAGAGTAGAAGTAGCAATGGAGTTCTGAGTGTTCAGAGCCGCAAGGTTCGCACCTTCCAGGTTGGAATCAGCCAGCGTCAACTTACCAGCACCAACTTCCAGAGTGTTGATGAGATCGGCAGTAAAGTCCTGACGGTTGGTTACAACAGACAGGTTTGTACCGAAAGTAGAAGCCTGCGCACGCAGATCCAACTGAGCCTGACGGATTTGATCAAGAGATTCTTCAATCAACTCATCGGAACCCCAACCGCGACCAGCAACTGAATCAAGGTCTTTGCCGACTACGTTTTTCGCAGCATCAGCAAACTCACCGCCACTTCCAGCTCCATCAAAGCCAAAAGTGAGATCTTGTTTACCAACATCAAGAATCAGCTGTCCGTCTTTGAAAGATGCATTAACTTCTGTCGCAACACCATCAGCAGTTTCAATTGCCGCTCGCAAATCTTCGACAGTGTTAGAATCTGTAACATCAAAATACTGACGAGCATTGTCACCGTATTTGAATGAGATTCTGTCACCGTCCTCAAACGCACCAAGATCAGACAGCTTGGTATCTTTGATATCGTAAGTACCTCTGATCTCTAGCGTATCAAGAGCTTGACCAGCGGTACCACTAGACGTTTTGTGCTCGAGTTCAACAGAGTTTTTCAGACCGGACAACGTCAGCTGACCATCTACAGAAATACTTGCAGAAGCATTTTCTTCTCCAGCATCTCTCAAGGCCTGCGCAATACCATCCCCAACTTCCTGTAAGGTATTAGTACCCAATGTAGTAAAGGAAACATCGTTACCATCAGCATCCTTCAGATAGTTGCCGTCAGCATCTTTGACCTTAATGACATCACCAGTCGTAATATCGGTAAAACCAGTTGCGCCAGTACCACCAACGGTTTCATCGCCATCAATTGGGGCCGGCGTACCAGCCGCATCTGTCAAGCCAGTAGTTGTCGCTGAACCGCTCTGTCCCGGAATCTGCCCTACTTCGCCGAGCGTAAATGCTTGCTTTAAGTCCCGAGCTTCGACTTCCCCAACGGTTGTCGAGATACCTTCCAACTTAAATGCAGCATCTTCTGAATCAAGATCAGTGTAATCAACCGCCCCAATGTTCAATTTAGACGAACCATCTTCATTGAACTTCACAAGCAAATCATTGCCGTCGCCGCCCAGAAGGTTCTTACCTTTATAGCCGGAATCTTTGGCAATATCCTCAATCTGAGTACGTAATTCGTTGAACTCAGACGCATACTTAGCGCGCGTATCAGCATCTTTAGATTGCAGCGCCTGGTTAGCCTTACCTTTCGCCGCATCCAAGAGCTTATCAATACCCTGAATACCTTTGTCGGCAGCTTCAAGAGTAGAAACCGACTGCCCGATGTCGTCCTGAAGGTTGCCCAGGTCAGATGCGCGCGAGTTCAGAGAAGATGCTGTGAAAAAGGAATTCGGATTGTCGAGGGCAGAGTTAACTTTCTTACCAGTTGCGAGGCGCTCTTGAGTATCGCTAATCAGGTTAGCCGTGCTCTGGAGCGTGCTCAGGTTTGAGCGAACCGCAGCGGTGAGTGTAATATCAGCCATTTTAGTTGTCCCTTCTAGGATAATGAATGACCCTTCCTGGGTCACAAACGCAGTAAATAATTACTGAGTTTTAATTGGGTACAATTACCCGTCCTGCGAGTAAAGGGGGAACGTGTTAACAAGCACTTAATAAATCAGGGATTGCAGCAACCACACTCACCAGTTCGCAAATAAATTTAATTTTATATAATTAAGTCAAAAACTTACTCAACACCGGTATCCAGACAGCTACGTAATATTGTCTGTGCATATTTCCGCCTATTTGTTCTTCTGCAGCCCACCCAATAGCTTAAGTTGCGCTGCATGAATTGACGACTCTACATATTCAATTCAGAAGAGCTCTAAACTTAAGCAAAATTAGAAATAAATCGCTGAATAACTCGTAAGATTTAACTAGATTAACCTTTTGGTTGCCATCATAGTTAAGAGTGCTTTGAAGGAGGCCGCATGGCACTGAAGGTCGAATTAAAACCTGGAGAAAAGTTGATTGTTGGTGAGACACTTATCACTAACGATAAGCAACGTGCACGATTTTTCATTCAGGGAGATGCACCTATTCTCCGAGAGAAGGATATCCTTCTGCCGGAAGACGCCAGCACCATGGCACAGCAGGTCTACCTTGCAGTGCAGGTCATGTATTTAAAGCAGGATATCACGGTCACTCAGAAAGAGTATTTCGATGTGATCGGAAAGATCTTGCAGGCCGCACCAAGCACACGCGACCTTATCAGCGAGATTAGCACCGCAATTTTGCGAGAAGAGCTCTATCGCGCCCTGAAGCTCGCCAAGAAATTGATTGAATATGAAAGGACTTTGATAAGTCATGTATCAACAAGCAACTCAGGCATATCAGCAGTCCGCAAACACCTCGGCCTCAGCGGATCCGAGGGCTCTGGAAGCTGAAGCTCTGATGAAAGCTGCAGCGCGCCTTTCTGTGCTGCAACGTGAGTGGGATACAGTTTCACGCGAAGAACGTAATGAAACACTCATATTCAATCGCACGCTCTGGACAATTTTTGTAACTGAGGCCACTGCAGAGTATAGCGAGCTGCCTCTGGAGCTTCAAAATAACATCGCAAATCTGGCCCTGTTTATGTTCAACAGAACCATGGAAATGATGGGCGGTGCGGAACCAGAAGCATTAGAGACAATGATCAACATCAACAAGTCTCTGGCATCTGGATTAAGAGGCCAAAAGGCAAACGTATAATAACAAAAAGCCTCCGTTTTACGGAGGCTTTTTGTTATCTCAAGAAGTCAGTGATTGTTAGATTTAACAGTATAGACGTTGCTTGAAACGAGGCGTCTAAATCCGTCTTTAGCACGGCTATCTCAGTTCCAACTTCAGTCTTGTCAACGTTCTCGAGCCCGGTCAACGTGTTGTGATAGGTCAGAGACGCTTGCTTTTGCCTCTCAGCAGTACGTTTCACAGTTGTGTTTACCACCGACATCTCTGAGGCTACGCTTTGGATGCCTGAATTTCGATCCCCAGCAACAGAGAGTGCGTCATCGCTCTTACCTGCCAACGAAGCATAGTAGGATTTTGCGACCGCCTCACTCTCAGCATCATCTGGAGTTTTTGCTGTAAAGTCTGCCGCCACAAACACAGCAAGGTTTTGCAACTGCTCGGAAAACGCTGACTCATTCGCGCGCGCGCCATACTCCACGCGCACATTGTCATCAATCTGAACAACCTTGTCTGAACGCGGATCATCAGAGTTCTCAGTACCAGTATACCAGTCGACCAGAAGGTCAGGTGCAGTCTCATAACCAGAGCCGTTCGCTTTTGGCACCTTCGGCGCCGGATCAGTCCGCCCGTGATTACCAAAAAACTCTTCACCAGCCTGCACATCAGCAACCGCACGAAGCTCAGTCTTTGCTATATTGCCTATTGCCTTATCAAAAGCCGCCTGAGCATTTTCAGCGCTCTCCAGAGCAGGATTAGCACCCGTCCCAATCAGGAAGGTTCCCTCTCCTGCATCAGGGTCATCGGTTGCTGTGAGCTTAACAACTGATTTGCTCCCGTCAGGAAGTTCCAGTTCAACCTCAATCGTATCACCAACACTCGGAGTGTCATTGAAAGCAAAGGTCCCCTTCTTCCCTTCAGGATTAGCCGGATCAGTCAGGTCTTCAGGAGTAACCGCTGTTGCAACATCAGCAGACGACGCAGAAACGGAAGTAATTTCAAAGCCAAATCCCTCAACATTGTCCTGTTGAAGTGTCAGAGTAGGAACACCAAGCGGATTTGTCACACTGGATTCGATGCGACCATTTTCAGAGGCACCAACATGAGCATTCTCATAACGCTTCATGAGCTCCTTGAGCCCAAGCTTTCCACCTTGCCCATCCATTATGGCATCAAGTGAGGCAACAGGTGGCTCAGTCGCATCCTTACCACCGAACAGATAATACCCGTTCACTTCAGAGTTCAGCTGCGAGATCGTCTCATGCAGCATAATCTCAGTCGCCTGTTGACTGGTCGTCTGGCCATCTGTGGTCAGCGTATAGTTGTTCTCATCAATCGCACTCACACTCTCAGAGCGCATTTTCTCCATATGCTCAAGAGACTTGCCCATAAGGTCAAGTTGAATGCTGGCAATCGCGTTAGAGTCCTCATAAACCTCAATATTTGAGATCTCGCGGCGCAACTCCAATGCCATGCGAGAATCTGAACTGATGCCACCATAGGTTTGCGACTTCAGTCCAGAAGTCAGCTGAATAGACTTATTCTCCAGCTGCGTCTTTTGCTGCATGAGGAGATCAAGCATATAGCTATGAGATTTAGAATAACCGATTGTATTCATTTAAATAACTCAATTCCTAAAGCAGCATCATGCGATTCTAAAAAGTGTATCATACATTTCGTCGATAGCCGATAAGACACGAGCATTCGCAGCATAAGCATTCTGCAATTCAGTCAGCTTCACCAGCTCTTCGTCTACATCAACCTTATAGCTGTTTTCATAGGCATTCTTAGCAATACTGGTAACAGCCTTTGAGTTGCTCGCAGCTGATGTCGCCGCGCTTGCAATCTGACTTTGCTTGACCACAGTCTCAATGCCAAAATCAGAAATCGTCCCGACATATGGAGCATTCTTTGCTCCGATCCCCGAGCTTGGCGCATACGTATATTCGGTCTCAGTCAGGCGACTTTTCAGGAGGTTTGCACGCTCGGAGCTCTGCTTATCTGGCTCACCTGCTAAAAGACTTGGATCATCAACAATAGCCTTGTTGACAGTCATCCGTTGCGCAAAACCAGTCTTCTGGCCACCATCTTCCAGCGCCCCAGTATAAGGTCCGCCATCCCCCTTAGTGTCTACAAAGAGCGGGATCTCGGCACCATCAGCAGCGGTAACAGTCCGCGTATTTTTCGCTGTAAGACCAGTAATCTCAATAGTACCCGGACTGGTCGGAGACAAAACCTTCAGCTCACCGGCAGCATCAACGGAAACATCAAAACCAGAACCCAGCGCACTGGAAATCTGACTTTCCAGTGCAGTCGAAGTTGCCGGAATTACAATACCATGCACAATGTCATTGGAGTCTGCAGTTACATCCGAAGAAAGCGGCAGCAAACTTGGGTCGGTCACAGCAACAAATGTAACTTTGCGACTTTCGCCATTAACATCAAACTCAAGCTCGATCGTATCACCAGAAGACTGCAGTTTGGATGTATCTACACTCAACCCTGTTGCTGCGGGTGGTGCCCCACCATCATCAGCGGCAACACCTTCAGACGTCTGCTGCGACAAAGACAGCGCCATCTGACTTGCAAGCTCATCAAGGCGCGCTTGCGTCTCTGGAAGAGTATTGTCCCGCAGTTCCACGAGAGCACCCATACTACCGCTCTTCAAGTCATAACTTGAAAGCTCCCTGACGGCACCGGACTGCAACTTAATTTCAATTGAGCTACCTTCAACACCAACACCTAGTGTAGGGCGCGGAGTAAACTGTAACTCTGACGCACGGTGATTGTATAGAGTAGCACCAGACTTCGTCGATATACGCAGCAAGCCATCACTGTCCTGCTTGATTTCAACATCCATCTTCCCGGTCAAAGCTTCCAGTTGGCGGTCCATCTGATCTTGCAAATGAGCCGTTTCCCGGCCAGCAGAACGCTCAACAACAATACTGTCTTCCAGGTTCTCAATTTCTTTGAGGATGGAATTCACTTGCGTTACTTCATCAGCAATCCCAGCATCTGCATCACGGCGCATTTCCTGCGTTTTCTCTGCGGAGCTATTAATGCTTCTGGAAAGCTCTTCAGCAGCATTTACAGCCACTTCCTGTGCACTTTGAGAACTGGGATCTGTAGCTAAAGACGTCAGCGCATTTGTGAAATTGTTCATCAAACTCGGAATAGAGCTTGGGTCCCCAACCTTCCCAAACATCTGATCAAGCTGCGTAATGTATTCATTATATTGAGTTGCATAAGCCGTATCACTCAGACTTTCCCAATAAGCAGACTGGAGCTGGGTGTTGACTTGCCGTTGGATTTGATTGGTCAGAACAGAGGAAGACGAAGTCGAGGTATTGTGAACTTCAGTGCCTACAATCGTCTTGAGCGTATAACCATCAACATCCGCATTGGCGACATTTCTCGCCGTTACCGCAAGCTGCGCCTTCGTAAGCGACAATCCCGACATCGCCGCATTCAGAGCTGCTCCGAGACCCATACCCTATACTCCCTAAGGCAACGAGGTAGGCTGCCACCTACCCCAACAACAGTTTATCGAACGATATTAAGGACAGAATCCAGCATCTGGTTTGCTGTCGACAAGACTTTCGAGTTTGCCGAATACGCCTGCTGAGTGATAATCAACTTCGAAAACTCCTTTGCAATATCAGCATTTGAACTTTCAAGCGCCTTTGCGCGAATGCTTCCACCACCCTGAAAATTCGGCTCACCAGAGGTTGAAGTCGCAGAAAATGCAGCACCATCAATACGTTGTAATTCATGTTCTGCGGAGAAAGTAGCAACCGGAACCTTATAAAGCTTCTGGGTTTTATCGTTAGAATACCGGGCTATGACATTGCCTTCGTTATCGATGGCAACATCAAGAAACTTGCCGACGGGATGTCCATCTTGAGAGGTTGCATCATCCGATATACCGCCAACCCTGTCTTCAAACTGCGTGAGCGTGTCCTGACTAAAATTAAAGGATATGTCACCCAGACCAACACCGTTAACTTCAAGATCAGGAATATCAACAGTCCCGGTAACAGGCGAAGTCAACCGCCCAGCCGCATCAAAGCTCATATTCGCAACAGATTTCCAGGCCACATCATCTCCCGTAGCCTTGGTATTCGTATTATAATAGAGCGTCCAGTCATTCTCAGCATTCAGTGCCCAGCGCAACTCTACGTTTACAGGGGTGCCATTTTTATCATAAAGAGTTTCTTGCCCCCCAGTAATTGATGACTTAACAAATTCATCAGACTTATCTCCAGTCACCACATCACGATTGACCGTAGCACCCGGTGTCGTTGACAAAGGTTTCGCTTCCAAGTCCAAATCCATAACAGTCACACCAGTAGGTGCACCAACCTGGTCAATCTTCAAATCTTGTAGGGCTGAAATACTGATTGCTCCACTCCCCAGCAGCTCAGCGGTAACCCCATGCATCCCATTCAATTTATCGAGTAAATCCTGAACCGTGGTTTCTGCATCGATTGTAAACTCTTCCTGTGCAGAACCATTCAGATTGAACGTCAGTTTATTGGTGTCCTCAAACTGTGTCGCGTCAACGAGTTTGCTCTCTGCAGTCAGCGCTGCCGAAGATGTTCCTCCAGTTACTAATGCTGGCATTGGCAGAGTATGAGCATTGGCAAATATGCTTAAATCAACGTACTGAGAGTTGGCAATATCGTTCTGATAGTTTCCTGTAGCTGGCGTCGAAGGCAGGTTCGCCTCATATTCAATCTGTGTCGAGGGTTGCGCTGGCATGGATGCATCTGAAACCTCAATCGGCACAGCCCGGTCACCGACTGCACCGGTTGCAGGATTAATCGGATAGCCCTGCAGGAAGTAACCGGCAGAATTTACTAGGTTACGATCTGTATCCAGAGTAAAGTCACCAGCACGAGTATAATAATTCTCAGGTGGTTGTTGTGTTAAACCATCTCGGTTCGTAACCAAAAAATACCCTGGCCCATTGATCGCCATATAGGTGTTACGATCAGCAGAAGTGATGTCACCAGACAGGTAATTCGTCGCCCTAGAGGTCGCGAGAACAGTACCGGAAACCTGTTCAGCCTGTCGACTACCTGTACTGGAGACAAGATCGGAGAAGCTTGTATCAAGGCGTTTATAGCCAGTGGTCGAAGAGTTCGCCACGTTACCGGAAATGTTCTCCAACGCCTTGGACTGTGCGTCCAAACCGGTCGTTGCAGCGTTGATAGCACCATAAATACTCATCGAGCCCACCTAGAATTCAAATTCGCTCATGCTTGCGCAGATCTTTGAACACTGAATGCAACTTACGTGCCAAACTAAAAAATGCAATTTATTCAGTCATTTCAATAATTTACAATTTTAACCTATTGTTAAACATAAGAATTACCGCCTAAACCCGGCAAATAGCTCGCCCTACCCGGCACATAATTCCCAGAGAGCTAAAAGAAACCGAGCAAAGATCGAAACCACTAGATAAGCCCAATGGCGCAACCCTGCAGGGATTGCCCATTGTCTAACGAGAGATTACTGTTTTCGCCAAATCACGATACTCAAGCAGGATTTAGCGATGAAATTTCAAGGGACCTCCCAATACGTTGCCACAGAAGATCTCCGGATCGCAGTCAACGCAGCTATTACCCTTGAGCGTCCCCTGCTTGTAAAAGGCGAGCCTGGAACCGGCAAAACTGTCCTAGCTCAGGAAATCGCCCAGAGCTTAGGCGTCCCCTTCCTTGAGTGGAACGTCAAATCGACCACAAAGGCTCAGCAAGGCCTTTACGAATATGACGCGGTTTCCCGTCTCCGCGACAGCCAGCTTGGCGATGAGCGCGTAAAAGACATTCGCAATTACATTCGCAAAGGCAAACTTTGGACTGCTTTTGAAATGAATGAACGCCCGGTTCTTCTGATTGATGAGATTGATAAGGCCGACATTGAATTCCCGAACGATCTGCTTCAGGAGCTGGATCGCATGGAGTTCTTTGTTTACGAGACTGGCGAAACCATCAAAGCAAAGCAGCGTCCAATCGTGATCATCACCTCAAACAATGAGAAAGATCTTCCAGACGCTTTCTTGCGCCGCTGCTTCTTCCATTTCATCAAGTTCCCAGATGCAGAAACAATGACAGAGATCGTCAATGTGCATTTCGGCGAAATAAAAGACCGCTTGCTTAAGGAAGCACTCAACGCATTCTATAACCTCAGAGACCTGCCGGGCTTGAAGAAAAAGCCATCAACCTCTGAACTTCTGGATTGGATTAAACTACTCCTGAACGAAGACATCGACCCGGAGACACTCCGCGAAACCGAAAGCCGGAAAGTTATCCCGCCATTGCACGGCGCACTCCTCAAGAACGAACAGGACGTTCATCTGTTCGAGCGCCTCGCCTTTATGAACCGTCGCTAGTATCTGCATTGCCTGGCTTGAAAATGAAGCAAAACAATAAAACCAGTTTTTTGAGCCAGCACATACTTTCCAGTGCATCAAAAGCAATTCTCGCAAGCTGCCTGCTTCTTACAGGCAGCTTACTCGCACAAGCAAACAGCACCATCTCGGAAAGCCTCCTCTACCAGCCGCATACACTGCACAACGGCTGGCGCAAAGATGTGGACGCACTAACGCACTTCACCGGCATGTTTTGCCCGGACTATATCAGCAAACTTTCCCGATCAGCTCTCGTTCCCGATCTGAAGGAACTCGGTATCGGATGCATTTACGAAACCGAGAACGGCGAGATCAAAGTCATCTTCCGCCGGCACAAAAAAGACACGGCGACAACTCTCATAAACAACTTCAAAAGCGGATATCGTCAAAGCCACTTCAAACCACTGGATCTGAAGACACCGCAAAATGAGGTTGCGTTCCGAACCGAAACAACAATGCGGATGGGCCGCGTCGAGAGTTTCACCGCCTACACAGCCCCAAGCGCTGACTATACGGTCTGGGCATCCATTTCAGATGATCTTCCGGTAAGCGAGCTTGAGAAGATCCGAATTCTTTTCAAAAAGCTTACTCTTCGCGTCGAACAGGAACAGCGCCGTAACTAACGCAGCGTAGCTAAATTGGCGGATCGCCCAGCACACCTACATCAGTGCAAGCCTCATATTACAACACACCGCGTCGTAAGCGACCAGTACAGTTGCCTAAACCATTCTGCCAACTAAATATCTTATAGGCACGACTGAAAAGAACTCAGTTACGAATGCATGCATCACTTATAAATATTTCAGTAATTATGAGACAAAAACCCCATACTATTAGGGGAATACTATCACCTTCCAAATTCAATCGAAAACATGTAGGTTTCAAACAGAGACAAAGCAAGTAATAAACAAACAAGTCCATCCAATTATGCTGCATCGCAATATCGCATAGCAGCACAAATACAACTTAGAATGTTTCTACCTCTTAGGAACATAAAGTAATAAAGTATATCTGGAGGATAACATATGCTTCGCCTGATGCTGTTACGCCATGCAAAATCCGACTGGAGTGATGAGGGTGCTCACGATCATGATCGCTCCCTTAACACCAGCGGTTGGAAAGCCGCAGCAAGGGTTGGAGCCCACATCCACCAACATCATATGCATCCAAAACTGATCTTATGTTCTACGGCTCTACGGACACGGCAAACACTCATGGAAGTAATGCCATACTTGCGCAGTGATACGCGCATTCAACTGCTCAGGGATCTCTACAATTCGAGCGAAGGTGACTACATAGATGCAATCCGCGCCTACGGTGGTGGCTTCGACACTATCCTCATTGTCGGCCACAACACAGCTATTCAGGACACAGCTCTTGAACTCACTGGCAAAGGCAACCCTGAGTACATACACCAGATGCAATCCAAGTACCCAACCGGAGCTCTCGCTGTAATAGACTTTGAAGAGCACCGTTGGTCAGAAATTGACCGCAAGAAAGGAAGGATCGTCTCATTCTTCCAGCCTCGGCACCTGCAAGCTGTTTCAGGCTCCTGACTAGGAAAATTTTGCGCAATTCAACATTTATTGGCGCATTTGCGATTGCATTCCTCCAAAGAACGCACCACATCGTTCCTTGGAGGATGATCTGTGAGCCCACTGAATTCATTATTTAAAAACGCTAAGCTGGCCCTAACTGATGCACAAACAGCATTGGACAATCTAACGGGATCAGCGATTGACCTAACAGTCCCCACTGTCCGTCTGGGTGTCACTGGATTGGCACGTTCCGGGAAGACCGTCTTTATCTCAGCTCTCGTTCACAATCTCATTGCCGGAGGTCGCCTGCCTCTGCTGGATGCCGCGGGCACAGGACGGCTCGCGCGAGCATATCTTCAGCCTCAGCCCGATGACAATGTTCCACGGTTCAACTATGAGCAGCATGTCGAAACGCTGACAAAGGATCGCCTTTGGCCGGAGTCCACACATCAAATCTCCGAACTTCGCCTGACCATCGAATACGAGTCCGCCACATTCTTGAACCGCCAGTTAGGCGGTGGCAAACTGCACCTCGACATCGTGGATTACCCTGGTGAATGGCTCCTCGATCTTGTTTTACTACGACAGGATTTCCGGCAATTCTCAGAGGAAGCCCTAAAACGCGCTAAAGCAAGGCCAGATTTGTCAGAAGAGTTTCTGTCAACACTCGCGCGCTATCAAGATAAGCTGCACGATGAATTTTCAGAGGACATCGCAAAGGATCTGGCAAGCACCTTCACCACGTATTTGAGCCGCTGCCGGGATGATGAGAACGCACTATCCATGTTGCCTCCTGGTCGCTTCCTCATGCCCGGCGACATGAAGGGCACACCAGCCCTCACCTTCGCCCCGCTCAATCTGGGTGATACGCAGGTCAAACCCAAAGCAGGCACGCTCCTCGCCATTATGGAGCGCCGCTACGAAGCCTATCGCAAGCACGTGGTCAGACCGTTCTTCAAAAACCACTTTGCCAAATTAGACAGACAGATTGTGCTCGTGGACGCACTCACAGCAATCAACGCTGGCCCTGAGGCCTTGGATGATTTGAGCGGAGCCCTCACTGAGATTATGGGCGCGTTCAGACCCGGCAAAGCAAGCTGGCTATTCTCAATAGTCTCTCGTAAGATCGATCGCATTTTGTTTGCAGCCACAAAGGCGGACCATCTGCGACGCGAGGATCACGATCATTTGGAGTTGCTCCTCAAGCAGCTGGTTGAACGAGCAATCAACCGCGCAGAGTTCTCAGGCGCTTCAGTTGAAACGCTCGCCCTCGCATCCGTCAGAGCCACCAGGCAGGCAACCGTTCATCACGATGGTGCAGAAACCCCCGCGCTCCTCGGCACACCAATGCCAGAAGAAACCATTGGCTCCATGAGGTTTGACGGCGAAGATGAAGCAGCTATTTTCCCCGGCGATCTTCCTGACGATCTGAGTGACCTTTTCTCTACAGAGCAAAGCCACGGCACGCCGGAAGATCAGACCGCATTGAAATATGTGCGCTTCCGCCCTCCAAAGCTGGAACGCACGGCAGAGGGGCTGACCTTATCTCTCCCTCACATCCGTTTGGACAGCGCAATGGAATTCTTGCTGGGAGATAAACTCGCATGACCAACAAGAAAACACAGCAACATAAGCCTCAGGCACGCCGCGCTCCCAAAGCATTCAAACTGGATGACAGCTCCGTCCGGCTGGAGGGGGAGTTTGCCCACGAACCACTTTCCTCTGAAGCCGTTGTGTCAGAAGAAGATGAAAACGCGTTGGCCCTGCCACAGAACAATGTTGCCCCAGAGCCAAAACCAGCGAAGAGTCGTTGGAGCAAGATCATCGCCATTGGCGGTGGCGGCCTCGTCTCACTTGCCGTTGGCTTGGCTGTCGATAGCCTAATCAGAGACCTCTTTGCTCGCTATGACTGGTTGGGCTGGACAGCTGTTGGCCTCACCGCTCTCGGCTTTCTCGGACTGATCGGTTTGTTCTTCAAAGAATGGCGGGCACTCTCTCGTTTGGAGCAAATCGACCATATACGCGATGACCTCCAAACCGCAGCAGACAACGATAGCGATAAGGAAGCCCGTGCAGCTCTACAAAAGCTAATGGCGCTCTACGCGGACCGTCCGGAAACAGCTCATGGCCGCGCTCTGCTAAAAGGTCATATGCAGGAAATCATTGATGGGAGAGATCTCGTCAAACTGGCAGAACGTGAGCTGATGGCACCAATGGATGCACGTGCCCGCTTGATCGTCATGGAAAGCGCGAAGCGTGTTTCTGTAGTTACCGCACTATCACCTCGTGCACTCGTTGATATCCTGATCGTACTTTACGAAAACCTGCGCATTGTTCGCCGCATCTCCCGTCTTTACGGAGCCCGCCCCGGCGCACTCGGTTTCTGGCGCCTTTCACGAGATGTAGCGGCTCACCTGGCCGTCACAGGTGGCATGGCCGCAGGAGATAGCCTGCTGGAACAGTTCATCGGTCAGGGCTTAGCAGCAAAACTTTCCGCACGTCTTGGCGAAGGACTAGTCAATGGCTTCCTCACAGCACGCATTGGCGTTGCTGCAATTCAAACCTGCCGCCCTGCGCCATTCATCGCCACAAAAGGCCCATCACTAACGGAGCTCATGAGCGAGATCACGAAATCTGCCCCAGATGAGATTGCAGATCAGGATTAACGAATATCTCACGCCAGCCCTATGCTTCCCCCAATCTCTTGGTATGTTCAAAGGGCTGACAAAACAAAGGCGGCAGACACAGCTATGATCACGCGCAAAGTCAAAGTGGTAGATGCACAAGACAACTGGGCCGAGGAGTTCCGGCTGGAGCAAGAAATTTTGCGTGAGCTACTCGGAGATATTGTCGAAGACATTCACCATATTGGCAGCACATCTGTGCCAGCTCTTGCCGCCAAACCAATTATCGACATCCTGCTGGAAGTCTCCAGCATCCCAGCACTCGATACTCAATCTGCAAAGCTGATCAATCTTGGCTATGTCGCCAAAGGTGAATACGGCATTGCAGGTCGCCGCTACTTTGAAAAAGGTGGTGACGACCGCACCCATCACCTTCACGCGTTTAAATCAGGAGATCCGCACGTTTACAGACATCTGGCCTTTCGTGATTACCTGAAAGCTCATCCTGAGATCCGTGAGAAATATGCCCACCTGAAGAAGAAAACAGCGAAGGAGGTCAACGGAGATGTCGAGGGATATCGAGAAGGCAAGAAAGATTTTGTTGAGCTTCATCTCGCCAAAGCGATTGACTGGGCCAGAGGCTCTTATTGATCCCTATGCTTTTGCCTAAGGTGTCAATTGCACTCTCGACACTGCACCGCCCAATCGCATAATGTGCCCCCATGTTTATTCAGTTTTTCGAAGAACTAAAATCCGCTGGTTTACCCGTATCCGTACGCGAATATCTTACGCTTATGGAAGCGCTGGACGCTGATCTGGCCGGCAAACGGGTGGAGGATTTTTACTTCCTCGCCCGTGCAACGCTGGTCAAAGACGAATCCAATCTGGACAAGTTTGATCGCGTCTTTGGTCACACGTTCAACGGATTGGACCTGATGAGCGAAGTGGCAACCACAGACATTCCAGAGGAGTGGCTGCGCAAGCTCACAGAAAAGCACCTTTCTGAAGAAGAGAAGAAGCTTATCGAATCCATGGGCGGCTTTGAAAAGCTCATGGAAACACTCCAAAAGCGGTTGGAAGAACAAAAAGAGCGCCATCAGGGCGGCAACAAATGGATCGGGACAGGCGGCACATCCCCATTCGGCGCGTATGGCTACAACCCTGAAGGCATTCGGATCGGACAGGATGGAAGCCGCCATCGCCGAGCAGTCAAAGTCTGGGACAAGCGCGAGTTCAAGGATCTGGATGACACAGTTGAACTGGGCACCCGCAACATCAAGGTTGCCCTGAAACGCCTGCGCAAGTTCGCCAGAACCGGAGCAGCTGATGAGCTGGACCTGGACAACACCATCAAATCCACTGCCCACAAAGGCCTGCTAGATATTCAAATGCGTCCCGAACGGCGCAACTCGGTCAAAGTGCTTTTGTTCTTCGACATCGGCGGCTCAATGGATGATCACATCCGCGTCTGCGAAGAATTGTTCTCTGCTGCCAAAACCGAGTTCAAGGTGATGGAATACTTCTACTTCCACAATTGCCTCTATGAGTTCGTCTGGAAAAACAACCACCGCCGCCACACAGAGCGCATCAACACGATGGACGTGCTTCATAAATATCCAAGCGATTACAAAGTGATCTTCATTGGCGACGCCTCAATGAGCCCCTATGAGATCACTTATCCCGGCGGTTCAGTTGAGCATTGGAACGAAGAAGCAGGCAACGTCTGGGTAAAACGCGTGACAGACCTTTATCAAAAAGCAGTCTGGCTCAATCCGGTACGGGAAAAGCACTGGGATTACACCCATTCCATCGGCATGATGAAAGAGTTGTTTGATCAGCGCATGTACCCTCTCACTCTGGAAGGCATGGATTCCGCCATGAAGGAACTTGTACGCTAGACGTGTTCCGTTTGATTAAATTCAATCAAACGACAAGAACTCGCTCCACCAAAGAGGTTAGAGCGCGGTGCGTGAATGCGAATGAACGCGACGAGTTCTGACAACACAGCGCATTTAACTTCCCCTTTTTGTAATTTTATAACTAGACTGCAAGTAGCATTGAGATCTAGACAGCAACCGCGCTTGGCAAAAAGCATGCTTCACACCTGTTTTGGAGAAGAAGCTGCAACACGCTTTCAGCTGGGCGCAAGCTGATTGCGTTAGGCAACAAGTGCACCAGAAGAGCTAAGAGAGGCTATGCTGTGAGCAAATCTATTTTGTGGCAACTGTTTACAAGGACATCGGCAGGCACCATCGCCTTCATTGCGCCGTTCCTTGCTGCCAATGCCAACGCAACAACTATTCCGCCGATTAACTCGCTTATTCCAGCGCTCATAATTGAAAGCTGCCTCGACAAAACCGACGCAGCTTTGGATAGCCCGGAATTCATCGACTGCCTGACCAACACCCTCACCAGACAACCTGAGGGCGATAACATACATAGCAGCGATCCGACGCACAGGCCTTCAACAGCGAACCATGTCGCCAACTCACCAGATCGTCTGGATGGCACCAACGTGGTTGTTTGCGCCTCTGAAAACGCTGGTTACACCAAGTGCAAGATCTCGAACGCCAACCGCAATTACGTCCAGTTGCTGCGTCAGACCTCTTCAGCGCTCTGCAAACTCAATGAAAGCTGGGGCGTCGTCCCATCGCATCTTTGGACGGATAAAGGCTGTTCTGGCATCTTTTATGTTGGCAACAAACCGTACGCTCGCAAAACCGTAAACACGGTAAGTGCCAGTTCGTCTTCACTAAAGAAGCAGATCAAGTCAGCCAGCTCAGGTGGTTTGATCACCCCCATTCCGCAGCTTCCTGAATTTACGAAGGACGGATGGCGTAAGTGCGCTCTCGAATTTCAGGTTTGCGAGCTACCCTACGCAACAACCGTTCGCTTCGGCAGGCCCGGCGCATTTTACGAGAAGTCTGCGAAAGGTGATGTTCATTGCCGGACCGATTTCTTCGGAGACCCAGATCCTGCCGCAAGAAAAGCATGTTATTACAAGCTGAAGCGGGATAGCACATCTCCACAGGCAGCGCCTCCAACGCAAGTTGTGACACAAGACTTGCCGCCATTGGAAAACAGCCAGATCGCACCGGAAGATGATCTGGCAATCAATGTGGCCGAACCACTCTGGCAGGCCCGCCGCGCCTGCTCCACACTGGGCAGCAAGATCATCGCAACCAAGAATTCCCTGTCAGAGTTGCCGCCTGTCTATTTGGGCCTCGGCACCTTCACCAATCAACAAATGAACCAGAAACCAGTACTGGTACGAACAGGGGACAAACTCGCTGGTCGCGGTGTCTACCAAAGTCAGGGCATGTACGTGCCCTTCAACTTTTCCTGCGCGCTCAACAGCAACGGAAGAGCCGCCCAACATTTTGTTTTCCATGAGCAAAACACAGACCTCATAACACAGGACCTTCTGCCAAACCCTGACAAATTCCTTCAGGAAAAGGCTCCACTGAATGGATTTGACGGTCCTTATGTCTGGGTGTCTGGCCTCCCAACAGGTGCAGGCGACAAGAGCGCTGTTTTGGTCCATGGCGTACCAGAAACAGACGATACCGACTTTTACGCCCGCTGCCTGACTGGAAGCGGTGATATCGAGATCATGTTTCAGTCAACCGTCCCTGCTTTGCAGGAAGGCGATAGTATCCTGATTTCGCTAAGCACAAGACGGTTCAAGGAAAGCTATGTTGGCGTCGGCAGTTCGTTGAATCAGGAAGCCGGGGTTTCCCTGCCACTCCTCACTTTGAGCAATGGCTCTTCACTTTGGAACCGAATGGTGCGAGACAACGAGTTGAAGATCAATCTGGGCGGCTATGCTATCTACAACGTAAGCCTCAAAGGCAGTGCCAAGCACGTACGCAACTTCATCCGCGCATGCAGCGCCAGCAAGTAATCTAGGCTACTAAATCTTGAAGTATTTGCCTGGCGTCGTGCCAAACGCTTTACGGAACTGAGAAATGAACGGACTTGGCCCTTCATAGCCAAGTTTGAAAGCCACATCACCCACACTTCGGCCTGCTGAGAGCAGCTCCAAAGCACGAAACAGCTTGGCCTGCCCACACCATTTGCGATAACTCCAGCCCGTCTCATCAAAGAATCGCCGCTCAAACGTGCGCTGGGACATAAGCGTCCGCTCCGCAGCATCCGCAAGGCTCGGCAGGTGCGCAGGGCATGACAGGATAGACTGGCAAAGCTCTTTCAAAAGCGCGTGGTTGACTGGCATCGGCAATTGCAGCGGTGCATCTGGCAAACTCTTCAATTGATCAACAATCACCTGCGCAATCCGCGCTGTCGCCCCATCAAGCGCATAGTCCCGGGGCGCTGCCATAATCTCTTGTATCAGCTCGCGCAAGAGCGGCGTCACCTGCACCACAACAGGCTTATCAGAAAGTCGCTCAGACCAGTCCTCTCGCAGATACAGGCTCCGAAACTGTGTTTTGATCGGATAGACAGTCCGATGCATCATACCTCCGGGAACCCAGACTGCACGCTCTGGCGGTACAACAAATGTCCCCTCCTCAGTAAACACAGTCGTGGACCCTTGCATAATGTGAACCAGTTGCCCGCGTGAGTGTGCATGCGGCTCCCCTTGCCCTCCAATGGGCATATCTACCGCATAAGCAACAATGGGTTGCGGACGATCCACCTCATGTGGGTCCGCAAAAACATCAGCATGAATGGGCATCAAACACCTCTTGGCGACTTCAAGATATTTTTTGGCAAACTAGTGCTATCACGTAAACAAACTTTTCGCTTACTTAATTGCAAAACTCATTTCTAAGAACGAAGCACCATGTTGAATATCATTAAAGACATCAGAGCCGACTGGCGCTCACCCTTTGTATTTTTGTTGGTCCTCACCGTCGCCTCACAGCTTTCGTTTTCTGTGTGGTGGAACCTCATCAATAACTTTGCCGTCAACACGCTCGATTTCACCGGACAGGAAATCGGCATACAGCAATCTATCCGCGAAATCCCCGGCCTGCTGGCATTCACAGTCATTTTCATGCTGTTGATCTTCAAAGAACAAACGTTCACGTTGATCTCTTTGGGCCTGATGGGGTTCGGCATTGCAATTACAGGATACTTCCCATCCGCGATCGGCTTTTATGCCACCACCCTCATCATGTCTTTCGGCTTCCATTACTACGAGACGCTCAAGCAGTCTCTATCCCTGCAGTGGTTGCCAAAGAAAGATGCCCCTGCGCTCCTCGGACAGATTATTGCGGTCTCATCGCTGGTCTCATTGTGCATCTATGGCTCGATCATGATCGGCTGGAAGACGTTCGACCTGTCCTATGAGCAAGTCTTCCTATGGGCAGGGATTGCAGGCATGGCCCTAACCATCTTTGCAGCCTTTGCCTTCCCAAAATACAAAGCACACGTGGAGCAGCACAAAAAGCTGATCCTACGCAAACGCTACTGGTTGTACTATGCACTCACCTTCATGAGTGGCGCCCGCCGTCAGATCTTTACAGTCTTCGCTGGCTTCCTGATGGTCGAGCGTTTCGGTTACGAAGTACATGAAGTCGCAGCTCTGTTTCTGCTGAATGGCGCGATCAACATGTTCCTTGCACCAAAGATCGGCGCTTTCATTGGCCGGGTTGGCGAGCGAACCGCACTGACTTGCGAATATGTCGGCTTGATCATCGTCTTCTTGTCCTACGCCTTCGTCACCAACGTGTACGTGGCTGGCACCCTTTACGTGATCGACCATGCTTTCTTCGCCATGGCCATCGCAATGAAGACCTACTTCCAGAAGATCGCAGATCCGGCAGACATTGCACCAACCTCCGCAGTCGACTTCACCATCAACCACATCGCAGCTGTGGTGATTCCAGTGGTATTCGGCACAATCTGGCTCTTCTCTCCTGCATTGGTGTTCATCGCAGGCGCATCCATGGCTGCCGTCAGCCTGATCTTGAGCCGCATGATCCCGCGCAATCCGGAACCTGGCATGGAAACCGTTTGGGTCCCTGCCCGCCAGCCACAAGCAGTTGGCGCTGAGTAAACGCTTACAATCACACAACAAAAAAAGGCTGGTCCAATCGGACCAGCCTTTTTTCATTCAAGCTCTACAGCTGATTAGCTCTGGCTCTCTGGAATATGAACCACGAGACCATCCATTTCATCAGTCACACGGATCTGGCAGGAAAGACGTGACGTGTCACGAACATCCTGAGCAAAGTCGAGCATATCTTCTTCCATAGGCTCTGGTTCACCAGTCTTGTCATTCCAGGCTGGGTCCACATACACGTGACAGGTCGCGCAAGCGCAGGCACCGCCACATTCCGCTTCAATTCCAGGAACCATGTTCTTAATTGCGTTTTCCATAACGGTGGAACCGGCAGCAGCATCCACCTCATGGCTTTCACCTGATGAGGTGATGAAAGTAATCTTTGGCATATTTAAAGTCGTCCCGACCCTGATTGGCTTATTCTGTTGTCTTCAGATACATGCAGGCGCCCAGCTATTCAAGAACTTCTGGACCAGACCTTATGGTCAAACCCGCGCAACCAATCATACTTTACGAATTCTGCAGCTCTGAGAGATCCGCCGAGACCTCGGCAAGGCAACTCTCAACAGTCATTAGCAACGGCACAGTTCCGTTCGCAGCTTCCTGCTCAGCTTGCTCCAGCGCCTCCCCAAGCGCAAACGCACCAACACCGCGTGCAGAGCCCTTAAAGCGATGCAGCAAAGCACAAAGGGTTTCTGTTCCCATTGTCTCGCGCAATCCCCGACGGAACTCTTCTATCTGGTGAGCAAACATTTCCAGAATCTGAACTTGCAAATCCGGGTCATCAAACGTCACAGAAGAGAAGTGATCCCTACATATAGCACTTGTAGTTTTATGTAGTTCCATAGCCAAGTTTACGTTAGGCCTCCAAACACAGCCAAGTGACTCAAAGTTATCGCGATATTCTGAAAGTTGATTCGCTTGAGTGACTCAAACCCTGCCACCACCAAGACTCTGCAGTGACTCTACCCCTCATTTCCCATAGGCAACGGAATCTAGTCCCCAAAAGAAAACACAGGTTTTTATTTCATGGTTAACAAGATCCTACCGCCCAGATTCAAATCTAGACTCGTGAACCCGTCACCGGTCCTCACTGCCATTACACGTTAAAATTGACAAGGCGCTCTGTTAAAGATGGTTAACAAGATTTTTCGAATTACCATCGCGCTCCAGCATCGCACGTCCCTTATCGGTCAGCTTGCAGACGAGCCAATCCGGCTTCAACGGGTTGGAAAACCAAGGCTCCGCCCAACCTGCTGCAATACACGCCCGCACAGTTGCAGCTGGCACTTGTCGACCGCTCTCATCGAACAGCGGTAACTTTCCACCTGCTTCGTTAAGACCTCGCCTTAACCATTTGAGTTGTGTGGGACTCGGACGATTGGAACCTTTAGAACTGACTGGAGAATTTTCGCGATTAGTCATAGTGAGTTCCCCCCAAAATTGCTGCCTGTGACTTATCGTAGGGCACCTAAAAATCCCGGCAACTTCTGTTGTACAGTCCACCGGATTGTGCCATTAGGTTAAGGGTAGCTGCAAGGTGGGGAAATCTAAATCTTAAGGTACCGTTAACATTAACGGTCCGCTTTGATTCTGAAAACTCCCTGTTTTTGGCCCTAGAAGTTCGACGGTGCTCTCAATTCAGAGCTGTCGGATTGCATGGGGCCAAACCTATTGTTGTCTGAAATACGTTCTTGTTTGGGAGGAATGTATTTCGCGTAGGACGGACACCTTGTGGTGACGGCGCCGGCACAAAAGGCGAAAGATGTGCTGACGACCGGCAAGTAGAGAGTACGGACGCGAGGCGAGATATGGCGAACACCCCGAAGGCGAAAGCTCCATCGGAAGTGGCTCTGTCAGCGGTAGAAGAAGCCCTTCAGGCTGATTTTGGCGCTCCACAGGAGTCTATTTTATCCAGTGAACAGGAGAGCACCACTGCGGAACCCCCGCAAATGTCTGCCAGCCCTGCAACGGAGTCTGTAACAACAGCTCCTTCCTCTGATAAAAAACTGGCTCAGCTTGTAGAAGAAAATCAAGCTCCGAGACAGGTTCGCAAACGTGGTCGTGGTGGCCGCCCGCCCACAGCAAGCAACGATGACCGCCAGTCCATTGGCTCACTGATGTTTGCTCTGCAGCGCAAGCCCTCTGCTGCTCCGTTCTGGTTCGCATTTGCAGTCTCCGTTGTCTGGGCCAGCCTTGGCTTGGCAATGTCCTGGGGCTCATTTGCTGCTCAGCTTGAAAAATCATCCTCCTTCTCAGGCGTATTTGAAAACCCGACGCTGGTTCTCATCTCCGTCTTTATTGTTGTTCCAATCGCATTTGTCTGGGTCATGGCTCTCCTGTTCTGGCGAGCACAGGAAATGCGCAACGTCGCACGCGGCATGACGGAAGTTGCTCTTCGTCTTGCTGAGCCTGAAGATGTTGCAAAAGAAAGCATCCTGAACGTTGGTCAGGCAATCCGCCGCGAAGCTGCCGCCATGGGCGACGGCATTGAACGCGCGATTGCACGTGCCAGCGAGCTGGAAGTTCTCATTCATAAGGAAGTCTCTTCCCTTGAGAACTCTTATAATGACAACGAACTGAAAATTCGCCGTCTGGTGGAAGAACTTGTCAGCCAGCGTGAAGCCATTCAGGCAAACGCAGAGCTGGTCCGTGAAACCATCTCCGGCTCCCACGAAAATCTTGCATCACAGCTCGCGAACACATCAGAGGAATTCGCCTCCTCTGTTGATCGTGCCCGGGAACGCCTAACCGGTTCGATCGACGCTACGCTTGAGCAGATGACAAGCAAGATCGAAAATCGCGTCACAGAAGCAACCGACAGCTTCACTGAAGCTGGTAGCGAAATGGTCTCCTCGCTGACCGTTCGCTCCGATGATTATGTCGAGCGCCTCACCTCCACTGGCTCTGAGCTGGTTGAAACACTCTCCGACACCGGCTCCAAGCTCTCTGAAACACTTCACGAGCGCGGATCTTCCATCAATGAAGAGTTCTCCTCTACTGCAAACTCCTTCATTGATAACCTGACCGAGCGTGGCACAGACCTCAATACCCGTCTTTCTGAAACCTCAGAAGCACTCGTTGACAATCTGGCAAGCCGCAGCGATGAAATCACCGCTTCTCTGTCCTCCACCGGAACTGAAATTGTTGAGGGTCTTTCCACTCGCGGCAATGAAATCAGCGACCTGTTGGCAGAACGCGGCGATGCTCTGAACGCAACACTCGGTGCTGCTGGCGCAGAACTGTCTGCAACCATCACAGACCAGACAGAAGCCATGAAAGGCGTTCTGCAGGCACAGGGTACTGAGCTGACTGCGTCTATTGAAGAGACCGTCTCTTCTGTGACCGCACAGTTTGTTGGCGCAAGCTCTGACCTGACACAAACTCTGATAACCACATCCGGTGATGTTGTTGGCCAGATCAGTGCAGCAAACACAGAACTTAACTCCACACTGACCAACGGTCTTTCCGAGTTTACATCCAGCGTTTCGCAAACCAGCGCTGAGCTGGCACAGACACTGGTGATCACCACATCAACCGTTACCAAGCAGTTGACCGAAGCAAATGCGTCTCTGACCGATACGCTCAACGTTTCAGTTCAGTCCATCAGCTCTGCTGCTGAAGGGGCAAGCTCTGAGGTGAGTGCTGTTCTTTCAAGCGGCGTGACAGAGTTGAGCGCAAGCGTCACAAGCGCAAGCTCCGAACTCTCGCAAGCTCTGGCAACAACAACCTCCACTGTGACCGATCAGATCAACAGTGCAAACGACACCCTGACAGAAACAATGAACCTTGGCGTTGTTTCCATTAACCAGAGTGTCGAAACCGCAGGTTCCGAGCTGACAACGACACTTCTCACCGCTTCCAGCGAAGTCACTGAGAAGATCACTACAGCAAACGACAACCTGACTGAGACCCTGAAGGGTGGCATCGATACCATCACCCGTACAGTGGATGGCGTCAGCGGCGAACTCTCCCAGTCTCTGGACAGCGGTGTTGAGCTTCTGTCTCAAACGGTTAGCAACACAACCTCTGTTATGGCAGAGACAATGGAAAGCGGCGTAGCTAATCTCAACGAGAGTGTTTACGGCGTATCCGCACAGCTGACAGAAACACTGGACACCAGCGCATCCAACTTCACAGCATCTGTATCCGGCGCGACCGCCAACATCACAGAAGCTCTGGAAGATGGCGTCTCCAGTCTCAGCACCACTGTTTCTGGTGCAAAAGAGCATATCTCCGAGGCTTTGGAAGGCGGCGTTGTCACACTCAGCGAAACCGTCAATGCTGCAGGTTCCCAGATCTCCACGATCATGGACAGCGGTGTGGGTAGCCTGACCGACACAGTCAAAACTGCAGACACAATCATTTCCGAAACGCTGAATACAGGCGTCGGCAGCCTTAGCGAAACCGTCAATGCTGCAAGCTCCCAGATCTCAACGATCATGGACAGCGGTGTGGGCAGCCTGACCGACACAGTCAAAACTGCAAACACAATCATTTCCGAGACGCTGGATACAAGCGTCGGCAGCCTCAACGAAACCGTCAACTCCGCAAGCGAGCAGATCTCGACGCTTATGGAGACCGGCGTTGGCAGCTTGAACGAGACCGTAAACACGGCCAATACTCAGCTGACAGATACGCTGAACCTGACAGTCACAACAGTTTCCGATCAGTTCGGCAGTGCAAACGCACAGCTGCATGAAACGCTCGAAACCTCTATCTCTGGCGTCACCGATCACTTCACCTCCGCAAGCACACGTCTTTCCGACGAGATCCTTACCCGCAGTGAAGAAATCAACGCCAACCTGTCTCTTACAAGTGGCCGCCTGATCGACACGATCACAGGCCGCACCGAAGAGATGATGGGTGTTGTTGATGAGCGTGTGACCAACCTGGACACTGCCCTGCGTTCAACCGGCGAACAGGCAGCAGAAGGCATTGCAAACCGTGGTCGCGAGATCAACGAAGCAATAGCTGTTCAGTGCACCGACTTCATCGACACACTGTCCCACCGCTCCACTGAGGTTTCCGAAGTGTTGCGCGGCGCTGGTGAAAGCATCATTGCGGATCTGTCTCTGCGTGGCGGCGACATTGCGACCCGTCTGGATGACACGGCAAACACACTCGGCACCACCATCACAGTTAGCGGCGGCGAGCTGGCTGACCGTCTTGGCAACGTCAGCACTCAGATCTATGAGAGCATCACCATCAACGGTGCTGAGCTTGATCAACGTCTGGCAGAGCGCGGCGCAGAAGTTGCTGACACCATCAGCAAACAGACATCCGCCTTCAAGACTGCTCTTGAAAGCACAACAACCGACATCACCGGCGCACTTGGCCTGCGCACTGAGGAACTGGCTGACAAACTGGCTGACACCGGTACACAGCTGGCATACCTCATCGGCTCTCGTGGTGAGCGCGTAACAGCTGATCTGACCGAAATCGGCGATCGCATTACCGAAACCCTCGACATCCGTGGCCGTGCTTTGAACGATGGCCTGGCAAGCAAACTGGCAGAACTGGAACAGGTTGTTACCGAAAGCGGTTCCGATCTTGTTCAGTCCCTCGATTTGCGCAGTCAGAACATCGGCGAATCCTTCGACAACCGCATCGAGACACTCGACGCGAGACTCGAAGAACGAACCAGCACCTTCGAGCAGAGCTTCGATACACGCGCAGCAGCCCTCACCGAGACCATCGAAAGCCGCACCACAAAGCTGGCAGACGCGGTCGAACAGGGCACTGGCATCATCGCAAGCACTCTGGAAGAGAAAACCCAGTCCATCTCCAGGATCCTCGAAGATCGTACCGACATCATTGCGGTCAATCTCTCCGAGCGTGTGGAACAGGTTGGCGTCTCTCTTTCCAACCGTGCAGAGAAGATCGGCGAAATCCTCGCTCAGCGTTCAGAAGCCATCGAAGAGACAATCTCCACAAGCCTGTCCACTTTCGATCAGGCAGTTGGCGACAAAGTCGAGGCAGCTGCAACTGTCATCTCCGACCGTGCAGAACACCTTGCAGACTCTCTATCCACCGGCACAGAGCGCATCGATCAGGCTCTGGACGCACGCGCCAAGCAGATCTCTGAAACTCTGGTCAGTCGCACCCGCGAGATTGCCAAGGCATTCCACGACGGTCAGACCGAGATCAACGAAGCGCTCGACAGCCGTCTGGAAGAAGCTGGCAGCATCATCGTTCAGCAGTCCAAGAACCTCACCGACGCTCTGTCCGAGCAGGTCGCAGAGATCAACGTTTCTCTTGGCTCCAAAGTGTTCGAAGTTGCAGAAACACTCGACACCCGCTCCAAAGCTCTCGAAACGATCCTCAACGATCGCCTCGAAGCAATCTCCTCTACCATGGGAGACGAGAGCGAGAAGGCAGCAACCACGCTTACAAGCGCAATGGCAGAGGCAACCTCTTCCCTTGGCTCCGAAAGCACCCGTGTTCGCGACCTTATCCTCGAAGTCGTTGGTCAGGCATCCGATCGTCTTGCTCAGGAACGTGACCTCACAACCGAGAAGGTTGTCAGCAGCGTAGAGCAGCTGTCCGGCACACTGAGCAAAGAAGGCGAGCGTCTGCAGGAAATCGTTTCCAACTCCATCGGCGAAGCCCGCAACTCTCTGGAAGGCGAAGGCGAGAAAGCAGCAGCAGCTGTTTCCGATGCCATGGCAACCGTCCGCGGTACGCTCACCAAGGAAGGCGACGAAGTCGCACAGCGCGTTCTCAGCACTGTGGCTCAGGCAGCTAACGCTCTGGCCGTGGAAAGCGAAAACGCCCGCGCCATGTACACCGCAACCCTGGCTGAAATGTCTGGTGCCCTCACCGGCGAAAGCGACAAGGTCCGTGGTGATCTGTCCCAGACCATCGAGCTGGTAACTGGCCGCCTTTCCGCAGAAAGCGAACGCTCCAAGACGATCCTCGCAGAATCTGCAGAAGACGTCCGCAAGCTTCTGGCTGGCGAAACCGACGAAGTTCGTGCTCGCGTCTTCACCACCATCGAAGAAGCAGCAGGCACTCTGTCCACCCGCGTCAAGTCCGTGGCAGACGAGCTGCTGGTTAAAGCCGAGAACCTCAACGATGCCTTCGGCAGCCGCTCTGCTGAGCTTTCCGAGATCATCGGCAAGGACGGCAGCGAGTTGATCACTGCCATCGAAAACCGCGCTCATGACCTCACCACACGCGTCAACGAAGTCCAGAACGCAATTCTGGATGCAGTGGCCGTGAAGGGCCGTGAAGTCTCTGACCGCTTCGCACAGAACGGTCTGCAGGCAACACGCGATTTGGTTGAAGCTGGCGACAAGATCGTGACTGCAATCGATGAGCGCAGCAACATCGCAACAACCCGTCTGGACGACAGCCGCGAGCGTATGCAGGCCGACATGAACGTCCTGCTCAACGCAGTCTCCACAAAGGGTCAGGAAGTTGCAGAGACCGTCACCCGTCAGGGTGCAGTCGCAACCGATGCTCTGACACAAACCATCGACGGCATCGGCAACACCATCGAAGATCGCACCCGGATGGCTGTGAACGTGATGACAGGTACCAAAGAGCGTCTGGAAACAGATGTCTCCGAAATCCTGACACGCCTCAACGCATCCAACGGAAGCCTTCGTCAGATCCTTGCATCCGCAAGTGAGAACCTGTCTGAAGTTGAAACCAACCTCGCAAACCGTGCAGGTGAGTTCAGAACCGCGATCGACCGTGCTGTTACCGAGACTGAAGCAGCAAACGCCACCATCGAGAACCAGGTCGGCCAGCTCCGCAACACAACACATACCGTGCTTGCAGACGCTGCGAAGATCGCAGGTCGCATGGAAGACCAGAACCAGCTTCTCGGTCAGGCCATTGCAGATCTGGAAGCAACCAACACCCATGTTGACAGTCGCTTCACAGACCGCCGCATGGCAATCGAAATGGTTGCAGACACGCTGATCAAGAAAACCTCTGATGTTGAAGTGCTCATGGCGAACTACACCAACACCCTTGGTGATACGCTTGAAGTTGCTGACGACAAGGCCCGCGAAGTTTCCGGCATGCTCCGTGCTGCTGCAGAAGCTGCGACCAAGTCTGTAACTGAGCAGTTCGAAAGCATGCGCATGACCGCTGGTATGGAAGGTCAGAAGGCACGTGATGCAGTTAAAGCTGCCCACGATGATATCCTTCATGACATGAAGTCCACCGTCACTGAGGCATCCGAGCGCTTTACTGATGCAACATCCCGCATGCGTGAAGTTGCCCGTTCAGTACACCATGAGCTGGAAGCAACCCGCTCTGAACTGAATGCAGGTATTCTGGCTCTGCCGGATGAAGCCGAAGCGTCTACCTCTGCACTGCGTCGCATCGTGAGCGAACAGGTGAAAGCACTGGAGGAACTCTCCACAATCGTGTCCCGCCAGTCCTCTCAGTTCGATGTGTCTACGCCAGCTGAACCGGCACGTGCAGTCAATGCAGCTCCGGCAGCAGTGGCAGCGACCAGCCAGTACGCAGCAGCTGAAGCACCAACTCTGCAGCAAGTTGCAGCCACCGGCGCAAAGCCAGCACGTATGGCGCCAAGCCCCCGCCGCATGGAAGCACCAGCTCCACGGGCAAAGCGTCCTCAGCCAACACCAGCGGCTGCACCGCAGGGAAACGGTACGTCCAAGGGCTGGATCAGCGACCTGCTCCGCCGCGCTTCAGACGATGAAGACACACTGGGCGGACATCCGCGTGACACGGCAAACGCACGCACCCCGCAGCACATGGTTGAATCCCTCAACTCCCTGAGCATGGACATTGCTCGTGCAGTTGATCATGAGACCTTTGTGGATCTGTGGGAGCGTTACAAGCGCGGCGAACGTGATGTCTTCACCCGTCGCCTGTACACCCTGCAAGGTCAGCAGACCTTCGACGAGATCCGCCAGAAGTATGGCCGCGATCCTGAATTCCGCAGCGCAGTTGAGCGTTACATTCAGGACTTCGAACAACTCCTGTCTCAGGTCTCCAGAAGCGACAGCGACAATCAGCTCGGTCAGACCTACCTGACCTCTGATACCGGCAAGGTCTACACCATGCTTGCTCACGCAAGTGGCCGCTTCGACTAAACACAGCAGTCATTCAAACTCAAAAAAGGCTCCTGATATTTTCAGGAGCCTTTTTTGTTGGTTCAGCACAACTACACCAGCCACCCTACCTGCTGCCTTAGTGCATTGCTTCTCAGACCTCTCAGATTTTGTCATCTTCGACCCCAAAACTCTCTCATTCGCATCCTACAACTCGGGGATGTTTGATCCTCAGAGGAAGCGATAGGGTGTGCTTCACAAGAGCAAAGGCGGAAAAGAGCGATGCAGGCAACGTGGCGGCGAAATTCCTTAAAAAACGCACTGGAACACATCCACTCAACAATGCAGCTGAAGTTCGGGTTCCGGTTGTGGGATGGCACACATGTTCCCGCCAACCCGCCTCCAGCAATCATTGCAATCAACGATCCCGGCGTGATCTCGGCGCTTTTGCGACGCCCCAGGATTGAGACACTCGTTGATGCATGGGTACAAAAGCGGGTCGATATCGAAGGGGTAAACCTCTTTGAGATGGCAGAATTGCGCCCACCCGGAAAAGCAAGCAAGCTCGCCAAAAACCTGAACCGTCGCCTACTCGCAAAAGCAGTCCTGCCCTTTCTGTTCGCCCCCTCAAAACGCCGTGCTAGCTCAGAGGTAAAAGGAGAAGGTGCCCGTGATGGCAGCGAAGCCTCTAACAAGCGCAATATCGCCCACCACTATGATGTCTCAAATGAGTTCTACGCGTTATTCCTTGATGAACAAATGCTCTACACCTGCGCCTATTTCACGAAGGCCGAAAACACACTGGATCAGGCACAGCGCGACAAGTTGGATATGATCTGTCGGAAGTTGCGGTTGGAACCGGGAGACCGCCTGTTGGACATCGGGTGTGGTTGGGGCGCTCTCATTTGCCATGCAGCAGAACACTACGGCGTCACCGCCAAAGGCGTGACACTCTCTGAGCAACAAGTCCTGCTGGGCCGCAAAACCATTGCGGAACGAGGCTTGGAAGACCGTGTCTCAATCGAACTGCAGGACTTCTCCAAGCTCTCTGGCACTTTCACGAAAATCTCGTCCATCGGCATGTTTGAGCATGTCGGCCTTGCCAATCACGAAGGATACTTCCAAGCAGTGAAGCGTCTACTGGAACCACGCGGGATCTACCTGCACCATGCCATAACAAGGCCGGGCAAACGCACAGAGAAGAAGTTCAGGAAGAAGCCCGCCGAATACAAAGCACTGATCCGCTACATATTTCCCGGTGGAGAGCTCGACCACATCGGCATGAGCCTCCGCAACCTCGAAGCCACAGGCTTTGAAGTGCACGATGTGGAAGGCTGGCGGGAACATTACGCTTACACCACGTCCCACTGGGCAACACGGCTTATGTCACGCAAGGAGGAGGCGATCGCTCTGGTTGGAGAAGAAACCTTCAGAATGTGGGCACTGTATCTGGCAGGCGTCTCACTGGCATTTGAACGCGGTTCCGCACAAATCTTCCAGACAGTCGCAACCCGAAAAACAAAAAGCTTCTCCGGAATGCCTCTGACACGAGCCTCCCTGTACAAACGAGAGAATGAGACCTGTTAGCGATCAGATGCCCTATGAACTCGTCAGAAGCGGTTGCGGCAATCAGCTCACCAGAGCAAAAGCAATGGCCCACATGACAACAGCAATGCCCCCATCAAGAACCTGCCAGGAGGTGGGATTTGCAAATATTGGCCGCAGCAAACGAGCGCCATATCCCAGCGAGAAGAAGAACACGAAGGACGCCACGACAGCACCCATGCCAAAAATGTATTCAGCACCTTCATGGCGACTGGCAACAGAGCCGACAAGCAGCACTGTATCCAGATAGACATGTGGGTTCAAAAACGTAAGCGACAACACCACAACAAGTGTACCGACAATCCCTGCCGTTTTGCCCTCATCCGGACTGAGAGCCGCCCCTCCTCTGATCGCGGACAAAGCGCTGCGAGCACCGTAGATAACCAGAAAACCAGCCCCGCCGTACCGTAGAAATGGCTCTAATTCGGGAATCGTCGCAGATATTGCCGCGAGACTGGATATTCCAACCGTAATCAGAAAGGCATCACTAACAGCACATGTGATGCAGGTCAGGAAAACATGCTCTCCTCGCAAGCCCTGCCTCAGCACAAAAGCGTTTTGTGAGCCAATTGCGAAGATCAAACTAAGGCCAAGAGAAAAGCCGGAAAAGGCGACTGATAAGACTGACATTGGGTTTCCTAAGAGGGGAACTGAGAACTCATTGCCAACTTGACTACCTCGCCCTTCACCATTAGTGAAATTCAAATACCTTCTTCTACATTAGAGATTCTAATGGATTTTGACCGAGCACAACTGGCCGCATTCGCATCAATCCTGACCACTGGTACATTTGAGAGAGCCGCACAATACCTCGGCATCACGCAATCCGCAGTATCTCAACGCCTGAAGGCCCTTGAAGAGAAACTTGGCTGCGTCCTCGTAATACGAAGTACGCCATGTATCGCCACCACTCAGGGGGAAGTGCTGCTTCGACACGCCAACGAAGTTTCTTTGCTGGAGAAACAGGTCAAAGAGGAAATCGGCTTTTCGAGCGAGGCCAGCAACCTGACCAGCCTCCAGATAGCAGTCAACGCAGACAGCCTTGCCACGTGGTTCATTGATGCACTCGCACAGGTGGATGGTTTTCTGTTCGACCTGAAGATTGACGATCAAGACCACAGCGCAAACTGGTTGCGACGCGGGGAAGTTCAGGCCGCTGTCAGTGCGGAACCAACACCCATACGGGGATGCGATTGTTTTCCTTTGGGCGCTCTGCGTTACCGGGCAACAGCAAGTCCGGCTTTCGTCAAACAATGGTTCCCGAAAGGCGTCACCCTTGATGCACTGAAGCTCGCACCTGCGCTCACCTACAACATCAAAGATACGCTACAGACAGAATGGTTGCGCGCAGTATTTGGAGAGAGCATTTTCCCAAACACCCATTGGCTCCCAAGTCCTCAGGCGTTTATCGACGCCACAGTCAATCACATCGGTTGGGGCATGAACCCGAGCATTCTGGTCGATCCACTCATTGAGCAAGGGAAGCTGGTTGAGCTGATCCCGGACACGCCATTCGACACAAAACTTTTCTGGCATACAAGCCGGGCAACAGCCCACACAATAGCACCCCTCACAACAGCCATACGCCAGGCAGCAAGATCAGCACTGGCAGACTAAGGCCAGATGTGAGTAGCCTGAACAAGCATCTCTGTTTTCCAGAGCACGATACAAACGCCTTGGTACAAATTGCTAAATTGACCTAGAAATCAACACCATAGTAGTTCTGCCTACCTGCGCCAGTGTATCGGGCACGCCACCGCATCGAACTGAGCAGCTCCTTCTCATCGGCCAACACAAGGAATGCTGACATGAACCACCCAAACATCGCAATTCTCGGGGCTGGAACAATCGGAATGAGTTGGGCAGCGCTGTTCGCAGCCACGGGTCGGCAGGTCACTGTTTATGATCCCTCACCGGAGACAGAAGATCGAGTGTCCACGCTGGTGAAAAATGTCACGAAAACGCTTGCTGCACTTGGATGGCAACATGCCGGTGACACTTCAAAATTGCGGTTTACAAACGACCCTGTGGCAGCAGTATCAGATGCCGACTTCATACAGGAGAGCGTGCCTGAGCGGTTGGAGATCAAACACAGGCTCTACCAGCAGATCGAACCACACCTGAAACCAGAAGTCATCATTGGCAGCTCAACCTCCGGCTTGAAACTCTCGGAGATGCAGGCAGGATTTAACAACCCAGGCCGTTTCATTTTGGCCCACCCGTTCAATCCACCACACCTCATCCCATTGGTAGAGTTGATGGACAACGAGAAAACGGATGCAGGCGTACTCCAATCAGCAAAAGACTTCTATGAGAGCATTGGCAAAGTCTGCGTACGCCTCAACAAAGAAGTTCCGGGACACATTGCAAACCGGCTACAGGCAGCAATCTGGCGCGAGACTATTCACCTGGCGATGGAAGGTGTCGCCAGCGTCGAGGATATAGACAAGGCCGTTGCTTACGGCCCCGGCCTCCGTTGGGCCGCTATGGGTCCAAACACACTCTTGCATCTGGGCGGCGGTGAAGGCGGTATCCGTTCGTTCTGTGATCACCTTGGCGGTCCATTCCAAAGCTGGTGGGACGATTTGGGCACTCCAAGGATCACACCAGAGGTGGTTGATACACTGGAAGACGGTGTGAAGGCCTCATTGGAAAACACATCCATGCAGGAACTGGCAAAGCGCCGAGATGATCTCGTTCTGAAATATGTATTGTCAGGGCGAACCAAGAAAGAGAAAAGCCCGGCCTAAACTGAGCTGACATCCAGCCCATCAAGCGCTGGTCCTATGTTCTCTTCCAACCCGTCCCTACCATGAGCACATGCACAACAAAGGAGAGTGCAATGTGCGCATCAACGGGCTCGGCAAAACCGACAGTTCTGATCGAGAATGAACGCGTAAAAGTCACCGAATGGCGATTCAAACAACACGGAGATAACACGGGCTGGCATCGCCACGCCTACGACTACATCGTTGTCCCGCTCTTCGATGGCACTCTGGAAATCAATTTAAGCAATGGGGAAACAATGGAAGCCGCAATGCAAAACGGTGTTCCATACTTCAAAGAGATTGGCGTAGAGCACGATGTCATCAACGCAAACAACTTCGAATGCGCATTCGTCGAAATTGAACTGCTTGAAGCGCGTCGATAAACACCGGATTTGAACCCGACTACTTCACCGTCCCTGCGACCTCAATCGCAGTCGGTGCAGCAGCAGCAACCTGTCGTTTGCCTGCGTCCTGCTGGCTGTTCAGTGCAGCGCGTTTGGCTGCGGCCTTTGCGCGGGGGATGCGACCGACAGTATTGATAGACCAGCTGGAGATCTGGGCAAGCACATTGTCTGAGGCAGCATTAAGTGCAGGAATTGCATCAGTGACAGTATCGCCGGTTGTTGGCACACTCGCCGCAAAGACACGCATGCCGATGGAACGGCCATCCCGGTCATCCACGATACGTGCAGCCACTTCCACATAGGCTTTGTCACCACCATCCACCTGCAGCTCAAAAGCCCGCAGAGTGGTTTGAAGCTGGTAGTCGATCAACAACCCCTGCCCCGGTTGCGAAACGCCGCGCAGCTTGCCGGTGTTCTCCAGCGTCTCAACAAGCTTCGCCTGAAACACACGTGGCAGCGTGTCTGTCCATGCCACCTTTGGGAAGTAGGAGTAAATTGGGCCGCCGCCCTGTGTCACTGCGATATTGCTCGTATCCAACGCTTGAAGAGCGACAGGTGTCGCCACAAGCATTTGATAATCAGAAGCACGGACTTTGACGGGAACATCGCGCGGCGCAGTCAAGCCATACAGAGCTTCAGGACCACTTGCCCCACACCCTGCAAGACCACCCAGCAGAACGGCACCAACAACGATTTTTTTAAGTGTCGAACCGAACACACCGAGCTCCAGCCTACTGCCATTAGCCACTCGCACGTTTTCGAGTCGCTTATCTACATTTTTGTCAAACATTTCAAAAAACTCAACGCCGCTGCGCACCATTAAAGACAGGTGTGTCCGATCCGCCGAAAATCACGCGATTTGGGTTACGGTCAAAATTGCTCACAGCACGCCGAATTTCAATAAGTGTCTGGTTTAACTGTTGCATTGCTGCAGTAAAGTCCTGTCCGCCTTGTTGGCTTAGTTTCAACAGGGCAGCAGAGATTGGCTCTGCCCGCAAGGCAAACGCATCCGCAACCTTGCGAATGGAAGCCGCAGCCTCAGTCGCTTCCTTGATGAAGCCCTGCCCATCAGCTGAAACCATGCCGTCTACTTTCTCCAAAATCGTGTTCACACGAACGGAGGCAGCGTTCAGGTTTGTCGCAATGCTCTTCGCCTGGTTAATCACTTTATCGACGTCCGGCACCTTCTTTTTCAGCTCGCTCGTCATGTCGTTGACAGATTTCGCAGCATTCTGAATTTCATCAATCGCTTTGGCAAGGCCCGGTGTTTTCTCAGCAAGAGTGGTCGCTACTTTGTCAACCGAAGCAACAATATTGGAGACCTTTGCAGGGTCGATGGCTTCCACAATGCTGTTGGTGTTCGAGATCAGAGAGTTCGCATTGTCCATCGTCTCGCTCAACTGATCAGAGGCAGCACTCAGGTTCGTCCCCACCTCACGGGCAGAAACGATCACGCTGTCGATCTCCTTATTACGCCCGGCAATGGTATTGCTCACTTCACGAATATTCGCTGTGGCAGCGCCCGCATCATCAATGACCTTTGCAATCACCTGATCTTTGTCAGAAAGCGTTTTGGTGACCGTTTCAACCGATGACACGATGTTTCTGACTTGCTCAGATTTCACCATGCTCAGGATACGGTTTGCATTCTTCGTGGTCAGCACAATCTCATTAGATGCTGTCTCAGCGTTCGTCACGATGCGGTCAATAGCATCCTTGTTCTTGGTCAGTTCAAGGGTCAACTCCCGCGCATTTTCTGCAACAACAGAGGCTGAGGAGAGCATGGTATTGATATCACCACGACGCTCAGTCAGGATACCACCAAGATCGGACGCGCCTTTCAAGATACGCGCAACCTCTTCAGGTTTAACCGCCCCAATCACAGCTTCAATCTGATCAAGCTCATCGGAAAGCTCTGTCGTAAAGTTCACCAGCTGATCAGAGGCCAGCTTGCCGTTGGCAATGATATCGCCAACACCATCTGCAGAGGCAGACAGTTTCTTGGTCATGACCTCAACATTGGTGACGATCTCACCCAGCTTGTCCGGGGGTACATTCGCCAGCAGGTCTTCACCACGATCAACCAGTTTGCCAATCCGGCCCGAGAGCCCCGTCAGCGCTTTACTTGTCTCCGTCACACCAGCAAGAAAATCATCAACGCCCTTGGCATTGTTTGCCAGTGCCTGAGTAAAGACCTCGACATTCTTTATGGTCTTTTCCACTTCAGGCCGTGCAGTCATCACCAGCTCATCAATATGCGCCAGCGTGGAATCTGCCTTGCGCATGATGTCTTTGGCACCCTCCAGCAAATCCTCAAACTGGGACCTGCGTGCATACATGACCGGAATAGTATCAGCTGCTTTGGAGAACAGCGCCGGACTGTCAGAGGATCCACCGGACAGATCCACATAAGCCACGCCTGTCAGTCCGGTAAACCCAAGAGATGCAACTGTGTCGCGGCGCAGCGGAGCATTGGCATCAACGCGCACAATCGCAACAACAAGCTTGGGGTTTTCAGGATCATAAGTCAGCGCACTCACATCGCCGATCTTGATGCCATTAAACAGCACCTGACCGCCAATCGGCAGACCAGTAACAGCTCCGGGGAAAATAATTTTAACGTCACGACGGCTTGAGCGGTCACCCGCACTCAACAGCCAGAACGTAAACAGAAAGGCAATGCCAACAACAGTTAGAACGAATGCACCAATGGCGATGTTATTTGCGCGGGTTTCCATGCATCCTCCTCACACCCGTTTGAGGGCACGTGCCCCGCGGAAATAGGACTTAACCCAAGGGTGCTCCACCTGCATCATTTCCTCAATGGTTCCTTCGACCAGAACCCTGCGTTCACCCAAAACGGCAATACGGTCACAAATACTATGCAGACTATCCAGATCATGGGTCACCATGTAAACCGTAAGCCCCAGAGTTTCTTTCAGTTTTACAATAAGATCATCAAAATCAGCCGCTCCGATCGGATCAAGACCGGAAGTGGGCTCATCCAGGAACAATAAGTCAGGGTCCAACGACAAGGACCGGGCCAGAGCAGCCCTTTTGATCATACCGCCAGAAAGCTCGGAGGGCAGCTTGTCCGCCGCATCCAGAGGCAGTCCGACCATCTCGATCTTCAGCAAAGCCAGCTCATCCCGCAAACGCGGCGAAAGCTTCAGGTGCTCACGCATCGGCACCTGAATATTCTGCTTCACAGTGAGAGAGGAAAACAACGCTCCCTGTTGAAACAACACCCCCCAGCGCTGCTCAATCTCACGGCGCATGGCATCTGTTGCTTCGTCAAAATCTTGCCCAAACACCTCGATGGACCCGGACCGTCGCGGCGTCAGCCCCAGCACAGCCCGCATGAGCACGGACTTGCCCATGCCAGACGCGCCAACAAAGCCAAGCACTTCACCGCGGTAAACGTCCATATTCAGGTTCTCAAGAACCAGTTTGCTTCCAAAGCCGACGGTAACATCCCGCACCCGAAGCAAAATCTCCCGATCATCAGTCGCACGATGACCTGAGCCCAATCCATTCACCGGTCCTGATTGTCCTAGTCCCATACTGGTTAAAACCCGATAGACGCGAAGAACACAGCAAAAACTCCATCCACCACGATGACCATAAATATAGCTTTCACAACAGAAACAGTCGTATGACGCCCAAGCGACTCTGAAGAGCCCTCAACTTTCATACCTTCCATACACGCGATAAGTCCGATGATCAGGGCCATGAACGGCGCTTTCACAATGCCAACCATCAATGTGTCGACAGTAACAGCCGCCTGCAGTTGTGCAATGAAGGAATGAGGCACAATGCCAAGATACCACCAGCAGGTCAGCCCCGCCCCGAACAACGCCGCGATGTTCGCCAGAAAAACGAGGATCGGAAGCGCAATCATCAGTGCCACCAGACGCGGCAGGATCAACACTTCGGTCACGCGCAAGCCGGTCACTTGAAGCGCATCAATCTCTTCTTGCATCTTCATGGAACCAAGCTCTGCCGTATACGCAGAACCGGATCGACCAGCCACCATAATGGCAGTCAGAATAACACCAATCTCACGAAGAACCAGAATGCCGGAGAGGTCCACCACAAAGATCTCAGCACCAAACTGCTTCAGATAAAACCCGCCCTGCTGCGCAATAATTCCGCCAATCAGAAAGCTCATCAGGCAAACAATCGGAACCGCACCCATGCAGGAGCGCTGAAACTGAACGCCAATTGAAATTGGCCGTAGCCGGCTTGGATGCGTCGCTGCCGCTGTGATAATCGCGGTCAGGCTACCCAGCATTGCCAGAACGTCACGCGTATCACGACCCAGCTGGCGCGTCGCCTCCCCCACGTCCTCCAGATAATTGACGAAAGAGTTACCAGAGTGTTCTTCGGCAGGATTATCGACGTCTTCCCGGTCAACTTCCTTCAGCAAGATGTCAAAACGCTCATCCTCATAGATGAACTTGACCTCTCGCCCCTGTTCGGCTTGCTCCATCTGGAACCGCTGCAGCAACCAGGCACCAGCCGTATCGAGAAAACTAACCGCTTTTAAATCCACACAAATTACGGAATGACTGAGTCCGGACGCGGTCTGATTGATGAGTTTTTCGCAAGTAGAACCCTGCCGGATGCCCCAGGCACCGGAAGCCGTGAGCAAAAGTAACGTACCGTCTTCGGCAGTTACCAGGTCCGGCGCATCCATTTTATCAGTCAGCTTCATCACGGGACCCTGCGCCCTATAATCCAAAAATCCTATTGATCCTATACAGCTTTCTGTAGTGTGTCGTCTAGTAATCCTCATTCAGCCACAAGTACAACGGATAAAATTATGTCTATTTCTAAGCCATATCTATTATTTCTTGGGGACGTAAAAGACGAGCTGGCAGCAAAAACTGCACATGGCGTACTTGATTGGCGACCAGAGTGGTGCCTTGGCCAAATTACACTCCCGGGCTGCAAAGCCCACACGCCCCTGTCTGAGATGAGTCTTACCGACGCCACAGAGGCAGGCGCAAAGACCATGGTCATCGGCTGCGTCAATGCAGGTGGCATCCTGCCTGATCACTGGATTGAAACCATCGTCGATGCACTCAACCATGGGCTCGATATCGCAGCAGGCCTACATATCGAACTTGGCAGCATTCCAGCCATCGCCGAAGCGGCTGCAAAAAACAAACGTAAACTCCATGACCTGCGCTTTACAGATCTCACCTTTCCAACAGGCAAAGGCGACAAGCGCTCAGGCAAACGCCTTCTGACAGTTGGCACTGACTGTTCCGTTGGCAAGAAATACAGCGCACTCGCTCTACAAAAAGGCCTAGCAGACCGTAATATCAGCTCAGATTTCTGCGCAACCGGCCAGACCGGCATCCTCATTGCTGAACGCGGTGTTGCCATCGATTCTGTCGTCTCAGATTTCATCTCCGGCGCTGCTGAGCATATCAGCCCGGCCACCAAAGACGACCACTGGGATGTGATCGAAGGTCAAGGCGCATTGCATCACCCATCCTTCGCCGGTGTCTCCCTCGGCCTGCTCCATGGCTCACAACCAGACGCTTTTGTAGTCTGTCATGAGCCAACCCGTTCCACCATGCGAGGTGTGCCTGCACCCATTCCATCTATTCAGGACGTCATTGACCTGACAATACAACTGGGCCGTCTTACCAATCCGGACATCCGCTGTGTCGGCTTAGCCATCAACACCATGATGCTTTCTGAAAATCATGCAAAAAACCTGATTGAAGAGCTGGGGGAAGCGCATAAACTGCCTGCAACTGATCCTGTCCGCTTCGGGACCGATCCAATCATTAATCATATTTGCGCGGAGTTTAAACTGGTTTGACTTGTCGCCTGTCTATTGAAGCTGAAACATTCCCAATTGCGGGAAGCTTTACCATTGCCCGCGGTTCCCGCACGGAAGTAAACGTCCTCACCGCCACACTCACACAGGACGGTCACACAGGCCGCGGTGAGTGTGTCCCTTACCCACGTTATGGCGAAAGCGTTGAGAGCGTCACCGCTCAAATCGAAGCGGTGCGTGGAGCTATTGAAGCTGGTGTCTCTATCGAAGAGCTGCAAAGCCTCATGCCAGCAGGTGCAGCCCGCAACGCAGTGGACTGCGCCCTGTGGGACCTGACGGCCAAACGCCAGAGCTCCACTGTAGCCGAGTTGGTGGGCATCAAGTCCCAGCGCATTTTGGAAACCGCCTACACCATCTCTGTCGGCACACCGGAGAAGATGGCGACCGACGCTTCAAAAGCAGCAAGCCGCCCTCTCCTCAAAGTCAAACTCGCAGGTGATGGCGATGTTGAACGCATCGCAGCTGTCAGACAGGCCGCACCAAACAGCAAGCTAATCGTCGATGCCAACGAAGGCTGGTCAGAAGATAATCTGGAAGCCAACATCAAAGCCTGTCAGCAGGCAGGTGTTGGGCTGGTGGAACAACCTTTGCCAGCGGGCAAAGATGGTGTTCTGGCAGAAGTGGAACACCTTATCCCGATCTGCGCAGATGAAAGCCTGCACACCTCAGCAGACCTGGAGAGCCTCCGCAATCGCTACTCAGCCATCAACATCAAGATCGACAAGACCGGCGGCATTACAGAAGGGCTGAAACTGCTGCGCAAGGCGGAAGAGATGGACTACGTCATCATGGTCGGCTGCATGCTCGCCACATCTCTCGCCATGGCGCCTGCCATGCTGCTGGCGCAAAATGCAGAGTTTGTTGATTTGGACGGGCCTCTATTACTTGCCAAGGATCGCGAGCACGCAATCCAGTTTGAAGGCAGCCTGATGCACCCGCCATCCCCGCAACTTTGGGGCTAATCACAAGCATAAAAAAGGCGGCTCTCACATCGAGGCCGCCTTGTTTTTTAAACGCGCTTGGTCACCAGCATAAGTGTCAGCACACCGACACAGCAGATCCCCGCCATCAGATAGAAAGCATAGGCTTGTTCAATCGCGTAGAGCCAACCACTGGCAATACCGCTTACGCCCATCACCACACCAAAGGCTGTTTGTGTCAGGCCCTGAGCCGTCCCAAGACGCTTGCTTGAAACCAGTTTGGACGTGTAGGCAACCATGCCCAGAAACACCATACCAAAGCTACCGGCATGCAAAAGCTGGAGCAATACGGCGGACCACGTTTCCGTTGCATAGGGGAACAGCACCCAACGAATGATGCTTGCAACACCACCAGTGACCATCAATCCCCAGGCTCCCAGGTGGCGCATGAAGAAGGAACCCCAAACAAAGATCCCAATCTCTGCCAGAGTACCGATCGCCCACAATCCACCAACCATCGCATCGCTGATACCCACAGAAAGCCAGAAGATGCTGGCGAAGGCATAAAGCGCTGAGAAGCTACCAAGCAACAAACCACCAGACAACACCACAAGCAGGAACTGCGGATCACGCAATTCTTCAGCAGCCCAAACACTTTCTTTGCTTGAGCTTCGGCTTTCTGAAGGCATGCCCGGCAACAGCACAGCAAGCAGCGCCAGCAAACCCAGACTGCCCACAGTCAGGAAAAGCAGTTCAGCAGGCTCACCAAATGTCAGATACCAACCACCAATCAGCGTCGCGACCACAAACGCAATCGATCCCCATGATCGCATCGGCCCGTAATTCAGGCCAAGAGTGCTCACAGTTTCATAGGCATATGCATCCTGCAGCGGCTGAATAGGCGTGTAGAAAATGGAGAGGAAAACAACCAGTCCAATGACAGTCCAATAGTCACTGGAGTAGATCAGAACCCAAAAGGAGATCAGCGCAATAACACTGAACAGCGCCATGGAATGACGCCTGCGCCCTGCACGATCCGAAATGCTCGTCATCAACGGAGTTGCAAAGATGCGGACGATATTTGGCAGGGCAATCACCAATGCGATCTGCACGGGTGTAAAGCTAATATCCTCCAAAAAAAGCGGAAAATACGCAAGAAAGAAAGCGTTTGCAAAATTAAACGCTGCAAACAAACCACTCACGCCTGTTGCAATCCAGAATAGGTTACTGGCTTTCCCTAATGAGGAAGTTCTTCTGGGCATAGTCATTGGAAAACACTACAAATGGGGGTGGAGAGTACCCGAGGAAGTGGATGGGAAGGGATACTCCTATCACTTGTGCTAATAGGGACTATCCAAATCAATGTAAACCAATTATTAGCCGTAGAATCTGTTATATAAACTTGTAGTATTATCTTAGTTAGTTATGAAGGAGCCACTTATGGCTGGCAACAACCGAAAGGTCCTTTTGAGCCCCGAGGAATTTGATGCCATCAAAAGCGCACTCTCTGAGACTGATAGAGGCCGTGCTTTCCTTCATGATCACCTCACACTAAACAGATCCGCCGAAACAGCAGACCTCCTGGAAGCTGTGCGACGACTTGAAAAAACATTGGTTGAGCGCGAACTGCCATCTGAGATGGAAACATATCGCCTGCACACCTATGAAATGTATGAGGCAATTGAGCGAACGAAGGACGAAATCTCAAAGATCAAGCTGGAAAATGCCGACAATAATCGCTTTTCAGCTGCCTCTGACGAGTTAGATGCAATCGTCACATCTACAGAAAGTGCAACACAGGTCATTCTGGAGTCCTCCGAAGCTATTCAGGATTTGGTGGACAAGCTCCGTGCGTCCGGCGCAGAAGATGCCCCATGCGACGCCATTGAAGAAATGGCCATGGAAATTCTGATGGCATGTTCCTTCCAGGATCTGACAGGACAGCGCATCAACAAAGTGGTGAAGGCCCTTCATTACCTTGAAGGCCGCATCTCCAAGATGATCCGCATCTGGGGTGTAAACCTGGCTGATGAAGATCGCCCGGAAATCAATTTGGATGAGCCGCGTGATGAAGATGATCGTCATATAGACAAGCGCCCGGATGCCCACTTGCTCAACGGCCCGCAAATGGATGGTGCAGGCGTTGATCAAGCGGACATTGACGCCATGTTTGATGCAACACCTGCCTTGATCGAAGAAGCGCTGAACGAAAACGTCGTTCAGTTTGCTGCTGAAACACGAGCAGAAGCAGTCCAGCAGGAAGAGGACAAAGCAGAAGAGCCCGCCGAGGAACCTGCTGAAGTCTTTGAACTTGATGATGTAGAAGAAGAGCTGAACGCTGTCGAAACGCCTCAAGTCGCGTTGATCGAGGACGACGACCTCATCGTCACCAACGACGATACGCCAGTCGAGACGGACACCGCGACAAAGCAGGACGACGCGCTGATCGAGATCGAGGGGCAGTCGCCTCCGCTCACCTCCCCAAGAGGCAGCAATTCCGACCCGCTCCATCACCTCTCAACAGGAGAGCGCCTCGCACTCTTCTCATAATTGAGACAGGAAACCAGAATTTCGAAAGCCGTTTGCCTCCTTTTCAGCGCAAACGGCTTTTTTCTTATGCAGGTGCTTTCTCTGCAGAGTACTGCTTCAGTGCTCTCTCAAAGATGGCAGGATCCACATTTCCGCCGGAGATCGTGATCACTGCCGTCTTCCCGGCAAGGTCAATCGTGCCGGACAAAACAGAAGCCAAAGCGACAGCTGCGCCCGGTTCAACAACCAGCTTCAGCTCAAAATAAGCAAAGGCAACCGCTTTCATCGCCTCGTCATCTGTGACACGCAGACCTTTTGCCTGACGCCTACTCAATACTGAAAAGCCTTTGTCCCCCGGCATTTCAGTCAGCACTGCATCACAAACAGAACCGCCCAGAGCAGCATTGCGAACACGTGTCCCAGCTTCAAGTGAACGTGCATAATCATCAAAACCAGCAGGCTCTGCCGTGTAAATCTGACACTCGGGCAGGCTCGTTTCCAGCGCCAGCGCAATACCGCTGGTCAGACCACCGCCACCTGTACAGCTGATCAACACATCAGGCGTGACACCCAAAACCTCACATTGCTCTGCAATCTCAAGCCCGGTCGTGCCCTGTCCCACAATCACACCGCTGTCATTGTAAGGGTGGATGAACGTCGCACCGCGCTCCTCACAAAGACCACGGGCAATCGCCTCACGGTCCTCGCTCTCACGATCGTAAAGCACAACCTCCGCCCCCAGCGCCTTCGTCCGCTGGATCTTCAGCTGAGGCGCATCCTCAGGCATCACAATCACCGCCGGGAAACCAAGGATCTTCGCAGCAGCTGCAACGCCCTGCGCATGGTTGCCGGAAGAACACGCAACCACACCAGCGGGCCGCTGCTCCTGAGGGATCAGGGAAAGGCGATTGAACGCACCTCGAAACTTGAAAGACCCGGTGCGCTGCAGGTTTTCGGCTTTAATAAAGACACGGCCATTCACCTGCTCATCCAACACCGGAAAGTTCAGAAGCGGTGTCAGGCTGGCATAGCCTTGCAGCCTTGTTCTTGCTTTTTCAATTTCGGAAAAAGTGAGTTCGACTGGACTGGAAACATCTAAAACCATAAGAACCTCGGCAACAGCAATATGCCGCCCTGTATAGCACGCAAATCTACATCGGCTTCAGATATTCTGATCACAGCTCAAGGAGATCCACTCAACCATTCAGGTGATTTCCAACAGAGCCTTTGCCCGCATATATGTCCTGCCGAAATCCTGTAGCAAATGCAGGGTCATAGGCATGTTCGGCGTTGGCCAGAAACTGCTCGGCACTTGCCCGCCACGTAAATCGCAGGGCAACATCCCGGCAATGATCCCGCGAGACCTCCAGTGCTTCCAGTGCTGCCGCCTGAAGATCATTCTTCAACACACCTGCCCCACTGTTGCCAATCACATCAATCGGCCCCATCACAGGAAAGGCCGCCACCGGAGTCCCGCAAGCAAGCGCTTCCAGCAGCACATTGCCAAACGTGTCGGTCTGGCTCGGAAACACAAATACATCCGAGTTTGCATAATACTCAATCAGCTCATCACCAACGACAGGCCCGGTAAACAACACCTCCGGATAAGCAACCTTGAGCTCCTCCAGCTGCGGACCTCCACCAACAACCACCTTGGTTCCCGGCAAGTTAAGCTGCAGAAACGCCTCGATGTTCTTCTCAACCGCCACACGTCCCACATACAAGAACCGCGGTGCTGGCAAGTGGTCCAGCAGGCTGGTCCGCATTGGCCGGAATCGCTGATGATCCACCCCACGCGACCAGCGCAGCAGATTGTCAAACCCACGCATGCACAGGTCAGCTTCCAGAGTACTCGTCGCCACCATGCATCCCTGCCCGCTGTTATGAAAACGGCGCAGCCAAGAATAGCTGAAGGACAGCGGAACGGGATACCGCGCCTGCAAATACTCAGGAAAGCGCGTGTGATAACTGGTGGTGAAAACACGTCCGTCCCGCTTTGCCACCTGCCGTGCCATAAGACCCAACGGCCCCTCGGTCGCGATGTGCAGATGATCACAGTCGTACTTCTCAATAAACCCACGCACGATATGCGGCAGCGTCAGGCTCAGCCGGATCTCACCGTAAGATGGCATAGGGATACTATGGAACGATTGCGGCGTCAGGAACTCAACCCGAATACCCATGGAGCGCAGCTCAACAGCAAGCCGCTCCAATGTCCGCACAACGCCGTTGATTTGGGGCTTCCACGCATCGGTGACGATCAGGATCGAGCTCATGCGGCCACCTGTCCGTCAGAACTCTCGCTGGCAGGCTCACTCTGGTCCCGTTTGCCATCGCCCCAATGAATAACCTCAAACGTTCCATCAAAGTTCTCAGCAACGGCAGTGCAACTCTCTACCCAATCACCAGTGTTTATGTAGTGGATGCCGTTGGTCTCATGATCAGCCGCATGATGGATATGACCACAGATCACCCCATCCACCTTCTGACGCAGCGCCTCGGAAACCAGTGTTTCCTCAAACTTACCAATGAAGTTGACGGCGTTCTTTACCTTCAGCTTCGCCCACGCAGACAGGCTCCAGTAGGTCAGCCCCAGCTTACGACGGCAATAATTCAGCACTGTATTGAGATTGAGCGCACTCACATAAGCCCAGTCACCAAAGAAGGCCAGCCATTTTGCATGACGCACCACCACATCAAACTGGTCACCGTGAATGACAAGGTACCTCTTGCCATTGGCTCCTTCATGAATGACCTGATCAACAACCTCAACACCCCCAAAATGAATGCCGAAGAAGTCCCGCAGGAACTCATCATGATTGCCGGGGATGTAAACGATCCGTGCCCCTTTGCGACCTTTGCGCAAGAGCTTCTGCACCACATCATTATGCAGCTGAGGCCAATACCAGGACCGCTTCAGCCGCCAGCCATCAATAATGTCGCCGACAAGATAAACCGTGTCAGCGTCGTTTTGCTTCAAAAAGTCCAGTAAGAGATCAGCTTGACATCCGCGTGTGCCCAGATGCACATCAGACAAAAACAAGCTTCTATATTTTTTACTAGTAGAATCCCCGGTCACCACGAAGCCTCCGGAATAAGAAAACCTTCTTTCCTTTAAATTGATTCACAAGAAACAAATATGACAGGATACATATACTAAAACCTGTCAGTTTCTTGCTTGAATCTCAAGTAACATTACTCCCCGTTTATTAGAGTAGAGCAAAGCAAGCGCCTGCAATTCAAGTGAATATTCTATTTGCTTGCTAAGCTTGATCCTGACTGGCTCAAACCTTTCTGAGAATGTAGGCTACCCTTCACAATTCACCGATTCATTAGGATGTTGAAATGCACTTGGGTATTGAGGGGCGCAAAGCCATTGTCTGCGCATCCAGCCGTGGGCTGGGTTTGGGAACAGCAAAAGCACTGGCAGAGGCTGGGTGTGATCTCGTAATCAACGGACGCAACGAGCAACGACTCGACCAAATCGCGAGCGAACTGGCAGCACAACACAGCATCTCAGTCATTCCCGTGGCAGCAGATATCTCCTCACCAGAAGGCCAGCAAGCCGTTCTCAAAGCGTGCCCAAACCCGGACATCCTCGTCAACAACAACGGCGGTCCACCACGCAAAGACTTCAAAGAGCTGGACCGTCAGGCGATTCAGGATGGTGTCATCCAGAACATGATCACCCCGATCGAACTGATCAAGGCAGTCATTGATGGCATGGCAGAGCGCCGCTTTGGCCGCATCGTCAACATCACCTCCATGTCCGTGAAGATGCCTATTGAAGGCTTGGACCTGTCCAGCGGCGCCCGTGCAGGTCTCACGGCTTTCCTGGCAGGCGTCTGCCGTCAATACGCCCAGCACAATGTCACTATCAACAATGTGCTGCCCGGAAAGTTCGACACCGACCGCCTGAAAGGTGGCTTCGAGCGTCAGGCAGAGCAGACCGGCATCTCCATTGAAGAAGCCAAACGCCTGTCTTCAGAAGAGATCCCAGCAAGGCGTCTCGGCAATCCGGAAGAATTCGGCAAAGCCTGCGCCTTCATGTGCTCAGCCCATGCTGGATACATCACAGGCCAGAATCTCCTGCTCGACGGCGGCCTCTACCCAAGCGCTTTCTAAAAATGAAAAGCCTCCCCGCAATCAAACCGCCGGGAGGCAAACCAAATCAGCTATTGCAGCAAACTCTTAGAACTTCAAACGGGCGCCAAAGCTGATAATGTCGACATTAGTGTCATTGACCGGTCCTTGAATGGTAATCCCTTCATAGAACGGGTGGCCAGGCATGATGTTAATCTTTTCGCTTACCGGGAATAAGTGCGAATAGCCAAAATCAACTTCAAGCCAATCCTCGTAGAAATAGCTCAGCCCAGCACTGAGCCAGAAGCGATCAGCATCAGGCAAACGCGGACCCCGGTTGCCTTCATTAAGCGGAGACCACTCATAGGCCACCCCAAATCGTCCTGTAATACTGCTGGTAAAGTCATATTCAGTCCCAAGAGATATGAAATAGCCATCGCTGTACTGAAATGGAAGATTAGAAACTTCGGTACCTTGTAGATCAAAAACAGGGAACGTTCCAAAGCGTGACCAGTGTGTCCACTCAAACGTCCCCATCCCGCGCCAACGCTCATTCAGCTCTTGCTGGAAGGAAACGGTTACTGTTTCCGGCATAATGATGTTCGCACGAATAGGAATTGGTGCATTACCTCCAATAACCAGCCGCCCTTTCAGGTTCTGCTCAACCGGAGAACGATATCCGATACCCAATTGAGTACCCTTCCATGGCTTAAAGAGCGCTCCAACAGTTGCCCCAAACCCAAGATTATAATCTTCACCACGCAACTCTGCAGTTGGAGCCGCTGCAGCAACCCCAAATCCTGATTTTAATCGAACCTGAATATACTGAAGCTGCAAGCCCACCCCGACCGAGAACTTATCAGTCAGTTCGTAAGCAGCCGTTGGTGTAACATTGACAGTTAGAACGCGGGAAGACCTCGCATAGACCTGCCCCGCCCACTCAATCTGAGGTTTGGTTTCAAAACCATAAGGCGCATTCGAACTGATCCCGAGAGACAGACGATCATTCACCTTCCAAGTCCCATAACCTGCAGGCACCCAAGCATCTACTCCAATATCTCCGGAGGAATATGGAACTCCCGTAATCGGTACAGGAAAGAAATCAATCGTCGCCGTATCCAGATCAACCGTTGCACGTGGAAACACGATGGTCTGCGAGGATTCCATCTGCACCCCATCATGGCCAGTCATGGTCGCCGGGTTCCAATACATGCTGGAGAGGCTTTTCGAGATGGTCGCATTTCCCGCAAAGGAAAGTCCCTGATACCACGCCGATTGCTCACGAACAGCAAAAGCACCGGCAAAAGCATCAGACGCAATCAGCAAAGAAGAAAGACTAGCGATCGTAATGGGTAGATATCTGGACATGCACGGTACTTTCTGTTCTCAAGAAAACAATCAAGCAGTGCCATGATCAAACTACGAGTTACTTATTGATTCGGCTCTCTTCACTAGAATGGAAAATGTTACAAACTAATTGCACTGGCATATTTAAGGGTAAAGGGAGCTAACTTCACAAAACAACAATACCTAGCGGGCTCACAATCACTTGGTTATTCGCATTTCAGGCAGGTACACTGAAACATTTTCTGTGACAAAACGTCCGCATAACAAAAGGCCCTCCATATGGAGGGCCCTTCAAACACGATTTGATCTGCCGACTAACCTCTTGCAGAGATGTTTTTGCCCAATGAAAGAGCGCTCCACCCCGCCAGAAGCTTCTGCGCTTCTATGTAACCCTCATAAATCTTACGAGCCCTCTTGTCTTTCTGGGTGTAAACATCCAGCACCTCAGCACTGGTTTCCTTCAAGGCGGTTAGCACCTCCTCCGGAAACTCACGCACTTCAACACTATGCTCTTCCTGCAGCACTTTCAGGCTGGCAGCATTTTGTGCATTTGCTTCAGACAGAGCGAGATCAGCTTCCACGCGGCAAGCCTCTTCAACCACCACCTGTAGTTCTGGAGACAGCCCCTCCAGCGCAACAGCGTTCACGATAGCCTCACCCGTGCCATTCGGCTTATTGAAGCCCGGACCGTAGTAGTATTTGATCAGCTTCTGAAAGCCCAGCGCACTGTCGCTCCATGGACCAAGGAACTCGACACCATCAACCACACGCGTTTGCAGACTGGTGAAAATCTCGGAGGCTGGAATATTGACCGGAGTAACACCAAGCTTACGCAAGATCTCACCACCAAGGCCAGCGATACGGAGCTTCCGGCCTTTCAGGTCATCCAGCGTCTCAACAGGATCACGATACCAGCCAGCCATGGTTGGGCCAGTGTTGCCCCCCATAAACGGCTTCACACCAAATGGCGCGTAAAGATCATCCCAGAGCTCCTGACCACCAAGCTGATCCACCCATGCAGTGTGTTCCTGAGGCAAAAGGCCGAACGGAATTGTCGTAAAGAACACTGATCCGGGCATCTTGCCAGCCCAGTACATGGCAGCTGAATGGCCCATCTGTGCAGTACCGCTTGAAACAGCGTCAAACACCTCAAAAGCCGGAACCAGCTCACCAGCAGCAAACAGGCGAACACGCATCCGACCATTGCTCATAATGTTGATGCGATCACAAATGCGTTGCGCAGACATTCCAGGACCCGGCAGGTTTTTCGGCCAACTGGTTACCATGCGCCATTCGATGACCGGATCAGCATCCTGAGCCAGTGCTGGCGCAGCAAGTGCAGCGCTTCCAGCAACCGCTCCGGCTGTAAGCCCAAGCGCCTGACGGCGGGTCAGATTGTTTTCTTTGTTCTTGGTCATTATCTCCGCCTTATTACTCAGACCAGAATTCATGGAAATGATGCACAGGCCCATGTCCCTCGCCTATATCAAGCGTATCCGCAGCTTTGATCGCCTGACTAATATACTCTTTTGCTTCACCAATGGCATCTTGCAGCGCTAGCCCTTTGGCAAGCTCGGCTGTAATCGCAGAAGACAAGGTGCAGCCAGTCCCATGTGTATTCTTCGTGTCATGCCGTGAGGCTGTATACCACCTCTCCACATCGTAAGAGAGGAAGAGATCATCACAGGTATCATCAGATCCGTGCCCGCCTTTCAGCAGAACCCCATTTGCACCCATATCCAGCAGCAGCAATGCTTGTCTGTGCATGTCTTCACGAGATCCAGCCAGCGGCTGCCCAAGCAAAAAGGCTGCTTCCTGCATGTTCGGCGTAATCAACGCCGCAATTGGAAACAGCTTCTGCTTCAACACGGAAACAGCGGAGTTTTGCAGCAAAACATCTCCGGAAGTGGCCACCATCACCGGATCAAGAACGACGCGCTTAACATCATATTCCGCCAGCTTTGTGGCAATAACATCGATAATCTCTGGCTGTGAAAGCATGCCGATTTTCACAGCATCCACCTTCAGGTCAGAAAAAACAGCATCCATTTGCTCCGCCACAAATGCTGGCGGCACATCATGAATACCTGTCACACCTTTGGTGTTTTGGGCCGTCAGTGCAGTGATGACACTGGCCCCATAGACACCGCGAGCCGAAAAGGCCTTCAGGTCTGCTTGAATTCCGGCACCACCACCGGAATCCGACCCTGCAATTGTGACTGCAATCGCACTCATTAGGCCAATACCCCACCTTTATTATTCATTGTTTCGAGCTTGAGACGCTCGTTGAACTGGTCAGCCTTCAAGCTATAAAGGGTATCTATGAAAGCTGGAGTGAAGCTTCCCGGCCCGTTCGCCTGCTCTGCGGCAATCTCGCCGCATACACCATAGACAGCAAGTGCAGCAAGCACGGCAAGTTCCTTATCCGGCTCGGTAACGGCAAAACCAGCCAGCACACCGCCCAGCGCACAGCCAATGCCAGTCACCTTGTCCATATAAGCATGCCCATTGCCCACGGTATAGGTCGTCTCCCGGCCAAACACAGCGTCTTCAATACCGGTGCGCACTATCAATGTGTTCTCGGTGACAGCCCCACTCAGCCCAGCGCTCTCAGTCATGTTTGTTTTGAGGATCGAAACATTCTCGTTCAGAATATCTTTCGCAAACTCCATGCGAATGTCTGAGCGATCTACTTTAACTGGGTCCAGCACCACGGGCATAGATTTTTTGGCAGCCCCTTCAAGCCCAAGCCGAATACCATGCCGCCGCTTTCCATCCAGCGTACCAAGATTGAGGAGCAACCCGTCAACACTCTCGACAAATGCAGGAATTTCATCATGGGCCGCTGTCATGGACGGCACAATGTTACAAGCCAACATGATGTTCGCGGTAAGGCTCTGCGCAACAGAGTTCGTCAGGCAATGAACCCGAACCCCACGCTCACGCACGCTCTCAAAGACTTCCCAGAGATTTTCAGTTGTGTAGGACATTTGTTTTCGCTCCCCTATAGATTACGGCGGGAACGATTACCTTGGTACTCATCCCAATTCCCTCCGCCGGCACAATCCGGATCAGGTTCTAGGAGTTGGCTTTGCGCCTCTCAGCCCGTCAGTCACTTCCGAGCACCCCCATTGGTTAGAATTTTTTGCTAGCAAACAAGAGAGCGAACTGCAAGCGGAAACGAGAGGCAGCGACAAAAGGCAACTGGGGGTAGATTTCGCTTAAAAAACGCAAAAGCTTGCAAAAAAACGCAGCTTCAACGCAAAATGCTCACAAAACAACGCAAACTCAATTTTGAGCGCAGCCCTGAAAGACAAATCAGTCTTACGGGACAGAAGGATAGCAGATTAATGATTCCGTTCTTTGTACAGATCAAATGCCAGCTCGGAAAAACCTATCAGGTTGCCAATGCAATTGCGGACGCAGAAGTTGCCTCCGAAATCTACTCCACCTCCGGGGATTTCGACCTGCTGGCCAAGTTCTACGTCAACGATGACGACGACATCGGCCACTTCGTTGCTGACAAGGTTCAGGTCTTCGATGGCATCCAGGACACCAGAACCATCATCACCTTCAAAGCGTTCTGATACCTACGAAAACAGGCGGGACACCAGCCCGCCTGCACAATCTCTTTTCAAGCTCTAAAGTCTTGATAACTTAGCTTTAAGCATCCTGAATTGCGCTCCACACAGCAACCGGCGTCGCGGGCATATCTATATGCTCAACACCTGCATTCTTGCGCAGCGCATACTGCACAGCATTCATCACCGCCGGCGCCGCTCCAATAGAACCAGCCTCACCAGCCCCTTTGATACCCATCGCATTTGTCGTGGAAGGAACATTGCTCGTCGAGAAGTCGAAATTCGGCATATCATCAGCACGCGCAACATGATAGTCCATGAAGGACGCTGACAGCAGCTGCCCGGTTTCATCATAAACCGTGTTCTCACACAACGCCTGCGAGATCGCCTGCCCCGCACCACCATGCACCTGACCAGCCAGAAGCATCGGATTCACCGTCACGCCAAAATCATCCACAATCACATAACTGACCACGTCCGTCTTGCCCGTTTCCGGATCAATCTCCACCTCACACACATGCGTGCCATTTGGATAAGTACATTCATCCTGCATGACTTTTTCCGCTGCACTCAAGATATCCGGTTGCGATCCAGCCACATCAACAAGGCTGACCTGCTGGTCGGTACCAACCACGCGCACCTGCCCGTCTTCAAGTGTGAGATCCCCAACACCAACCTCAAGCTTCTCACTGGCGATCTCTTTGATCTTCTTAACCAGCGTTTCAGAAGCCGCCTTCACAGATGGCATGCCAATCGGAATAGACCGCGATCCACCGGTACCACCGCCAGTCGCCACACGGTCCGTATCCCCCTGCACCATCTCAACCTGATCAAGCTGCAAACCAAGATGTTCTGCAATGACTTGGCCATAAGCGGTGGCATGACCCTGACCGTTGCTCTGCGTTCCAATCAGCAAAGTAACGCTGCCGTTCGTATTCAGCTCAAGCTTGGCTTCTTCACCGCCGGCAAAGGCACACGCCTCCACATAAGTCGATAGCCCAACACCGCGATACAAACCTTTTGCCTTGCTCTCCGCTTCACGCTCCGCAAACGTCGAATAATGGATCTCGTCGAGCGCCTTAGTAAGATGAGCCCCAAAGGAACCCGTATCATACATACGGCCAAGCGCTGTCGTATAAGGTAAGGCAGCGTCGGGGATAAAGCTCTTACGACGAAACTCCGCCGGATCCATACCCATCTCATGCGCGGCCTTATCAGCCAGCCGTTCCATCAGATAAAGCGCTTCCGGACGCCCTGCCCCGCGGAACGCATCCACCGGCACTGTATTGGTATAAACGCCTGTCGCTTCCACCCATATTGCGGGGATATCGTAAAGACCGGGGGTCATGGTGATGCCGATCTGCGGAATGCCCGGGCCAAATTCATGCAGATAAGCGCCCATGTTTGCAAGCACATGCACCTTGAGGCCGATCATCTTACCGTTTTCATCAAGCGCAAGCTCAGCCGTGGATACATTATCCCGGCCATGCGCATCAGACATGAAGTGTTCAGTACGTTCCTGAAGCCATTTCACGGGATGACCAAGACGTTTTGCGGCAATCAGGCAAAGTGGGTATTCAAGATAGGTGAACATCTTGGTTCCAAAACCACCACCCACATCAGGTGTCACAACGCGGATATCTTTAGGGTCAACGTTGAGTATGTTCTTGGCAATCAGATCACGCATCCCATGACCGCCCTGCGTTCCAGTGGTCAGCGTATACCTGCCGCTCTCACCATCAAACTCGCCAATACAAGCCCGAGGCTCAATCGCATTGGACACCAGACGGTTGTTGATCACCTTGATCTTGGTAACATGATGCGCTTTCTGGAAGGCCTTTTCCATCGCCTCCTTGTTACCCATACCAATGTGAAAGGCCTCATTAGACCCATGCTCAGGCCATACAAGCGGAGCGCCGTCTTCTAAGGCTGCTTCAGTTCCGATTGCCGGATCAACATCCTCGTAGTCAACCTCAATCGCCTCCATCGCAGCCCGCGCCTGCTCCACCGTATCGGCAACAACAAACGCAAGAGCATCACCAACAAACCGGGCTGTATCAGAGCAAAGAACTTCACGATGAGGCACCCAGTGCTTCGTCCCATCCAGCTGCCGAAGCACGGCTTTACATGGGATAGAGTTCGTTCCTTCAATATCTGCAGCAGTCAAAATAAGCTGCACACCATCCATAGCCCGTGCTTCATCCACTCCTTCTAAAGTGAACTTCGCGAACGCGAGAGGAGACCGCAAAACAACGGCATGTGCTGCACCAGCCACCTTCAGATCATCCGTATAATGACCCTTGCCAGAAATAAAGGCAGCATCTTCTTTTCGGCGAACGGGAGCACCAATTCCAAACTTCGGTGTAGCAACCTGATTCATGAAAACCTCAGAAATCTGGAGAGCGACCCAACACCGCACCTCCCAATACAGCTTTTTACGTATCAGCAGAGAACGTACAGTGCTTTTCTCAAGCTGCAAGTGTTTTCTGGTTCACTGCAGAGGTGTATTTCCCAGAGTGACTTAAGGTCATTATCGCATTATTTAGAGCAAATTACGGAAGGGTACTTAGAGCTATAAGTTGTCGGCAGCTTCGTGCTTACTGTCGAAACTCTCAAGCTAAAATTTGTTTTAGAATTTGACCAAACCGCAAACATTAGGTTATTTAAGCCATACACCCATCTGATCTTTGTTACGTTGTCCGCCCCCTGGCGCACACCATTTTGCACCAGACATCGGGTCTGGTCGTTTTGATCGTATCAAGGCAGCTTCGAAAGCAGTTACATGCCTGTTCCTTCAGCAGAGCCTGAAGGCAGCTCATCATCTGCTGCGTTAAAAACAAGGTTTTCCGCAAAATGGCAGAGCCTTTCTAATAACACACGCGGCATCTGCTGGGCCCTTCTGGCAACATTCCTTATGGCCGTCATGAGCACCATCATCAAGCTGCTCGGCGACCGCTTACACGTTACGCAAATCCTTATGCTTCGCCAGTTTTTCATGCTGGTGATCTCAGCACCGATCATTATCAAAGGATTTCCGGGTTCGCTCAAAACACAGGCTCCACTGCTTCACCTGGGCCGCATACTGCTTGCGTCCTCTGCAATGTATTTCGGCTTCACCGCAGTCATTCACTTGCCGCTTGCTGAAAGCACAGTGATTGGTTTTGCGCGCACGTTTTTCATCACGATCTTCGCAGTTTTCTTCCTGAAGGAAGTCATTGGCATTCACCGAATTTCGGCAACTATCCTTGGCTTCATCGGGGTGATGGTCATCGTCCAGCCCGGCACCGGCGCGGAAATGAGCATCTACAGCTTCATGGCGATCCTGGCCTCAGCCTGTGCCGCACTCGTAGGCATCATCCTGCGCAAGGTCACTCAGGTTGATCAGCCCATCACGATTCTGACCTTTCAAGCAACTTTTGTGGGTCTGATCATGGCCCCCTTCGGCATCTATTATTGGGTATCAATCAACCTAAATGATGCGATCCTACTGCTCTTGCTGGCAGGTGTTAGCTGGAGTGCTCAGATGAGCAACATTCAGGCCCTCAAGTTTGGTGAGGCCTCTGTGATTGCACCGTTTGATTATATCCGCCTTGTCTACGCGGCAATCATTTCTGTCGTAATCTTCGGCATCTGGCCGCTCTGGACCACTTATCTCGGCGGCGCAATTATCGTCGCAGCTTCCCTTTACACCCTGCACCGCGAGACTGTGCTGGGCAAGAAAGTGGCAACTGGAACAGCGCCCACGAAAACGCACTAGAGAAACCGCTAAGCTCAAGCAAAAAGCCCTCGCAAATGCGAGGGCTTTTCTTTTTTCACGAAGTAGCTATCAACTGGCGTTTTCAGTGCTGCGTGTCTTGGCAGCCTCTTCCTCAACCAGCTCTTTCTTGGAGAGCTTACCAACCATGGTCTTTGGCAGCTCTTCCCGAAACTCAATCGCCTTCGGCATTTCAATCTTGGAGATGTGCCCCTTCAGGAAGTCTTTCAACTCCTCTGCAGTAGCACTCTGACCATCCTTCAGCTTCACAAACGCCTTCGGTGCCTGCCCGCGATAGCCGTCTGGAATAGCAATCACGATGACCTCAGCAACGGACGGATGCTGATAAAGCGCCTCCTCGATCACACGCGGATACACGTTGTAACCAGAGCAGATGATGAGGTCCTTGATGCGATCAACAAGGAAGATGAAACCCTCATCATCCATGTAACCCACATCGCCAGTGTGCAAGACACGGCCACCTTCCAAAGTCTTGGCGGTCTCATCAGGACGGTTCCAGTAGCCCTTCATGACCTGCGGGCCGATGATGCAAAGCTCACCTTTTTCGCCTTGTGCAACGATCTTCTCAGGCTCATCCAGATCACGGAACTCAACAGTCGTCCCCGGCATTACAACACCGATAGAACCGTCTTTGCCAGTTCCGTCCATCGGGTTGGCTGAGGCAACCGGAGAACTCTCTGTCAGACCGTAGCCTTCCACCAGAACACAGCCTGTCAGGGCTTCAAACTTCTGCTTCACTTCAACAGGCAGCGGCGCTCCACCAGACATACAATAGCGGATTGATGTCAGGTCGTAGTTCTTAGTTAGCTCACTGTTGTTGATCGCGGTGTAAAGCGTTGGCACAGCAGCAAACAAGGTTGGTTTCTTCTTCGCAGCCAGATCAAGCAGTTCTTTCAGGTCAAACCGCGGCATAAGCAGCATTTCTGCCGCACCTAGAATGGAAAGATTCTGCAGAACAGTCATCGCAAACACATGGAAGAATGGCAGCACACAGAGTGTCTTCTCGTAGCCGCGCTTCAAGCCACCGTAATGGCTTTCCAGCATCTCCATGTTTGATGTGATGTTGTAATGCGTCAGCATCGCACCCTTAGGCACACCAGTGGTACCACCGGTATACTGCAGGATCGCCACATCTTCCTTCGGCTCGATTTCAACCGGAGTAATGCCTTTGGACTTTGCAAGAAAATCTTTGAAGCGGATGTGAGCTTTATCAGCTGGAATGTTGGAAACATCCTTCCGCTTGAACAGCTGGAACAACAGCTTCTTAGGCTGAGGCAGAATATCCGCCATCGGACAAACAATGATGTTGTCCAGAGCACCTTCCTGACGAACAGCTTCCACACGATCATAGATCACAGAAAGATCCATGGTCACCATGATGCGTGCGCCAGAATCCCGCGCCTGGAACGCAATTTCTCGCTCAACATAAAGCGGGTTGAAGTTGACGACGACACCACCAATTTTCATGATCGCAAAATAGAAAATGGTGTAGTACGGCGTGTTAGGCAGACAAAGGCCGATCTTGTCGCCCTTCTTCACACCCATCGCCTGCAGGGCACCTGCAGCACGCTCAACGAAATCTCCCAATTCGCCGTAGCTTGTTGATTTGCCCATGAAGTAGATAGCCGGACGGTGCGCATAGTTTTTGACCGTATCGTCCAGATAGCTATCGATAGTACGTATTGGAAATTCTACTTGTCCCTCACGACCTGTCGCCATGCGCAGATCTCCTCCCCGAATTATTATTGTTCTTCAGACGAAGTTGACAGGAAACCGAAGCTGAACGCCAAGGTTCATGTGCGCAACATATCAGAAAAACCTTATATCATCATGCTTTGCGTGGAATTTGCGGCCGGTTTACCATTGCGTCAACCCAGACATACGGTTGACCTCCAATGCGACACATTACTCAATTCCACTGATTTTTTCTCGAGAACCCGAGAGATATCAAAGCCCTGCTCTATTGAATGAGCTGAAAACTCGACACGTCAAAAAGCCCAAAATCAGTAATTTTAAGGTGGGGAATAACCGGAAGAGGCAAGAATGCGACCTGTAAAAACGGCTCTGGTAAAACACAATTGAGCGATTTTGCAGCTTTGCGCAGCACTTCCAAACGCTCTTTGACCACCTCAAATCGCTCCAAACTCATCAATCCGGCAAGTGGCAGTTCCATCTCAGCCAGGACTTCATCACCTTCAGCAACCACAAATCCACCGCGCAACGCAATGCATCGGTTTACAGCAATTGCCATGGCCTCTTCATCAGCGCCAACCACACAGATGTTGTGACTGTCATGTCCAACAGAGGAGGCAATCGCACCCGATGTCATTCCAAAACCGTTTACAAACCCTGTCGCAATGTTCCCAGTCTTTCCATGGCGCTCCACGACAGCCACTTTGATAGCATCCTGCCCCAAGTCAATCTGGGAATAATTATGCTCAACCGGTAGATCCATCTTCAGATGCTCAGTGATAATCAGCCCCGGCTTCACACCAATCACTGATGTTTCGCGCTGCGCAGGCACACGGAAACTCTCTGCATGCACTGGTTCAGCATGGCAACTGTCCAGCAATCCTTCCGGCTCAATCAACTTGCGGCTGGCAAACAACTCATCCGAAACCACACGCCCAGCACTGATCACCTGAGCCACATCACAGCTTTCTAAATCATTGAGCAGCACAATATCCGCACGCCAACCCGGCGCAATCAATCCGCGATCTCGCAGACCAAACGCAGTGGCTGCTGACCAGCTTGCCGCACGGTAGACATCACGAGGTGTGCATCCATGAGCAATCAGGCGCTTGATGAGACAATCAAGATGTCCCTCCTCCGCAATATCAAGCGGGTTCCGATCATCCGTACAAAGCGCAACAAAACTGGCCCGTTCAGGTGTCAGGACAGCCGCTAGAGCATCCAGATCCTTGGAGACGGATCCTTCACGGATGAGGATCATCATGCCCTTAGAGATCTTCTCCAATGCTTCTTCTGCAGTGGTCGCTTCATGATCAGTCCGAATGCCCGCGGCAAGGTAGCCATTCAAGGCTTTGCCACGCACCAAAGGCGCATGACCATCAATATGCTCCCCTTCAAACTCAGCAATCTTAGCCAAAGCATCTGGATCGCCAGCCAACACACCAGGGAAGTTCATAAACTCCGCCAAACCAATAACGCTTGGATGATCCTTGAACGGCAAAAGATCATCAATCTCCAACTGAGCACCAGCAGTCTCAAATTTAGTGGCAGGCACACAGGAAGACAGGTTCACCCGTAAATCCAGAATGGTCTCAACAGAGCTGTCGAGGAAGTACTTGATGCCTGCAGCACCAGTCACATTGGCAATCTCATGCGGATCACAAATCGCAGTCGTCACACCGTGAGGTAGCACGCAACGATCGAACTCAAACGGTGTCACCAACGATGATTCCACGTGAAGATGGGTATCGATAAAGCCCGGCACGGCAATCTTGCCGCTACAGTCGATCTCATTCACACCGCTGTAGTCGTCATATGTCCCAACAATCGTCTTGCCAGAAATCGCAATATCGGTCTTCGTCAGACTGCCGTCGATCACATTGAACAGCTCAACATTCTTCAGCACCAGATCGGCAGGCACATTGCCCTGCCCCTGATCGATGAGTGTTTTTAAACCGGCAACCTTTTGCTGACGAGATTTCATGCCATTTCCTCCCAGAGGAAGCATAGGGCATGCTTCCTCATTTAATTTTCCCTTGGGGCAAGCCTAGCAAAAGATCGCAAGCTCCCCAATGCCGCCATTACAAATGCTTGTTGGAATTGTACAAATCATGACAGTCAGAAAACAAAACCCACAGAAACTGCATTATTTTGATAGCGGCTTCCCCTTTCAGCACGCCGAACTGCCTAGTTTCTAGGCACATTCGTATTTTTGCTTGCATTTTGATGAAACCCGCATCAAACAGAGGTGCAATTTTATAAATGCAACCTTTGTATGAGTTTTGATGCAGATAAGAGCAGTCTAACTGCCAAGCTTGCGGCTCACGTCCGCGCCTCTCACAACTCTACAATCAAATTTAATTCAGTTGGCCTGTTGGCTTGCTCCTGCAAATTCTCCAACTGATACCGCATGCCAAGCAATTGAAGCCGGATTTCCGATACCGGCTCACGACTAAGGGAACTCCATGGCGAACCGTCCAGCACAATCTGACCCATTTGATCTCGTTGTATTTGGAGGCACCGGCGATCTTGCACACCGCAAGCTGCTCCCAGCTCTCTATCATCGCGAACCAGTCGGTCATCTGGGCGAAGACGCGCGCATCATCGCAGTTTCCCGCCGCGAGCTCAGCGACACAGAATACCGCGACTGGGCCCGGACTGCCATTTGTGAGCACGTCGCTGAAATCGATCAGGAAGCTCTCGAACGCTTCCTCGCTCGTATCCAATATGTGTCCGTTGACGTCGCTCAGAACACCGGTTGGGAAGCTCTGGAACAAAAACTGGCAGGCCGCGAAGACGTTGTCCGCGCTTTCTACCTCTCTGTTTCTCCAGACTTCTTCGGCCCAATCTGTTCCGCCCTTGGCGAACACAATCTCGTAACAGAGACGTCCCGCGTAACCATCGAAAAGCCGATCGGCAAGAACGGCAGGTCTGCTCACGACGTTAACGAGACCATCGGTTCCGTCTTCAAAGAGCACCAGATTTTCCGTATCGATCACTACCTCGGCAAAGAGACCGTTCAGAACCTTATGGCTCTGCGCTTTGCTAACGTACTGTTTGAACCACTCTGGAACGCGGCTCACATCGACCACGTACAGATCACCGTGGCAGAAACACTCGGCGTTGAGAGCCGCGCTGGTTACTACGACACCGCTGGCGCTCTGCGCGATATGGTTCAAAACCATCTGCTTCAGCTGCTTTGCCTCGTTGCTATGGAACCACCTGAATCCATGGCACCAGACAGTGTTCGCGACGAAAAGCTGAAGGTGCTCAAAGCCCTCCGTCCAATGAGCACCGAAATGGTCGAGCGCAACACTGTTCGCGGCCAGTACCGCGCTGGCGCATCCGCGGGCGGTGCAGTAAAGGGTTATCTGGAAGAACTGGGTCGCAACGATTCCAACACAGAAACCTTCGTAGCTGCCAAAGTAGACATCGAGAACTGGCGTTGGGCCAACGTCCCGTTCTACTTGCGCACAGGCAAACGCCTCGCCGCTCGTGTCTCCGAAATCACCATTCAATTCAAAGATCTGCCTCACTCCATCTTCCTGCCAGATGCTGGACGCATTGCTGCAAACAAGCTGGTCATCCGCCTACAGCCAGATGAAGGCGTGAAAATGCAGGTGATGATTAAGGACCCGGGCCCAGGCTCCATGCGTTTGCGTGAAGTGCCGCTGGACATGACCTTTGCTGAAGCATTTAGCTCCCGTCATCCGGATGCTTATGAGCGCCTCATCATGGATATGATCCGTGGCAACCAAACCCTGTTCATGCGCAGAGACGAAGTAGAAGCGGCATGGACATGGATCGACCCGATCCTCGAGCAGTGGTCCCAGATCAAAGAAGCTCCAAAACCTTATACCTCAGGAACCTGGGGCCCATCGGCCTCCATCGCCCTTATCGAGCGTGATGGTCGTACATGGCATGACGAAACATACTGATTAAGTTGCAGGTGCCGGTCCCACGGCACCTCACCACCCTAGCAAGTATTTCTCCCACTTGCGCCAATCCCCGAAACAATCAAAATTGCCTATGGGCAGAGTTGTCACAATAAAAATTAGGCTCAGAATTTAAATCGATTAAAACGACCAATAACAGGGATTCCTCCTCCCATTCCCGCAGCTGGTCATTCGGTTTGACTGATGAAAAGTCAAAGAACAAAAGGCAGAGCAAAAGACATGGTTCACCCTCGCCTCAAAGAGATTACGGATCGCATAATTGAACGCAGCGCCGCGAGCAGACAAGATTATCTTCGTCGCATGCAGGCGCAGCATACCCAAGCACCACAACGTACAAACCTCGGTTGCACAAACCTTGCACACGGCTTTGCTGCATGCCCCGCAACTGACAAGCAGCACCTCGCCACAGACAAGCAGCCAAACCTCGGTATCATCACTGCCTACAACGACATGCTCTCCGCCCACCAACCATATGAGAGCTACCCGGAAATTATCCGCGCAACAGTCCGCAAAATTCAGGCGACAGCTCAGGTTGCTGGCGGCGTACCAGCCATGTGCGATGGTGTCACGCAAGGTCTGCCAGCGATGGACCTGTCACTGTTCTCCCGCGACCTGATCGCCATGTCCGTTGCCGTAGGCCTGTCCCACGGCATGTTTGACGCAGCTGTGTTCCTCGGTGTTTGCGATAAGATTGTTCCCGGCTTGCTCATCGGCGCTTTGTCCTTCGGCCATCTGCCTGCTATCTTCCTGCCAGCGGGCCCAATGACCTCCGGCATTGCCAACGACGAGAAAGCCCGCATCCGCCAGCTGTTTGCAGAAGGCAAAGCAACCCGCGAAGAACTGCTCGCTTCTGAAAGCGCATCCTACCACTCTCCCGGCACCTGTACGTTTTACGGCACTGCAAACTCCAATCAGATGCTGATGGAGATCATGGGCCTGCACATGCCGGGCAGCTCCTTCATCAACCCGCTGACGCCCCTGCGCACAGCATTGGTTGAAGAAGCAGTCACACAAGTTGTCGAACTCACCGCACAGCGCAGCACACCTACGCCGCTCTTTGAGATCATCGACGAACGCGCGATCGTAAACGGTGTCGTTGGCTTGCACGCAACAGGCGGCTCCACCAACCACACCATGCATCTTGTTGCCGTGGCAGCCGCGGCTGGCATTCAACTCACCTGGCAGGACATTTCAGACCTCTCCGAAGTCGTCCCGCTGCTCGCCCGCGTCTATCCAAACGGCAAAAGCGATGTAAACCATTTTGAAGCAGCTGGAGGAATGGGCTTCCTTATCCGCGAATTGCTGGATGCAGGCCTGCTGCACAAAGACGTTAAAACAGTCAACGGAACTGGCTTGGACGGATACACCGTCAATGTCTTCCTTGATGACAAGGGCGGCGTCCTCCGCAAGCCAGCCCCAGCTAAGGCACTGGATGAAACCATCCTTGCGCCAATGTCCGTTCCGTTCAACAAAGACGGCGGCCTCAAAGTCCTCACAGGCAACCTCGGCTCTGCCATCATCAAAACCTCTGCTGTCGCACCTGATCGCCATATCATCGAAGCCCCAGTTCAGGTCTTCCATACGCAGGAAGATGTTGAAGCTGCCTTCAAAGCTGGCGAACTCAACAAAGATGTGATTGTCGTGCTCCGCTACGTCGGCCCGCAAGCTTGCGGCATGCCAGAAGCCCATAAACTGACACCGCCTCTTAGCGTTGTGCAGAACCGGGGGTATAAAGTCGCACTTGTAACAGATGGCCGGATGTCCGGTGCCAGTGGCAAGATCCCAGCTGCAATTCATGTTACTCCCGAGGCCATGGATGGCGGACCAATTGCAAAGGTAAAGGACGGTGACTTGCTGCGCCTTGATGCAGTAAGCGGTACGCTGGAGCTGCTTGTTCCTGCAGATGAGTTTGCGCAAAGACCTGCCGCACCTGCAGACCTGCAAGCTTACCAGAGTGGAACTGGACGAGAATTATTCGCAAGCTTCAGAGCAAACGTGAGCTCCGCCGACACCGGCGCTCGCCTTTTCAATCTGGAGCAAATCAGCAAAACCCAACAGAATGCTGACACGGTCAGCGCAATGGAGACAGTGTAATGGCTCAGAATATCGAGCGCGTAGAAGCAATCATGACCGCCGCCCCGGTGATCGCAGTTCTCATTGTGAATGACCCTAAAAAAGCAGTGCCAATGGCTCAGGCCCTCGTTGATGGTGGCATCCCCGGCATCGAGATCACCCTGCGCACCCCAAACGCTCTGGACTGCATCAAAGCAGTTGCTGACAACGTGGAAGGCGCTCTGGTTGGTGCAGGTACCGTTCTCACCCATCAGCAGTACGAAGCCTCTGTCAAAGCAGGTTCAACATTTGTCGTTTCTCCGGGCGCAACAGACAATCTGATCGCAGCTGCTGAAGACTTCCAGCAAACTCCTTTGCTTCCGGGCACATGCACTCCGTCAGAAGTGATGAAGCTTCTGGAAGCAGGCTATGAGCGTCTCAAGTTCTTCCCAGCTGTTCCAGCTGGCGGCACTCCAATGTTGAAAGGTCTGTCTTCTCCTCTGGCTGCGGCTAAATTCTGCCCAACTGGTGGTATCAACCTTGGCAACGCACGTGATTTCCTTGCTCTGCCTAACGTCCTTTGCGTTGGTGGGTCATGGATCGCAGACGCAAAAGCAATTGAATCTGAAGACTGGGCAGGCATTGAAAAGCGGGCTCGCGAAGCAGCTGCATTGACTGTTTAATCGCAAACCATCACGATTGTTTGCATTGAATTTCTTACCCGGGGCCTTACATCAAGGACCTGTCATACTCCTAAAAAGCATGAACATATTTCCGGGTAAGAAGACGCATAAAAACAAAACTTTAGAGCAGTTTGCACGTCCTGAAAAACGAGCAAGCTGCTTTACGGTAAATTGGCAAGGCGCGACACTCGCTGCCAGCCAGAAGCTATTACAAGAATAAATGGAGGCCTCGATGCCGACAGCTAATCCAAAAGATATCTTTAAGCGCCTTGATGAACACGCTCAGGCCATTCATTCCACTAAGATTACCGATCTCTTCGCTGCAGATCCTTCTCGTTTTGATAAGTTCTCCCGCTCTTCTGACGACCTGCTCTACGATTTCTCCAAGAACAAGCTGACTGAAGAAACCCTGGAGCTCCTGCTCGAACTCGCACGCGCTGCCAATGTTGAAGCAAAACGCGATGCCATGTTCGCAGGTGAGCACATCAACACCACAGAAGACCGCGCCGTGCTGCACACCGCCCTGCGCAACCAGTCCGAAAACCCGGTACTGGTGGACGGCAAGGACGTCATGCCTGACATCAACGAAGTTCTCGTCAACATGGGCGACTTCGCAGAAGGCATCCGCTCTGGCGAAATCACAGGCCACTCCGGCGAGAAAATCACGGACGTCGTCAACATCGGCATTGGTGGCTCTGACCTTGGCCCGGTGATGACAACTCTGGCTTTGGCCCCATACCATGATGGCCCAAACCTGCACTACGTCTCCAACTTAGACGGCGCACACATCGCCGACACGCTGGAGAAGCTGAACCCGGCGAAAACCCTCTTCATCATCGCCAGCAAGACCTTCACCACTATTGAGACCATGACCAACGCGGCAACGGCCCGTCGTTGGATTGCAAAGCATAACGGCGAAGAAGCTGTTGGAGCACACTTTGCAGCTGTCTCCACCGCACTGGAAAAAGTCGCAGCCTTTGGCATTTCCGAAGAGCGTGTCTTTGGCTTCTGGGATTGGGTCGGCGGACGTTACTCCATCTGGTCCGCAATCGGCCTCCCGCTTATGATCGCTATCGGCCCGGACGCATTCTCCGATTTCCTCGGCGGCGCCCATGCAATGGACAATCACTTCCGCACAACCCCGATTGAAGACAACATCCCGTTCCTGATGGGCCTCATCGGCGTCTGGCATCGCAACGTGTTGGGTTACGACACCCGCGCAGTTCTGCCATATGATCAGCGCCTCGCCCGCTTCCCTGCCTACCTGCAGCAGCTGGACATGGAATCCAACGGCAAGAGCGTCACCAAAGACGGCATTGCTGTTGAAACCCAGACCGGCCCGATCGTCTGGGGTGAGCCCGGCACCAACGGTCAGCATGCGTTCTACCAGCTGATCCACCAAGGCACGAGCATCATTCCTTGCGAATTTCTGGTTGCTGCCAACAGCCACGAAGAGGACCTGCAAGTCCACCACAATCTCCTTCTGGCAAACTGCCTTGCCCAGAGTGAAGCCCTGCTCCGTGGCCGTTCTCTGGAAGAGGTTGAAGACAAATTTCGTAAAGATGGAAAATCTGAAGAAGAGATTGCCAAACTAGCTCCACAAAAGGTCTTCCCGGGTAACCGGCCTTCAACCACCCTCCTCTATGATCGTCTTGATCCATTCACACTGGGTAGATTGATCGCGTCTTATGAACATCGCGTCTTCGTTGAAGGAGCGATTTGGAACATCAACTCCTACGACCAGTGGGGTGTTGAACTTGGAAAAGAACTTGCGACACAGCTGTTGCCAATGGTTGAAGGCAGCCAATCCGCAGCAAACAAAGACAGTTCGACCCAAGGCTTGTTAAAATACCTAAAGAAGGCAAGGAGCCTCTAATTTTTAACAAACTTTAACCATGTTCTTTTTGTTAGCTCAGCCTCACAAAGTTAGAGCTGCCAGGAGGTATCGGGGTCCGGTCAAATTGGGATTGGCAGCAAAAGGAGACTGGAAAAAATGAAAAAAATTACTCTTGCTGGTGTAAGTGTTGCATTGCTTGCCCTTGCTGGTTGTAACACATCCTCAAGCACAGACCGAACTCTCATTGGCGGTGGCCTTGGTGCTGCGACTGGTGCAGCCATCGGCGCGGCCACAGGTGGTGGCGTGGGGTCTGCAGTTGCAGGTGCAGCAATCGGCGGTGTAGCCGGCGGCATTGTTGGTAATGTGACAACTCCGAAAAACTGTACTGCCTATGATCAGTACGGTCGCCCATACCGCGTGAAGTGCCCATAAGCCTCGCAAAAAATTTGGTTACAAAATTCCAAAGGCCCTGCAATTGCGGGGCCTTTTTGCGTTGCATACCTACAACTCTCAAAAGACAAACAGTATCAGCTTAACCACCTTCCCATCTCGTCAACGACATTCACTCATCTGCAACAGATCAAGCACTACCGTGGATTTCAAACAATCAGACCATGGGTAGGATCGTGAGAAAAGCAATAATCATAACAGCCACCCTGCTCACACTCGGTGCTTGCAGTGAGTATAACCGAACAGACCGCGTCCTCGTCGGCGGTGGTCTTGGTGCCGCCACCGGCGCTGCAATTGGAGCAGCAACAGGGGATGTTGGCGCGGCCTTTGCCGGTGCAGGTATCGGTGCCGTTGCAGGCGGGTTGATTGGTGCAGCCACCACCCCGCGCCGCTGTGTCGGCTACGACAGACATGGCCGCCCTTACTACTACCGCTGCTGACACGCCCGCAGCCAACCCGGCTCAGTCAGGCGGGTCATGCGGGGTAAAAACAACACTCTCACAGGACCGGTCTGCTGGTCCATGCCAGACCGCCTCAATGTTGTTGCCATCAGGATCAAGAACAAAAGCTGCATAATATCCCGGATGATAGGAACGCGGGCCCGGTGCTCCGTTATCGTGGCCCCCATTATCCAGAGCAGCTTGATAAAACGCACGCACTTCATCTTCTGAGTTGGCCATGAATGCCAGATGAACTCTGGTAACGTTGCCATCTGTTGCAGGCGTGACAAACAGCTCGTCGAAGATGAAGAACTCATCAGTTTCATGGGTGAGTGATCTGCCAAGAGTGGCTAGGCTCGTCTTGTAGAACTTGGAACTCATCTGCAGATCTCGTACCACCAAATGTACGTGATCGATCAAACGTCCTTTGTGTACTTCCATTTGGTCCCCTCCCCGCCAGTCTTTTGCAGGTTACCGACAGACCTAAAGGTCTGTCATAAAGTCCGATGCAGACATATCAAGCTTGAAACTGCGCGGGCTCTTGGCGACAGGCTTATTCTGAAACAACTTTTTCCAAACCATCTTATGCGCAGCCGCCAAAGCCATCTTGGCGTATTTCATCACACCAACGCTGTGCCGATTGCCAGAGATCCCTGCTCTACGCAGCAAACCATTGGCATAGATAATCGCATAAAAATCCCTGACCTCAGTGGTGAAGTGCTCAGTGGTCACCGAGATGTTCACTTCATCATGGTTCTCAACCCGATGCGGGTTGTTAAGCGGCCAGTGCGCCATCTCACCCGGGCTCAGCGTCACCTTTGTAGCGAACTCATCATACCAGGGCTCAAAGCGGATCTCTTCTTCGGTCGTCCCAAGGAAGATACCTTCCAACTGCTCATCAGAAAGAAACGGTGCGGTACTTTCATAAATATAAACGTCCTTATGGCCCTTCACCTGCCATAAGGATTGTCCGGGTACATCTGCATGATAGTACACTTGAGCACCGGGGGAAGAAATCAGCATCCCGGTCTTGTGCTTAAAGGTCTCAAAGCCCGGAACCCTCACCTCGAGCTCATCAAATATCTTCGACGTGACCTGCTTGAAGCCCTCATCCCATTCCTGAAGTGCACGAAGAGAAAGCCAGAAACGCCCTTCTTCTACAGCACGAAGCACATCCTCGCCTTTGGTACCTTCAATGCTGCCCTGTAGCCATTGGGACTTCTTGGTGCCAATCGCACCGGGACGAACAAAATCATAGTGCTCAGAGGGAGTGGTCTCGATCAACCGCGCCAGGTTTTCTGGCAGAAACACAGGTAACTCATGCAGGCGGTTGTTCAGCAGGAGCGTGTGCTTGCCGAACACCTCTTTGTAATGCTCTTTCCATTCAACAATCAAATCATGCTGAAGAACCAATTCCAAATCATGATACATGACGCCGCCCAATCAGAAAAATACTAGTAAATTTTGACCAGTATATCGAAACCGCACCTGCAAACTCATTAACGCCGCAGCAAACCGGTGACAGGGTAAACAGAACCTTTACCAACGCAAAACGGGAGCCAGTGGCTCCCGCTTCTAATCTCTAAGTCCGCTTAGACTTTCAGGCCGCTTCAGTTTCCTGAACCAGAGCAGCTTCTGGAGCTACGTAAGTGTAGCCAAGGTTCTCAGCAACTTCAGCAACAGTGACTTGACCCTTATAAACGTTCAAACCCGGCAGGAAGCCTGGAATGTCGCGAAGAGCAGCTGCGTAGCCTTTGTCAGCCAGCGCCAGAACGTAAGGCAAGGTCGCATTGTTCAGCGCGTATGTTGAGGTGCGAGCCACTGCGCCTGGCATGTTTGCCACGCAGTAGTGAACCACTTCATCCACGATGTAGGTTGGATCCTGGTGAGTTGTTGCGCGGGAGGTTTCAAAACAACCACCCTGGTCGATAGCAACGTCAACCACAACAGAACCCGGCTTCATCGCCTTGATGTGCTCTTTGGTCACCAGTTTCGGCGCAGCTGCACCAGCCACCAGAACAGCACCAACAACCAGATCAGCAGCCAGAACTTCTTTCTCAAGCGCGGCACGGTTGGAGAACACTGTCTTCAAACGGGAACCGAAGCGAGCAGAAAGGGCGTCGAGAACATCAACGTTTCTGTCCAGAACGGTAACATCGGAGCCAAGGCCGATTGCCATTTCAATTGCGTGGGCGCCAACAACACCGCCGCCAATCACAACGGTTTTCGCAGGAGCAACACCCGGTACACCGCCAAGCAGAACACCAGCGCCGCCATTGGCTTTCTGCAGTGCAGTTGCACCAGCCTGAATGGAAAGACGACCAGCAACCTGAGACATAGGCGCCAGCAGAGGAAGGCGGCCTTTTTCGTCAGTTACGGTTTCATAAGCGATGCAAACCGCGCCGGAGGCGACAAGGTCAGCAGTCTGCTCTGGATCCGGAGCCAGGTGCAGGTAGGTGAACAGCAGGTGATCAGGACGGAGCATCTTGCGCTCAACAGCCTGAGGTTCTTTCACCTTCACAATCATTTCTGCTTTCGCGAAGACGTCTGCAGCAGTCGGCAGGATGGATGCGCCAGCTGCAATATAGTCAGCATCGCTCGCGCCAATGCCAACACCAGCATTGGTTTCAACAACCACGTCGTGGCCATGAGCAACAACTTCACGCACGCTGTCTGGCGTCAGACCAACGCGATATTCGTGATTTTTTATTTCCTTAGGAACACCAACAAGCATCACAATCTCCCAATCAGCTTCGGCTTTGTGTTTCTACATAGCTTATGGAAATCTCAGCTGCAGATGCTTGCAATGTGCGCACGACACGGTACATTTTAGCAAACATCTACGAATAAACATCGTTCAGACACAATAATCTGCGAAAACGGCAAAGCTATGAAACTCGACAAGCTTGATAAAAAGATCCTCCGCGCGCTGCAGGACAATGGCCGTATCTCCAATTCTGATCTTGCAGATCATGTGGGTCTGTCCGCCTCTGCCTGCTTGCGTCGTGTCCGGACTCTGGAGGGTGAAGGCGTCATCGAGAAGTACGTCGCACTGCTCAATCCGAAAAAGCTGGGCAAGCGTATGAGTGTCTTTGTCGAGATCTCGCTCGGCTCTCAGTCAGAAGAAGCCCTTTCAACATTTGAGAAGGCTGTTGATCGCTCCACCGAGATCATGGAGTGCCACCTCATGGGCGGCGATGCGGATTACATCCTGCGTGTGATGGCCGATGATCCGGTTGATTTTGAGCGCATCCACCGTGACCACCTCACCCGCCTCCCCGGCGTTGTGCGCATGCGCTCCTCCTTCGCGATCCGCTCCACCAAACAAGGCAGCGCCCTGCCAATTTCAGAGAGCTAATTCACCTCGAAAACCTTGCGGTTTTCTCACAGGCATACTCGACGCTTCTGCCAAACCTCTCTATAACAACGCTCAATTGTATATTGCTGCAGTTCTCCCGGGCTGCATGAGTATGGAGCACGACTTTGACCCCAATTATCACTTGCTTGCTGGACGGTCGCTACGAGCTGGCCGAAGGTCTCCTCTGGGATGAACTGACAAAACACCTGTTCTTCTGCGACATCCTCGGAAAACAGATCCACGCAATGCATTGGGATAGCAAAGAAGTCACCACATGGGACTTCCCGAAAGTCGTCGGCTCCTTCGGTCTTTGTAAAGACGGTCGCCTCATCGTGGCGATGAAAGACGAAATCATCCTGTTTGATACAGGCACCAAAATGTACGAGGTCATCGCGAAGATTGAGCCGGATAATCCACGTACTCGTCTGAACGACGGCAAGGTTGGACCTGACGGCGCATTCTGGGTGGGCACCATGGACGACATCAGTCCAAGAACACCAATCGCCAGCCTCTATCGCGTCACACCAGACGGCAATGTCACGCAAATCGCGACAGAGATCAGAACCTCCAACGGCTTGGCGTGGTCTCCGGACAACAAGACCATGTACCACTCTGACACCGGCTCCGGCGAAGTCTTCGCCTATGATTTCGACCGTGACTTCGGCGCAATCACCAACCAGCGCAAGTTCCTGCAGCTGGACAACACAGTGGGCAGACCGGACGGCGCAACAACAGACACCGATGGCAACTACTGGTCCGCAGGCGTCTCAGCAGGCAACGTCAACTGCTTTGACCCGGAAGGACAGCTGCTGCAATCCATCGCCATGCCAGTCCCACGCCCAACTATTCCGTGCTTTGCAGGTCCAAGCCTCAATACACTGGTCGTGGCAAGCCTGCGCCCGCATGGAGATGACGAGCTTCTCAAAGAGTTCCCTAAATCAGGTGGTCTCTTTGCAATGGATGTAGAGCACAAAGGCCTGCCAACCTGCCGCTTTGGCTAAGCGCTGCGCCAAAAGGGCCTGCCTTGCATCCAAAAAAACAAACAGATTTAGCACCGCTGGCTCATGTCCGGAGGTGTTGTCGTTTGGGCCCCCAAATACGGGGTGAGCAAGGCGAGCAGGCGATGCCTGCGCATTGTGAGTAAATTAGTTTCTTCGGCATTGGCTGCTCGCCTTGCCCGGGCGTTTTTGTATGAAACAAGATCTCCTCCGAAAGGCATTGGGAGCAGGCACCATCAGCAACAAGCACACCGGCCAGAGGCAAATGTGAGTGTCGGTGACAGCTAAACGCCTGCCAGTGTAGACGCCCATCGGGTGACCA
>NZ_LMCK01000090.1:259077-368375 GCF_001623165.1 Pseudovibrio sp. WM33
GCCCGGTAGCCCCGCCCAGCCCACGCCGAACTGATGGACGGTCCACCAGCTGCCCGAATACGTGAGCACAACACTGAGAATAAGCGCGGTTGAGGACAGGGGGATAAGTTTTAGCGCTTCAGAACTGAAAAATCCCGCAGGCGAGGCGGGATTTTGGAAGTATGTTTGTGCCGTGTGGTCGTCGCTAAACCTTTGCGCCTTTGCGACCGAAGCCGACGACGCTTTCGGAGTTTTTGTCGAGAGGCCAGCGTGGGCGTGGGGCTTCGTTCATGTCGTCGCCCTTACCGTTTTGCTCCAGAATAGATGGGTCTTCGGCAACGAGTTTTCTCAGACGCTCAGCTCCAGCCCATGCAATCATGGCGGCGTTGTCTGTGCACAGTTTGTGCGGTGGTGCGATTAATTCCGCACTATGTTCTGCGGCAACCTCGTTGAGACGAATCCTAATTGCTTCGTTTGCAGCAACACCGCCTGCGATAACCATTTTGACAGGCGTATCCGGATAGCGATCTTTAAATAATTCGAAGGCTCTTGCACTGCGTTTTCCGAGAACATCCGCGACAGCTTCCTGGAAGGAGGCGCACAGGTTGTTGACGGTTTGCTCGCTGACAGGCTCTTCTTTTAAGGCGGCGGTGCGCACTGCTGTCTTCAACCCGGCAAAAGACATATCGAGGCCGGGGCGGTCCAAAAGTGGCCGTGGCAGTTTGTAAACGGTTGGATCACCAAGTTTTGCAGCTTTTTCTACAGCCGGACCGCCGGGATAAGGCAGGCCGAGCAGTTTGGCTGTTTTGTCAAATGCTTCACCAATCGCATCATCAATGGTTGTGCCCAATCTTTCGTATTCCCCAAGAGCTTTTACGAGGAGATACTGGGTGTGACCACCGGAGACGAGGAGCAGGAGGAATGGGAATTCAACCTGATCCGTCATGCGTGCGGTGAGGGCGTGTCCTTCCAAATGATTCACTGCAATCAATGGCTTATCGATTGCCATGGCGATAGATTTTGCTGTCATCAAGCCCACGATGACGCCGCCAATGAGGCCGGGGCCAGCGGTTGCAGCAACTGCGGATAGATTAGAGTACTTCACATTTGCTGTTTTCATCGCCTGATCTACGATACCATCCAGCAACTGAATGTGGGCGCGCGCCGCAATCTCTGGTACAACACCGCCGAACGGTGTGTGCTCATCGATTTGAGAATGCACCACGTTGGACAAAATTACGCATTTGCCATCTTGATCAATCTCAAGGACAGCAGCGGCAGTTTCGTCACAACTCGTTTCTATGCCGAGGATGGTCAGCACGTTTGGTCTCCTTTGGCCGCTTGGTTTTTGTCGTTCTCTCATGCGCAAAGCATGGTTGATTTCGCGGGCCGATGATTTTATGTCGCTCATCTAACATGAGCCCCTAGCATTGGGAATGTGATCCTTGCAAACAAAACCTATAAGAATTGGTACACGTGGAAGCGCTCTGGCACTGGCCCAGGCGTATGAAACACGCGCTCGTCTCGCGAAGGCACACGGGTTAACCGATGATGACTTCGAGATTGTTGTTATAAAAACAACGGGAGACCAAATTCAAGATAGGCCTCTTTCCGAAGCAGGCGGCAAGGGCTTGTTCACCAAGGAAATTGAGGAAGCTTTGCTGGATAAGTCCATTGATCTGGCAGTTCATTCTTCCAAGGATATGCCGACAGTGCTGCCGGATGGTCTGGGCATGACCGCTTACCTTCCACGTGAAGATGTGCGCGATGCTTTCATTTCTCCAAAGGTAGAAAAACTGACAGATCTTCCACAGGGTGCTGTGGTCGGATCTTCCAGTTTGCGTCGTCAGGCACAGATTAAGCGTCTGCGGCCTGATCTTGATGTGGTGATGTATCGTGGTAACCTACAGACCCGTTTGCGCAAGCTCGGTGAAGGTGTGGTTGACGCAACCTTCCTTGCTTACGCTGGTCTGCGACGTCTGGGACAAGGTGATCTGGTGACCTCGCTGATGGATGTGGAGCACTTCCTTCCTGCTGTCGGGCAGGGCGCGATTGGTATTGAGGCGCGTCTTGGTGATGAAGAGACTGCGCGCATTCTTGCGCCGATCCATCACGCTGAGACTGAAAGCCGCCTTTTGCTGGAGCGTGCTTATCTGGCTGAGATGGATGGTTCTTGCCGTACGCCGATTGCTGGTCTCTCCCATGTGGAAGGGGATCGTATCCGTTTCCGCGGTGAGGTGATCAAACCGGATGGCAGCCAGACGCACACAGTTGAAGGCGAAGGCCCGTTAAGCGATGCTGAAGAGATTGGCCGCGAGCTTGGCAAAGAGCTGAAGGCGAAGTCTGGTCCAAACTTTCTGGAGCTCTAATGAAAATACTCGTGACCCGTCCTCAGCCTCAAGCGGATAAAACTGCACAGAAGCTGATTGCTATGGGACACGAGGTGATTGTTGAGCCGATGCTGAGTTTCCAGCAGCTGACCGTTGACGGTGATGTGGCTGGGGACGCCAAAGCGATTGCTGTGACGAGCGCGAATGCCATTGAAGCCCTTGTCTTCAATGGTCTTGTTTCACAGCTACAGCACCTTCCTCTCTATTCTGTGGGTGAGGCGACAGCCAAAGCTGCAGAGGCTTCCGGTTTCCAAGAGATCATATGTGCGGATGGGGATGTTGATTCCCTTGGCGGACTGATTGCGGACAGCAAACAGGCGGGGCCTGTCTTTTACCCTGCAGCGATTGAACGCAGTGGTGACCTGGTCGGACAACTTGAGCAGCACGGCATTGCCTGCCGTATGGTGGAGGTCTACCAAATGGCTGCTGCGACTGGCTTTTCTGAGAAAACCCGTGAACTGATTGAAGCAGGGATGCTGGATTGTGCGTTGTTTTATTCTCCGCGAACAATTCAAATTTTTCTCAGCCTTTCAAATCTTGAAAAAACCATAGTGTTTCTTAACTCTATGAAAGCATTATGTGTTTCTAAGCGGGTTGCAGAGCAGGCTGGAGCGTTTGGCGAGGTTTTTACTGCGAAAACGCCGCGTGAGGATAGCTTGTTTGAACTTCTCAATGGTTCGATAAGTTGAGAGGAAGTGATTTGCACTTCTCTGAGCCCTATGGAGAAGTCGCAGTTTGTTTGGCAAGGTGCTAATTCTCCCTGATAGCAGTTTGCTAAAGGGATGCTTATGTTAAGAAAGAGGCCTCTTAAGAGGCCTTGTTAAGATTGCGTGACTATGAAAATTGGCGCGGCTGGAAACTGCTTGAAACGCGCCATTCTAGGAGGTTTTGATGGCTGCTGATGACAAAAAGGGTGGGGCGTCCACCGGGGCAGGCTCGGGTGGTGGAACATCATCACGGAAATCTCCGCTCTCCAGTGGATCCCGAAAGCCTGTCACGATTGACCTGCCTGCGAAAGACGTTTCCAAGACTGATAAGCCTGCCGCGAGCGCTGGTCCTGCGGCCAAGCCTGCTGCGAGCAAGGCGACTTCTACCAAGGCGGGCTCTGTGCCGCCAACCGGTAAACAACAATCACAATCATCCGCGAAGACTGAAAATACTGAAGCGACGAAAGCTGCTGCTGCGAAGCCTGCAGCGGGCGCTAAACCAGCTGCGGGGGGACCTTCTGCCTCAACAACAGCCAAGCCGACTGCTGCTGCAAGCGCAAAGGCCGCAGTTGATGAGAAGAAGGACGCTGCTGCATCCAGCACAGTAAAGTCTTCTGCTACGAAGACGACAGGCGCCAGCAAAACTGCTGCCGCGAGCAAAACCTCCACCGCTTCTGCTGCGAAAGAGCCTGTGAAGGGCAAGGACGATAAGGCTGGTTCGGGTGGCAAGGATACGCCTCCACCACCACCTCCTTCCGGTAAAGGCCCCGGCGGGCCTGCTGATAAGCCTCCGCATCCGCCTAAGCAAGGTGCTGGATTTGGCGCGATGCTTGCTGCTGGCGTTATTGGTGCGCTGATTGTTGCAGGTGCTGGCGTTGGTCTGCATCAGGTTGGCATGCTTCAGATGATTGGCGCCGGCTCTGGTCAGAATGCGACCGAGGTTCAGGCTCTTCTGGAAAGCTCCAAGAACCGCTATTCGCAGCTGAGTCAGGAAATTACCGCGCTGAAAGATCATGCGGCGGGTAGTTTTGCGGCTAAGGAAACCATTCAGAACCTGACTGATCAGCTGGATGCGATCCAGAAAGAAACCAGCAGTAAATTGAGTGATGCGACTGCAGGTGTGACCGCGAAGGTGCAAGAGCAGGTTTCGACGCTTGGTGCTGAGATTAAAGAGCTGAACGAGCTGATTTCCAACGGTGCTGCCGGTGATGGTGCTGCTGTTGCCAGTATGAAGAAGACTCAGGATCAGCTGACAAAGCAGGTTGCTGATCTGACCGCAGCGTCCCGAAAAAATGCCGAGCAGGTTCTTAAGGGCGTGCAAGGCAGTCTGACGGATTTGCAGAAACAGTTTCAGGCATTGAAAGAAGCGCCGACACAACTGAAGGATCTTGGTTCACAGTTGGCTGTGACTGGCTCCAAGGTGGATGAAGCGCTTGTGCAGATTGGCAAGTTGACGGCTGAGCAGAAAGTTCTTGAAGGCAAGATTGAAGCGTTGACGCAGGCGAATGCCGAGACAACACAGCAGATTACAGCACGTGTTGACCGGTTGGAGAAGGCTCTGGGGACTGCAAGTGCTCAGGAACGTGCCGCACGTGCCATCGCGATTGCCTCTTTGCGCAATGCTGTGGACTCTGGTGAGACCTATGAAGCGGAACTGGCTGCTGTTGAAGCTGTGCTGCCAGGGGATGCTGCTGAGCTGGCGCCGCTTAAGGCGAGCGCTGCGAGTGGTATTCCTTCCTCTGCGGCGTTGATTGCCGGATTTGGTAAGGTCGCGCGTGATATGAGTGCTGTGTCGTTGACGAGTGAGAATGATGATGTGGTTGATCGTCTGTTCTCCAGTGCCAAGTCACTTGTTTCTGTCCGTACGCCGACTGACAGTGATGGGACGAGTTCCAGCGAGCTGCTTGGCACGATGGAGTCCCGGGTTTCTGCGGGTGATCTTGGTGGAGCGATTAAAGCTTATGATGCTTTGCCAGAGCCGATGCAACAGGTTGGTGCAGCTTGGGCTGAGCAGGTGAAAGCCCGGTTGGCAGCAGATGAATTGGTGAAGAAAATCACCGCTCAAGTTTTGAAGTCGCTTGTTTCTGAAAACAAGTAGTATCGGAAAGGAGCGAAGGACATGGTCCGCGTTCTCATCTTTTTCGCGTTTGTATTTTTACTGGCTCTTGGCGGAGCCTGGATGGCAGATCGTCCGGGCGTCGTTACGCTTGAATGGCAAGGGTATGTTGTTCAGGCAAGCTTGCTGACAGCTGTTGTTGCGTTTGGTGCTTCCATTGTGGCGTCGATTGTGGCCTGGGGTTTCTTCCGGTTGATCTGGAAATCACCAACGCTGGTCTCCCATTTCATGCAGAGCCGCCGCAAAGACAAAGGCTATGATGCCTTGTCTCAGGGACTGCTGGCTCTTGGTTCTGGCGATACGCTACACGCGCGCAAGTTTGGCCTGAAGGCAGACAAACTGCTGGACGGTAACGAGCCTGCTGCACGTCTTCTCTTGGCGCAGACTTCGCAACTGGATGGTGATCATGCAGAAAGCCGTCGCCGGTTTGAGGCGATGTTGGAAGATGATCGCTCCATGGCTGTGGGCTTGCACGGCCTTTACATTGAAGCGGAGCGGGAAAGTGAACCTGCAGCAGCGCGCCACTTTGCTGAGGAAGCCTTTAATCTGGTTCCGGGTCTGCGTTGGGCAGGCAATGCAGTACTTGGGTATCAGGCCGTTTCCGGTGATTGGGAAGAAGCTATTGCAACGCTTGAGCGCAACTATGCCGCTCGCATGCTGGATAAGAAAACCCTTCGTCGCCAGAAAGCTGTTCTGCTGACTGCGCGTGCTCTTGAGCTGGAGAACGAAAATCCGGATCGTGCGCGTACGCTTGCTGTTGAAGCGCATGGCCTTGCGCCTTCGCTGGTGCCTGCCGCGATTGTTGCGGCCCGTCTGCGGACGCGGACAGGTGATGTTCGTAAAGCAAGTAAGATCCTTGAGGCGACGTGGAAGTTGAGCCCGCACCCAGATCTTGCCGATGCTTACGCCCATGTTCGTCCTGGTGATTCCGTCACTGATCGACTGAGCCGTGTCAGAACACTGGCGAGCATGCGCGCTTACTCTTCTGAGGGGGCGATTGCGATTGCTGTTGCCGCGATTGAAGCCAAGAAATTTGATGAAGCGCGTGATCAGCTCAAGCGCGTTCTGCGCTCTGAGCCAACGCAACGTGCGTTCTTGCTGATGGCTGATCTTGAAGAGCGCGAGCATGGTGATCAGGGCCGCATTCGTGAGTGGTTGTCTCGTGCTGTGCGTGCGCCAAGCGACAAGGTCTGGACTGCAGACGGTGTTGTTTCTGCCAACTGGGCTCCTGTTTCTCCAAAGACAGGCCGTGTGGATGCCTATGAGTGGGCAGCGCCGGAAGGTGCCGTGGATCAGGAACAGTTAATCGAGGTTATCGATGACAAGCTGTTTGAGCCGCCTGAACTGGCTGCCCCTGTACAGGTTCTGAAGGAACCGGTGGAGGCGGATATCGTTGTGCCTAAACCGCAGGAGGTAGAAAAACCCACTGCAGTGAAGGACGAGCCTGTGGCAACCCCAACGGCAATGCCTGACGCCGCAGAGCCTGTTGTTGTGACAGAAACGGCGAAAGAGACATCTGCTGAGAAAAAGCCGGATGAGAAAGCCAAGGCTGAAGAGCCTCGTGCCACTGTCGTACCTGTGGAATCTTCTAGCTGGGCGCCGACCAAAGCTAATGAGAAGGCCGAGGAAAAGGTAGAGGAGCCTTCCAAGACTGAGGAGGAAGGCGCGAACTCATCCTATGAAAAGCCTGAGAAGAAAGATGAGAAGCTGGTGGAGTTCCCGCTTTCTCAGCTTCCTGATGATCCTGGGCCTGAACCAGACGATGAAGATCCGAAAACGCCAAAAGATCAGAGTTTTAGGTTCTTCCGCTAAGAAAAATGCATAGGCAAGGCGGGCGTCTCTTTTCGCGTCTCTTGCCTATGTAGATTGTTGGTGGATGCATTCTCTACCAATGCAAATCATACTTGCATCTTATTGGGAGCTTGGGTATCAAACTTCCACTTTCCGGCACACCCCTTGTGCCAGTTGGAACGCCGCTGTAGCTCAGATGGTAGAGCACGTCATTCGTAATGATGGGGTCGAAGGTTCGAGTCCTTTCAGCGGCACCACTAACTCTCTGATACTTCATAATCCCCCAAAAACTTGCTCGTTTGGCTTTGTCTTATCGCCTACTCGTCGTAGGTTCGGATTTGTGTTTTTTGGTCCTTTAGTCGAACCTTTCAGCACGATGATTTCATTTGCATATATGGAGGCCATCTGGGTTTCGTGGGAGCGGGCTGCGGATGGTGTGGAGTACCGGAAGTGATTGTCGATCACCTGAATAAGTTGCGCGCGTGGTTGTTTGAAGATGCATTGCCGCTTTGGTTGAAGGCTGGCGAAGACGCCGCAAATGGTGGTTTTGCTGAGACCATCACACTGGACTGTGAAGGCAGCGCGGATAACAGACGTGGTCGCGTCAACCCTCGTATGGTGTTTGTGTATTGTGAGGCCGGACGTCTGGGCTGGGATGGCCCGTGGATGGATGTTGCTCTGCGCACGCAAGCCTATGTGGAGCGGGTGTACGGCACTGCTGATGGATATATCGGTGCGCTTGCGACACCAAATGGTGAGTTGCTCGACACTTCGTTTGATCTTTACAATCAAGCCTTTGCGCTACTGGCTCTTTCCAGCATTGCTGATGTGAACAGTGAACAGCGTGAGGAAGCCTGTGCGAAAGCTGGGGCTTTGCTTGATGTGTTGAAGAACCGCTTCAAGCACCCTGTTGCTGGTTTTCAGGAAGCTGAACCTGCACGTGCGCCACTGGGTGCCAACCCGCATATGCATCTGTTTGAAATGTGCCTTGAGTGGGAGCGCTCTGAGAATCTGAGCACTGAGCAGAAAGCTGTCTGGTCCGCGCTGGCAGATGAGCTCGGCGAGCTTTGCCTCAAACACTTCATCTGCGAGAAAACGGGCGGTTTGCGGGAGTTCTTTGCGCTGGACTGGTCTCCGATGCCAGGTGATGAGGGCAGGGCGCTTGAGCCGGGGCACCACTTTGAGTGGGCTTGGTTGCTGAGCCGCTGGAACAAGCTGCGTGGTGATGAGCGTGCTAAATCTGCTGCTGCACGTCTCTTTGAGATTGCGGAGGTCTACGGTGTGGATCGTGAGCGCGGTGTTGCGGTGATGGGCATCAATGATGACTTCTCCATGCGTGATCCACTGGCGCGTCTGTGGTCTCAGGCTGAGTGGCTTAAAGGCTCTATCGCCATGCTGGAGAGTACTCCTGAAAGTGAGTGGCCTCGGTATCGCCAATCCATGCAGGATGCGCTGAAGGCGTTGGAGCTGTTCTTTGAGGATGTGCCAGCAGGTCTCTGGAAAGACAAGTTTTTGCCGGATGGTAGCTTTGTGAAGGAAGCGGCGCCAGCTAGCTCACTCTATCACATCATCTCGGCTATTTCTGAACTCGACCGTTTTTCAAAAACTGAAGTTGGGCAGAAAGTGGTTGCTTGTGAGAGCACTAAATAGCGGTTCCTGCAGTATAGATTGGGAGAATTATAATGGTTAAATGGGGTGTGCTCTCGACTGCACGGATTGGCCGCGACAAGGTTATTCCTGCGCTTCAAAAAGCCAAGGGCGTTGAGGTTGTCGCGATTGCTTCTCGTAATGAGGAGAATGCGAAGAAGGTCGCTGCTGAATTAGGTATTGAGAAAGCCTACGGCTCCTATGAGGCTTTACTGGCCGATCCTGATATTGATGTGATCTACAATCCGCTGCCAAACCACATGCATGTGCCAATGACGATTGAGGCTGTGAAGGCTGGAAAGCACGTGCTTTGCGAAAAGCCGATTGCGCTTGATGCAGATGAAGCGCGCCTTCTACTGGAAATGCCGGACAACCGCTTCGTTATGGAAGCCTTTATGGTTCGCGCGCACCCGCAATGGCAGCGAGCGCTTGAGATTGTTGAATCCGGTGAGCTGGGCAAGCTGCAGAGCATTCAGGCGTTCTTTGGTTACAGCAATCAGGATCCGCAGAACATTCGCAATAAAGCAGAGCTTGGCGGTGGTGGGCTGATGGATATTGGCTGCTACCCGATTGTGGCGTCGCGTTACTTCTTTGATGCTGAACCAGAGCGTGTTGTCAGCCTTGTTGATCGTGACAAGAACTTTGGCACGGACCGTCTGACGTCTGTGATGATGGATTTTGGTGAGGGGCGTCAGGCTCAGTTTACGGTCTCAACCCAGTCTGCTCCGTATCAGCGTATCAATCTGGTGGGGACAGCCAAGCGTCTGGAAATCCTTATCCCGTTCAATGCACCTGCTGGTGAGGAGACTATCTTGCGTCTCGATTCTGGCAGTTTGCCGGGAGATGGTGCGATTGAAGTGGAGCGCGTTGCTGCCTGTGATCAGTATACACTGCAGGGAGAGCTGTTCTCTCGTGTGGTCAAAGGTGAAGAAGAGCTGCCTTATGGTGTTGCAGATGCAATCCAGAACATGGAAATCATTGATGCGATTGTTCGTTCTGAACGCAATGACAGCTGGGAGACCGTTGGGTCTCCCGACTGAATGTCTTGCCAGCGTTAGAGCATGTTGCGCTCATTTGCATTCACGCCTCATGCCCTAACTTCTTTATTTTGAGCGAATTCTTGTCGTTTGATTGGATGCAATCAAACGGAACGCGCTCTAGACTTTTTCACCTCTGATGGAATACAGGTTGTCGCGATTGAGTGTATTGAGATCGCGACGGCCACACAGCGCCATGGTGGTATCCAGTTCCTTCTGGATGATTTCCAATGACTGTGTCACGCCTTGCTTTCCGCCTGCGCCCAGACCGTACAGGAATGGTCTGCCGATGTAGGTGCCCTTTGCGCCAAGACAGATGGCTTTCAGTACATCCTGACCTGAGCGAATGCCGCCATCGATATGGATTTCCACCTTATCACCGACCTCGTCCACGATTTCCGGCAGGATTTCGATAGAGGACGGTGCACCGTCGAGCTGACGTCCGCCGTGGTTAGAGACGATAATCGCATCACAGCCAGAGTCGACTGCGTGGCGTGCGTCTTCCTTATCCAGAATGCCTTTGAGGATCAGCGGGCCGCCCCACTGTTTCTTGATCCACTCAATATCATCCCAGCTCAAGCGCGGGTCAAACTGCTCTGCTGTCCATGAGGACAGGGAGGAGAGATCGCCAACCCCTTTTGCATGGCCGACAATGTTGCCGAAGGTGCGGTTTGGCGTTGTGAGCATTTTCATGCACCACATTGGACGTGTTGCCATCTGCCAGATGTGTTTTGGCGTAAACTTTGGCGGGGCAGACAGGCCGTTGCGCAAATCTTTGTGGCGTTGACCCAGGATTTGCAGGTCGAATGTGAGAACCAGTGCAGAACAGCCCGCGTTCTTTGCGCGGTCGATCAGGGCGTTGATGAAGTCTCGATCCTTCATCACGTAAAGCTGGAACCAGAATGGCTTCGTGGTTTTTGCCGCAACAGCTTCAATAGAGCAGATGCTCATGGTTGAAAGCGTGAAAGGTACGCCGAATTCCTCAGCTGCCTGTGCGGCGAGAATTTCGCCATTGGCGTGCTGCATTCCGGTTAGACCGGTTGGTGCCAGCGCGACAGGCATGGAGACATCCTGCCCGACCATCTTGGTGGCAAGTGTGCGGTCTGTCATGTCGACCGCGATGCGCTGACGCAGCTTGATCTTCGCGAAGTCGCTCTCGTTTGCCTGATAAGTGCTCTCGGTCCAAGAACCAGAGTCGGCATAATCGAAGAACATCTTTGGAACGCGTCTGCGAGCGCGCTCTTTGAGGTCACTGATTTCTAGTATTGGTGCCATGTACGGGCCTCCCCCCGAAACATTAGTTTTTATGTATAGAGGGATTGCACGTATCGGTGATATGTCAACATTACATGTATACGACTTCAGTCTACCAGTATTGGGAAAAGCGTTATTCGCATTCATCTATGAATGCCGTAAGTACTCTGAAATATCTTTGAATTGTCAGTCCTGACTAAAGCGTAACGGTCAAATAACTATCTGAATTTGCTTGTTTTGTTTGTTTGCATAAACGTTTGGCGAGTGTCTGGCCGAGACTTCATCTTGCCTAGGTACTATTTGTGATATGTAACTGAAATATATCTCAAAAAGCGACATAGGCTCACTTTGCCGATGCCTAAAAAATAGATTTAGTGAGTGAAAATACGTAGCTTGTCGATGCGTGTTGGTGGGGTGGGGGCCTGTAATCTCATGTAAGAACGAGTGCAGATGAGAGAGGCGATGCTATAAACGAGGGGCGTTGACAGTGAGTGCTTGTCTTGCCGTCTTGTTGAACAATCCGGTTGATGAGTTCTTCTGATTTTGCGCAGCTGAGACGGTGGGAAGCGGAGGTGCAGCTTCCCATTCTTAGTATATGTATGGGAGGATCAGGGAGGCTTTGTGCTCTTATTTCTTCTGCCGACTGATCCAGGCCATCCAATTGTAAAACCAGTTCCGAAGGTTATCTCCGCACCGTTTGAGCACATTGGATATATAGTTCATGGCTTACCCTCCATGTGCAGTTTTGGCTGCCTCAATGGTGGGCTCAATTAGCTAAATGCAAATGAAAGAACTGCTTCAAGATTTAAGTTTGGATGGCGAGCCGAAGAGAGCTCACCATCCAATTGGCGGTTTACTTATCAGCGATAACCTTGTCGGCTTCGGCTTTTCTCATTACCAAGTCTTCTGTCTTACTCGTCGTAAGATTTGCGAACTGGTCCCAATAAGTGTGGCCTCTCCATCGTATGAATGAGCCAAACTCAAACCAAAAGGCAGCGAGACTGAGAACAACCCCGCCTACGATCCAAAGCCAGAAATTTCCTTGTCCGAGGTTTTGAAGTAGTTCCTGAGCTTGTTTTCCTGCTTCTACCAAATCTAACGTGACGATCTGATAGAGTGAGTAAAGCCCAAACAAGGCTGTGATGATGAGAACTGTCGCTTTAAAGTACTCACGTTTTAATGCTGACTTTAGGTCAGGCTTCTGAAGAGAGGCATTATATACATTCAAATTGAGTAGACGCTTTCCTGGGGTCTGACCCATTCTAGCAAGAAACAAGGCAAATACGAATGGGGCGAGCAAATAGAAGAACGGCTCTGATGGGAGGTAAGTTCTTTGATTACCGTATTCATCAGAGTAGTAACTCACTGAGACAGAACGTGTGACATTGCCTTCCTTCCAGATTTTCTGAAGAGCCGTTATGTGGAAGCTACTTGCAAACATGTTTGTTTGCTTGCAGAGAATTTGCTGGCGTTGATGGCCTGGTTCGAGCGGTAAGATCTCATTCATACGCTCTTGCGAGATCATGTCAAATTGAGGTGCACAGGCAGTTGTCTTGAGAAGTTCTGGCGCAAGAAATCGTGTAGAAAAAACACTGTTATATGCGACGACAATAGCGGTAATGACAAAGCCGAGGATAAACAGATCTAGTAGATACGCGAATGCTCTTCGCCAGAAGTACTTTGCAGTCATTGGATATGTACCGGCATTTAATGCTAAGTACCTGAGGAACTAGAGTGATCGCAGATACCGCAAAAACTGATTAAAATTTTGTTTCTATATACAGTCTTAGGTTCAAGGAAATCAAAGAATTAATCGTATGCAGAAGGGAGAAAGAGGCCTGTTCCCGTAGTAATTATTTTCTCATGCCGGGTCATTATAATTTCATATAAATGGTGACCCCGAGTGGATTCGAACCACTGACCTGCCGCTTAGGAGGCGGCCGCTCTATCCAGCTGAGCTACGGGGCCTTTAGGCGTGTCTTGATCCGTGACCGGATCGATCCGCTTAAGATGTTATCATCCGTTGAGGATGCAGCGCGTTTTCAAATATCATGAAATTTGGCTGTAGGCGAGATAGATTGCTTCTCTGTGAACAAGCTAGGTATCAGTTCAAGCAAGAGAATTTGTTCAACCGGCGTCTTTGAGGTTTGCTCTCAGAGAGTTCTCGGGGGCGTTCCGACTGCATCGACCTGATATAATTCCCAAATAGGACTTTGTTGGTGGGTTGTTGTGTTCCGGGGATTTGTTGCTTTTTTCTGCTTTTTGCTGAGCTGTATAGGAACCGTGTTAGCGACGCCGTGTGATGAGCGTTCGGTTCTTGATGAGAGCTTGCCGACCATCATGATGGAGGAGGTGCTCGCAAATCCTTTGAGATTTACCGCGAGTGACGGTGAGTTTTATTATCTCGCAGATTTGACAATGGCAGAGCAGGATTTGCTGCTGGCTGATGACTTTTTTGAGGAACGGGAAGTCAGGGTAAAAGCGTTGATTGAGCAAACGGATCGGTGGGGACGCCGACCTGCGATTCTGGTTGATCCTGAATTGGGTGATTTGTCGGTCAGGCTGGTCAAAGCTGGAATGGTCATTGTTAGGCCACAATTAAGAGCTTTCAATTGCTTGAAATTCCTTATTAAATTGGAGAGTATGGCTCGCGAGAAAAATGTTGGATTATGGGTCATTAAAAATGTAATTAATGACTATAAGTCAATTAGCTACGAGCAAATCGGCCTTTATGGAATTGTGGAAGCCAAGCTGATTTCTGTTGGGCAAACACGATCCAAAACATACTTGAATTTTGGTGAGCGCTGGACAGAGGATTTAACCGGGATTATTCAAAGGGGAACGCTGGCGGATTTTTCGGAGTTCGGGCATGATCTTTCAGTGATGAAAGGTAAGCGAGTTCGCCTCAGGGGCGTTATGCAACTGAACCAAGGACCATTAATAGAGCTAAAGCACCCAGCGCAGTTGGAGCTTCTGGACTAAGGCAAAGAGCCGGAAACGCGAATGACTTTGAGTAGTGCATTGTCTGGACTTCAGACAAGCCTGAGAATGCTAGTGATATCTGCAGTGACCGTAGCTCTTGTTGCGTGTCAGCTGACCGGCTCTGCCAATCAAGGCGCTCAAAAACCAGGTAGCTTGCGAACCGGGCTTGGGAGTGACGTTGGGGCGAGAGAGCATCCGCGTGTCGTCGCGACTTATGGCGGTGTCTATAAGGATGGTAAGGCTGAAGCAGCTATTGCACGTGTTGTTGGTGGTCTTGTTGCAGCTTCGGAAGATCCTGAAGCGCACTACCGCATTACTTTGCTCAACAGCCCTGCAGTCAATGCCTTTGCTCTTCCTGGTGGTTATCTTTATGTGACGCGCGGGTTGCTGGCGCTTGCCAACGACACCTCAGAGCTTGCTGCTGTGCTTGCTCATGAAATGGCACACGTGACAGCGCGCCATGCGATCAAGCGCCAACGTCAGGCTGAAGAGGCTGAGTTCGTCACCAAAGTGATGACCAATATCGGCAAAGATCAGCAGACCATTGATGCAGCAGTCAAAGAAAAGCAGGTGCAGTTCGCGCGCTTTTCTCAGGAGCAGGAGCTTGAAGCTGATGATGTGGGTGTGAGAACGCTTGCTGGCGCTGGGTATGACCCTTACGCCGCAGCGCGCTTCCTGAACACGATGGGGCAATTTGCACGCTATCAGCAGCTTGGTGGGCAAAGCAGTTCAGCGCCAGATTTTCTTTCTTCTCATCCAAACACGCCTGATCGTATTCAACGCGCTGTGCGTAGTGCGCGGCAGATTGGGGCGCCGGGGATTGGTCTGAATGGTCGTGAAGACTATCTGACCAGCTTGGATGGCATGTTGTTTGGTGATGATCCACTGGAAGGGTATGTCCGTGCGCGGCAGTTCCTTCACAAAGGCCTTGGCATCTCCTTCAGTGTGCCAAAGGGATTTGTGCTTGAGAACTCAGCAGAGGCTGTGTTGGCGAGTAATAACTCCGGCACTGCCATGCGTTTTGATGGTGCTGATCTGACGGGATATGCCAGCTTAACTGATTACATGTTATCTGGCTGGATCAATGGCCTGATTGATAACAGTGTTCGCCCAACCACGATCAATGGTCTGCCAGCCGTTATTGGCTCTGCAATTACAGATGGTTGGTCTTTCCGCATCGGTGTTGTTCGCATTGGCTTAACCGGATATCGGTTTATCTTTGCAAATCGTTCGCCAACCGCTGTTTTTACTCGTGATTTTGAAAAGTCGCTTGGTAGCTTCCGACAGTTAAGCCCCACGGAACAAGCTCGACTTAACCCACTTCGAGTTAAGATTATTCAGGCGAAGGGTGGAGAGACAGCTCGCAAGCTTGCTGTTGGCATGAGCGGCATTGAGCCATCGCGCCGGTTGGAGCTGTTCACGATCCTCAATCAGGTTAAGGCGAACCAACGCTTCAAGCCAGGTGAACTCCTGAAGGTCATTACCGACTAAAGAAGCTCGTTTTTCAGGCAGTGCGCTATAAGCCGCTGGCTTCATAGCCATCCGAATGCGTGAGAGCGTCTTTTAACTTTTGCATTGCTCGCGACTCAATTTGCCGGACACGCTCCTTTGAAACACCCAGTTTCTTGCCAAGGGCTTCCAGTGTAACGCTTTCATCTTTTAGCTTGCGATCTTTAATGACGCGCTGCTCGCGTGGTGGCAGCGTTTTAATCGCATTGAAAAGACGACGTTTTGCGCGTTCCTGATCTAAGTGCACTTCGACGAGTTCGTCTGGCAGAGGTTCTTCAGCCGCGAGAGTGTCCTGAAGCTGCAGGTTTGTTTCGCTGCCTTTCAGGCTCGCATTGAGGGATGTGTCTTTCCGGCCTAATCTGGAAGACATCATTCTTATATCCCTCAGTTTTGCTCCCGTCTTTTCTGAGATTTGCTGATGCAGCTGTTCCTCATTCAAATCAGGATGTTTGCTTGAGAGCTCTGCGCGCAAACGCTTGAAGCCGAAAAACAACATTTTCTGGCGAGAGGAGGTTCCTCCGCGAACAATCGACTGGTTGCGGAGCACATAGTCCTGAATAAAGGATTTGATCCACCAAGTTGCATAGGTGGCGAAGCGGACGTCTTTGGAGAGCTGGAACCTATTGGCTGCTTCCATAAGGCCGATATGGCCCTCCTGAATTAGATCAGAGAGCGGGACACCATAGGACTTGAACCGAAGTGCTTGAGCGATGACCAAGCGGGAGTGAGACAGAGATAGCTTATCGAGTGATCTGTGATCGCCTCTGACAATCCAGCCTTCCAAGAGCTTGTATTCTTCTTCTTTTGACAGATATGGGGCTTTTCTTGCCAGACGGGCAAGAGGCCCGAGACTTTGGTCTCTTTCATAATGAGCCATTTACGCCTCCCTCGATTAAACTGAGATACGGCGCTGAAGTTCATTTGGATCTTTTGACAAAAAAAGAAAGCCCCGCTTGGAGCAGGGCTTTCTTTTAATCAGTTAGATTAGGAGAGGCTGATTAAGCTGCCTCTTCCTGACCTCCGCCTTCACCATCAGTTGTTGCTGGAGCAACTTTAGCAGCACGACCTGGAGACGTGGAAAGAACGCCTTCGATCTGTCTGATTGCTTCTGTGTCAGTCTGTTTCTGAACAGCTGCGATTTCACGTGCCATACGGTCTAATGCGGCTTCGTAAAGCTGACGTTCAGAGTAAGACTGTTCAGGCTGGGAATCAGAACGATAAAGGTCACGAACAACTTCAGCGGTTGAAATGAGATCGCCAGAGTTGATCTTTGCTTCGTATTCCTGTGCGCGGCGACTCCACATGGTACGCTTCACGCGAGGTTTACCTGCGATGGTCTCAAGAGATTTCTTAACGGTAGATGCGTCAGACAGCTTACGCATTCCTACAGAAGCAATTTTTGCAACTGGAACACGGAGCGTCATCTTATCCTGTTCGAAGTCAATTACGAGGAGTTCAAGAGAGTATCCAGCTACGGTCTGCTCTTCAATTGCAGTAATCAATCCAACGCCGTGAGATGGATAAATGATGTGCTCACCTGTTTTAAACCCCTGACGCTGCGCGGTCTTTTTTGCGGGTGTGGCCATACGCTATACTTCTCCTGCGCAGTGGTTGTTTGCTGTCTGGGAGACGCAAGCAACCTAGATGCAGCGCGTTCGCCGCATCTTTCTCTTTGGAAAAACGTGAAAAGTCCAATGTATGCGGAAAGCTACTTCTCGCATCAATTGGTTCCGCGTTCAAATGTGATCAGTCGAATTCTATGTTGTGGCTACTTCGGCGAATGCTGGAGTAAATTATTGTGCGCACTTCAATTGAACTGCGACCATAAAAAAACCTCCGAGTGGGGAGGGTGCAACCAGACTGCCAAATGACTGTAAAAAACTGTATAGCACATTATCCACGGATTTCCAACCTCTCTCAAGCAAGAGAGGAATTAAGACATCCGCGGATACTGTCTGGCAAATAATAAATATTTGGTAGCTTTAAGCTTTTGAGACCTTAATCACCAGTGCCAGGCTTATCAGAGAAATACTTTTCGAGTTTTTCTGCAACACCATCAAACTCAGCAGCTTCTGGAAGCTGATCTTTCTTAACGGTCAGATTCGGCCACTTTTCTGCGTACTCAGCATTAAGCTCAACCCACTTTTCCAAGCCAGGCTCAGTATCTGGGAGAATTGCATCTGCTGGACATTCCGGTTCACACACACCGCAATCGATACATTCGTCTGGATGAATGACGAGCATATTCTCGCCTTCGTAGAAGCAATCGACCGGGCAAACTTCAACACAGTCGGTGTATTTGCATTTGATGCAATTGTCTGTGACGACGTATGTCATCGCAATCCTCTTAGTCTCTGGCGCTGCAAATTTGTCTGAAGACAAACGGCACGGGCTCTCGTGGCCCTGACGATTTTCTCGTCCTTTAAACTTGTGCTCTTTGCTACCGGTTTTCAGTGGGTAGTGCAAGCGCTGTCATAGGCGAAGAGATTGCAATATTGGGGCAAAATTTGCGTAAAGTTGCCGCTAAAAAGGATCAATTTCGTTGAAGCCCCGAATCCGGGCGATTTGGCGTCGATCTCGTTTCGTTGGGCGTCCTGCACCGGCCTCGCGCTTGGCAACCTGGACCTGTGTTTCCTTGGGTGGTGGAGGGGGAGACATGTCCTCATAAAGCAGCTGTGCTTCAGGGGCTGGACCGCGCCGGGTGCCAAGTTTTAAAACCTTAAGGATCAAAAGGCGTCGCGGCATTGTGATGGTCAGTACATCACCGGGCTTTACAGCTGTTTTGGCGGCCGCAATCTTATCTTTATTCAATCTAACATGCCCGGACACTGACAGTTTTTGTGCCAGTGTCCGAGATTTTGTAATGCGGGCATACCAGAGCCATTTGTCGATGCGAAGAGACTCTTGTGCTTCTGGTATTGCCATATCAGTTAGCCCGAAGGGGCGACTATTTGTCGCCCTTTTCCAAGTTCTGTTTCAAGGACATCAGTGCTGCAAACGGAGAATCCGGATCCAACGGCTTGTCTTTGCGTGGAGCAGGCTTGCCTTGCTGGCCGCGGTTCTGGTCTTTGCTAAAGCCACGGCCTTTACCGCCAGGCTTACCAGGATTGCGACGCTGCTGAGCGTTGTTGCTGCGAGGACCGCCACGACGTTCGTTGCCACTGCGTGTATTGCGCTGACGTTCGTTGTTGTTGCGACGTCCACCGAAACGACCCGGGCGCCAGATTTCAACAGTAACTGTTTCCATCTCTGGCTCGCCAGCTTCGTCCTCAGAAGCTTCAGCAGGTGCTGCTTCTTCAACTGGTTCAGCTGGAGCCTCTTCGGTTGCAGGTTCTTCCGCTATCGGTGCTGCAGTTTCGCCTTCAACCTGTTCCGCTTCCACACCTTCAGGTGCTTCAACTGGAGCTTCAGGCTTTTTGGCGACAGGGCGCTGTTCTTCGCGTGTTTCCAGACGGTAACCGAGAGACTTCAGGATGTTTGTGAAGTCTTCGCCTGCACAGCCGAGCAGGGAGGTCATGGAAACAGTGACGGTGAATGCGCCGCCTTCTGTTAGGGCACCTTCTGGCGGCTCAATGCCTTCTTCCAGAGGTTTCCAGGCTACCAGCGGACGAATGATGTCTGCCAGGCGCTCCAGAATATCGACGCGTACAGCACGTGGACCACAAACGCGGAAGCCTACGACGCGATACAGCGCGCCTTCGATCTCCGGATCTACTGGAACGGACGTACGGCCAGATGCGGACAGCTGAGGAAGTTCAGTCAGGCCTTTGATCTCGCCTTTGCCTTCTTTCAACGCCCAGAGCTGCGCGAGCAGCTGGCTTGGTGCTGGTTTCAGAAGAGCAGGGACATAGATGTGATAGGCGCCAAAGCGAACACCGAGCTTGCGGAGTGAACCGCGCATCTGCTGGTCGAGCTGACGGATGTCATCAGAAATTTCCTGACGCTCAAGGATACCAAGGCTCTCGGTCAGGCGGTATGCCACGCCACGAGCGATGCCTTCGATCTCTTCGCCCTGTTCCAGGTCGAAAAGCGGCTTCAGGAGTGTTTCGATGTGTGTCTTGATCCATAGATCAAGGCGCTCCTGCACCATATCGCGTGCAGGTCCCGTCAACTGCTCATCAGCAAGAATGATCAGGGATGGGCGCAGGGTCTGTTCACCAGCTATCAGGCGGGCGATAGATTCACCCTGCCATCTTAATGTGCCGTCTGCGGAGAGGATGAACTCTTCGTTGGGCGCGCGGGATAACCGTTCTGCACGGTTTTCAATCTCGCTAGCTAGTGCTTTTTGGGCCGCAGCACGGACAGCTTTTTCTTCCTGTCCTTCTGCCGTTGCATCCGGAGCAAAGCGGAAGCCGTGAAGCTGGCCAATGTGCTGTCCTTCTACAAGGACATCTCCGGTTGCGGTGATCTCCGCTTCGAGCATTTTGTTCTCTCTCAGACGTCGCATCAATACGCTGGTTCGCCGATCCACAAACCGCTGTGTAAGCCGTTCGTGAAGGGCATCTGATAATCGATCTTCTATGCCGCGCGTCACTTCCTGCCAATGAGCAGGGTCGTTCAGCCAGTCGGCACGGTTTGCCACAAAGGTCCACGTACGGATATGTGCTATCCGGTTCGCCAGTGTGTCTATATCCCCATCGGTTTTGTCTGCCAGTTTTATCTGACTGTTAAACCAATCATCCGGAATGGCTCCATCCCGGATCAGATGGGAATAAATCCCTGTTACGAGATCTGCATGGTTTGCCGGAGCTATCTTGCGATAGTCTGGAACCTGACAGGTATCCCACAGTAATGAAACTCTTTCTTGCGTCGTCGCGAGGGAAAGAATGTCCCTGTCACGATTAGCAAGTTCGAGAACACCGATATCCTCCGCCGGAGGGGCTTTGGTCAAGCCCTCTTCTCGCGGAGAATGCTCCAAACTGCGCAAAAGTGCGCGAATCGAGGAAAAATCGAGATTTGGGTTGCGCCATTGCAGCACTTTGAGGGGCTCAAACTCGTGAGATTCGAGTTGATAGACAAGTTCGTCGTCAAAACCGGGGACCCGGCCCGTTACACCAAAAGTACCATCTCGCAGGTGTCGACCTGCTCGTCCGGCGATCTGGCCGGTCTCTGACGGGGTCAACTGGCGGTACTGATAGCCATCAAATTTGCGGTGCCCGGCGAACGCGATGTGGTCTACATCCAGATTGAGACCCATACCTACAGCGTCGGTGGCAATGAGCCAGTCAACGTCACCGTTCTGGAACAGGTCAACCTGAGCGTTGCGCGTTCTTGGAGAAAGGGAGCCGAGGACAACTGCTGCACCGCCGCGCTGACGGCGGATTAGTTCTGCGATGGCGTAGACTTCATCGGAAGAGAAGGCGACGATTGCAGAGCGACGCGGGAGGCGGGTGATCTTTTTAGACCCTGCGTATGTCAGAATGGACATGCGTGGGCGGGTGATCACATTCAGACCTGGCATCAGCTTTTCGAGCAGGGGGCGTATTGTCGAGGAGCCAAGCAGCAGAGTTTCCTCTCTGCCACGCAAATGCAGGATGCGGTCGGTAAAGACATGGCCACGTTCCAGATCGCCAGCCAGCTGCACTTCATCAATGGCGACGAAGTCCACGTCGAGATCTTTTGGCATTGCCTCTACAGTAGAGACCCAGAAGCGTGGGTTCTTCGGGATGATCTTTTCTTCGCCTGTAATCAGCGCGACAAGATCGGGTCCCTTCTTCTCAACAAGACGCCCGTAGACTTCTCTGGCCAGCAGACGGAGTGGTAATCCGATAAGGCCAGACGAGTAAGCGCTCATCCGCTCGATAGCCAGATGCGTCTTACCAGTGTTCGTTGGCCCCAAAATCGCAGTGACAGACCGTGATCTTGTTGTTCGGTGCAGCGTGTTCTTGTTCATCTAGAAGTGCAATTCCGTAGTCTATGGCCAAACGTATCTCGGTACCCAATTCTTCGGCTGGGATACTGAAAATGCCCGTGCGGTGCCTCACCCAATGAAGTGGCATTTATATGGCAGAGAAAATCGCTGTAAAGCTCTGGAATGAATAAAGACGAAAAATGCTGATGATGAGTGCTGGAATGAAGTTTCAGTTTCATACCGGCATAAAAGGGTTTTTTGCGTATACGTGATTATCTGCCTGCTGGTTTCGCTGAATAAGATGCATGACTATAACGTGCAGTATATGCCGTTTTGGGTAGGTTACATCGTGTTAAATGGTTACAAGAAGCCTGAAGTTTTGCGGGTTATGTGTAACACATTCGCCGTTGTTACTAGCCGATTTCATTAGTAAATGTCTTGTATTAGCATAAATTTTGCCAGTTCTAATTGCCCCCAGACATGCTGCGGATAAGTGTTAGATAAGGCTTGTTGCCACTTCTGTTTTAACCAGTGAGTTTCATCGGGGAGGAGTTATCCCCGCTTTCCCCTCAGCTGTATCGTTAAGTTTTTTGCATCTATGCAGAATGAAAAGAAACACGGAATCTAACTGCGATACCTTGCTAATTGCTGGAATATTTTTCCTATATTACATACGCATCCGTATTGGTGAGTGTGCAATCTAAGGTTAATGTTTTATTAACCTGCTCCTAACAATAGCTTTTTTCAAAGAAATACTAATTCGATCTTTAAGTTTAAAGTTTTTCCTTCAGAGCTTTTCGAAAAAGACATAGTGCAATTTAACAATGTCAATATATATGGACGTAATTCTATTGGTATAGAAGTTAAATTGAATAGATTTCTTTCCCAATATGAAAACAATGAGCCTCGAATAGAAGATGGGTGATAGATACACCTTCTATATTGAGTGGATATTGCGTAGAGTAAGGTTGTTGGAGGCATAATATGTAGGGGTGTATAAAATGAATCCGTTGACTGCTGCACTAGAATTTGTTGAATCTATTAATAATGAAGAAACATCCGAAGGTGTTTCTAAGCGTATTGCTGAACTTGGCCAGTCTTTTGGCTTTACAAGCTTCTGTCTCGCTGCGATCCCCGAAGCTGGCGCATCTTTTGATGGGTCAATTATGTTGAGTGGTTGGCGCCCTGAGTGGCAACAACGTTATCTCGACCGTGATTACGTACAAAATGATCCGATTGTTGCGAAGGCGCGTACCGCAAGCCGTCCATTCTTATGGTCAAGCGTTGCTCGTGATCGCAATATTACTGCCGCTGCACAGCAAGTTCTGTCAGAAGCGCGCGATTACGGAATGTATGACGGCGTCTGCGTGCCAGTGCATGGCCTTCAAGGCTATCAAGGCATGTTGATCTTTGGTGGGCCGGAAGTACGTCTGAATGAACGCGAAATCAGTGTTCTTCATCTCGTTGGCATTTACTCGAGCAATAAGGTGCGGGAATTGATTGGTGCTAATACCAGTCGGCCCCGCCATCGCCTTACCCCTCGTGAACTTGAATGCCTGAAATGGTCTGCTGCAGGGAAGACAAGTTGGGAGATTAGTCAGATCCTGAGTATCTCTCAGCATACAGCAGATTGGTATCTGGCTTCCGCTGCCAGAAAACTGCATGCTGCAAACAGAACACATGCTGTGGCCGAGGGTTTCCGGCTGGGCTTAATTCGTTAAGCCAAAATGACACCTACCTATGCTCTCGGCAGGGTTCGCATCGCGAATCCTGCTGTTTGCACATGAGCGATCGGATAAAAGTTGCACCTTTAGTCGTAAAAGTAGAAAATTTTTTGTGAGATATATTAGATAAGTCAAAATTTAAGGTGTGTGTGTATATATTTTTACGTGTTTAGTTTTTCTCAATTGTACGATAAATTCCTTAGAATTTCCCCGTTTTCTTAATGTTTTGTGACCCGGTAAATATAGTAATGGCTCATGTGACTATAAATTAATCTTTCCATAGAGGGATTTGCTCGACTATAAAGCCCCAAAATACATAGAGACTGGGGGACCTAACTTTGGCTATTCAACGAATATTGGTTGCTAACCGCTCAGAGATTGCAATTCGAGTTTTTCGAGCTGCAAACGAACTTGGTCTCCAGACAGTTGCTGTCTTTGCTGAAGAAGACAAGCTGGCTTTACACCGTTTTAAGGCTGATGAAGCTTATCAGGTGGGTAAAGGCCTGGGTCCAATCGAGGCTTACTTGTCTATCGACGAGATTATCCGCGTCGCGAAAGAGCAACGCGTTGATGCAATTCATCCGGGTTATGGCTTCCTTTCCGAGAGTCCAGAGTTTGCTGAAGCATGCGCTGAGAACGGCATTATCTTTATCGGCCCATCGCCAGATACAATGCGCCGCCTGGGTAACAAAGTAGCAGCACGTGAACTGGCGATTAAAGCTGGCGTTCCTGTTATGCCTGCGACGGATCCGCTTCCTGAAGACATGGAAGAAGTGAAGCGTCTTGCTTTGCAAATTGGCTATCCGGTGATGCTCAAGGCGTCATGGGGCGGTGGTGGCCGCGGCATGCGTGTGATCCGTGATGAAGAGACGCTTCTTCGCGAAGTTGTTGAAGCGAAACGTGAAGCGAGAGCAGCGTTCGGCAAGGACGAGGTTTACCTCGAGAAGCTTGTTGAGCGCGCCCGTCACGTTGAAGTTCAGATCCTTGGTGATCAGCATCGCAATCTCGTACATCTGTTTGAACGCGATTGTTCTATTCAGCGCCGCCATCAAAAAGTGGTTGAGCGTGCGCCTGCACCATATCTTGATGAAGAAAAACGTCGCGAGCTTTGCGAATACGGTCTGAAAATTGGCCGTGAAGTGGATTATTGCGGTGCGGGCACCGTTGAGTTCCTGATGGATGCGGATACCGGCAAGGTTTACTTCATTGAAGTGAACCCACGTATTCAGGTAGAGCATACCGTTACTGAAGAAGTTACCGGCATTGATGTGGTTCGCGCGCAGATCCGCATTGCAGAAGGTGGCCGCATTGGTGATAAAACGGTTACCGGTGTTCCTGAGCAGAACGCGATTGAGTTGAATGGTCATGCGCTTCAGTGTCGTATTACGACGGAAGATCCTGAGCACAACTTCATTCCAGATTATGGTCGCCTGAGCGCTTATCGTGGTGCGACCGGATTTGGTATCCGTCTTGATGGTGGCACGGCTTATGCCGGTGCGGTGATCACCCGCTTCTATGATCCACTGCTTGAGAAAGTGACTGCCTGGGCACCAACACCAGAGGAAGTATGCGCACGTATGGATCGTGCACTGCGCGAATTCCGTATTCGCGGCGTTGCGACCAACCTGATTTTCCTTGAGCGGATCATTGGGCATGCGTCCTTCCAAAACAATTCTTATACAACGCGCTTTATTGATGACACGCCTGAGCTGTTTGAGAACATTAAAACAGCTGACCGTGCGACGAAACTACTGAACTACATTGCTGATGTCACTGTAAACGGCCACCCTGAAACAAAGGGACGTCCGAAACCACCAGCTGATGCACCGGCACCTGTGGCGCCGAAGTTCAAGCTGCCAGTAATGGATGGGACGCGTCAGAAGCTGGAGCAACTTGGCCCTAAAGAGTTTGCCAAGTGGGTAAAAGCTCAGCCGCAAGTGTTGGTTACCGACACGACGATGCGTGATGCGCACCAATCTTTGCTTGCTACACGCATGCGTACCTACGATTTGGCGCAGGTTGCTGATAGTTATGCGCAGGGTTTGCCTGAGCTGTTCTCTCTGGAATGCTGGGGTGGCGCGACCTTTGATGTGTCCATGCGCTTCCTAACTGAAGATCCGTGGGAGCGTCTGCGTCTTGTCCGCGAGAAAGCACCTAACCTGCTAATGCAGATGTTGCTTCGCGGATCCAACGGTGTGGGTTACGCGAACTATCCAGATAACGTTGTTCAGCATTTCGTGCGTCAGGCTGCAGAGTCTGGTGTTGATGTGTTCCGTGTGTTTGACTGCCTCAACTGGGTTGAGAACATGCGTGTGTCTCTGGATGCCGTTCAGGAGCAAGGCAAGCTGTGCGAAGCAGCGCTTTGCTACACTGGCGACATTTTGAACAGCGCACGTCCGAAGTATGATCTGAAGTACTACGTCAACCTAGCGAAAGAGCTTGAAACTGCGGGTGCGCATATTCTTGGTATTAAGGATATGGGCGGTGTGTTGAAGCCGCAGGCTGCGAAGGTTCTGATTAAGGCGCTGAAAGATGAGATCGACATTCCGATCCACTTCCACACCCATGACACCTCCGGTATTGCAGCCTCTACAGTTTTGGCAGCTGTTGAGAGCGGTGCTGACATTGTTGATCTGGCGATGGATTCTCTATCAGGTCTGACATCTCAGCCGTGTATGGGCTCTGTTGTTGAAGCTCTGAAGGGAACGTCTCGCGATAGCGGTCTGGACACAGATCGTATTCAGCAGATTTCCTTCTACTGGGAAGCAGTTCGTACTCAGTATCGTGCATTTGAGAGTGATCTGCGCTTTGGGGCTTCTGAAGTTTATCTGCATGAGATGCCTGGTGGTCAGTTCACCAACCTGAAAGAACAGGCGCGTTCGCTTGGTCTTGAGATGCGTTGGCACGAAGTGGCGAAAGCCTATGCGGACGTGAACATGATGTTTGGTGACATCGTAAAGGTGACGCCAAGTTCCAAAGTTGTCGGTGACATGGCGGTGATGATGGTGTCTCAGGGTATTACACCGGAAGATGTTATTGACCCGAACAAGGAAGTCTCTTTCCCAGAATCCGTTGTCAACATGATGCATGGTGACCTTGGTATTCCTCCGGGCGGCTGGCCTGTTGAGTTGCAGAAGAAAGTTCTGAAGGGGCAAGAGCCGATTACGGTTCGTCCAGGTTCTTTGCTTGAAGCTGAGGACATGGATGCCAAGCGTAGTGAGCTGACAGGTATTCTGGGTCGCAAAGGTTCTGAGCAAGAGCTGTCCTCTATGCTCATGTATCCGAAGGTTTACACTGAGTTTGCCAAGGCTCAGGACAAATATGGTCCGACCAGCGTGCTTCCAACGCCAACCTACTTCTATGGTTTGAAGGTTGGTGATGAGATTATGGCAGAGCTGGAGCCGGGTAAGACAATGGTTATCTCTTGTCTTGCGATTGGTGAAACTGATGAGCACGGTGAAAAGCGTGTGTTCTTTGAACTGAACGGTCAGCCTCGGAACATCCGTATTATCGACCGCACTCATAGTGCTGCAAACACACCTGCGCGTCGTAAAGTTGATGACGACAATGAGCTTCAGATTGGTGCACCAGTACCGGGCGTTATCTCCACGCTAGCTGTGAAAGCTGGTCAGGCTGTGAAAGCTGGTGATCTGCTTGTCTCCATTGAGGCAATGAAGATGGAAACATCTGTTCATGCCGAGCGTGACGGTGAGATCAGCGAAGTCTGTGTGGCTCCGGGTGATCAGCTTGATGCGAAGGATCTGATTGTTACCTTTAAGGGATAAGCCCTGAAGGTATTTACTAGTTTGGATTAACCAGCAATGCGTTTGGTGCATGAGCACTATGCATTGCTGGTTTTTTCGTTTTAGTGACGAAAATATATATAATTATCAGAATGTTATGTGTTTTCGATTGCGATGCGTGACGTTAGGTATTGCTACGTTCCGTAGTAGTGCGGTTGTTCCTGTCTGTGTCCTTCTGTACTCAGCGCTCCAACTAATTCAACAATGTGTTTCCCAATTTCTGATCTTTAGGAACTGCCTTCCTACCAGGCCAGAGTTGGGTTTTTTATTGAGGGTGCAACCGTGCAAACTAAAACAGGAAACCCAGCAGTTATCGGCCTTGCTGGATTTGGTATGACGACTTTTGTTCTGCAAATGGTGAACATTGGTCTTCTGGAAAACATGGGCCCAGTGCTCTGGCTTGGCGTTTTTGTTGGTGGTCTTGCGCAGTTGGTTGCTGGTTTCCAGACAGGAAAGACCGGCAATAACTTCGGTTACAGCGCTTTCACCATTTACGGTGCATTCTGGCTGGCGTTTGCAGGCATCCTTGTTGGCAACAAACTGAGCTTTTATACATCTTCCCATTCTGACATCGGCTTCTTCTTGCTGCCATTCACCATCTATACCGGCATCATGTTCTACGGCGCGTTGCACATTCACACTGCAGAAGCTTCCATCTTCGGCAGCCTGCTGCTCGGTTTCATTCTGTTGGTTCTGGGCCATTTCGGTCCGGCGTTCTTCAACGTGATTGCTGGTTACGTGCTGATCCTGTGTTCATTTTGCGCTTGGTACGTTATGGCGCACATCATCTACAAAGATGTTTGTGGTCGTGATGTTTTGCCAGTTGGCTCGCCAATCCTGCAGCCGGGAGAAAAGATGTCTGGCGCAGAGGCTGTTGCAGCTGAATAACTAGAGTGTAAACTTATATGAAAAGGCCCGGCAACGCCCGGGCCTTTTTGCTATTTAGCTGAGTGAGATGACCAGTGACTGGCGGGTTCGGATGCGTAGCCGATCCAGTTGTCCATGAAGTTTTCCAGCCAATGTAGAACTGCCGGGTCGTACACAAAGCGCTCGCGGAAGTGCTCGCCGCGCTTTTTGGCTCCAGGCAACACAAGACGACTTGCAGCGCGAGTGGTCCAGCGGCTCATCATGGCGTAGGTGAGTTCCGGGTGAAACTGGATGCCGAATGCATTATCGCCCACGCGGATCGCTTGATTTTTGTAGGTCGGGCTTGAGGCCAGAAGTTCGGCACCCGTGGGAAGAGAGAAACCTTCCCGGTGCCATTGATAGACCTGCTGTGGCCATTCCATGAGGTCAGTGCCAGACTGAGTTGCTTCCAGCGGATAATAGCCGATCTCAACCAATCCATCATCATGGCCTGTGACTTGGCCACCAAGGTTTTTGGAGAGCATTTGTGCACCAAGGCAGATGCCCAGGAAGGGTTTGTTTTCTTTGAGCGGAACGCTGACCCAGTCGATCTCTTGCTTCACGAAGTCATCGGTGTCATTGGCGCTCATTGGACCACCAAAAATGACAGAACCCGCGTGGTCAGCAAGAGTGTCCGGCAGTGGGTCGCCAAAACGAGGGCGGCGAATATCCAACTCGAACCCGCGTTTGACCAACTGCTGCCCGACGCGACCGGGATTTGATGTTTCCTGATGCAGCACCACCAGAACTTTGGCTGGGTGCTGATTATTCCGCTCTAACATTGTAAATCAAAACCTTCAGGTCGAAGAAGGGCTACTGCCACTTTGTCGCTTGGCCACTTTTTTCTTAAGCTTCATGCGGTCTCTGGAGGACACGCCTAATAGCTCGGCAACGCGCCAAATTGTGTTGTCTTCAAATTCATGGACGGACCCATCTGCGTAGACCATTTCCCAGAGAGCCTCGATAACTGTCAGACGCTGCTCGGGCTCCAGCTTGCGCTTGAGGACTGATGTGAAACCGTAGAGATCTACTGCATCCTCATCACGTACTTTGGCGAGGTCCATCAGCTCTTTTGTGTCTTCCTCATTCAGCTCATACTGCTGTTGTAAGACGCGTTTTAACTGGTCCAGCTCCTGCTGCTCAATCTCGCCATCTACAGCGATGATATGGAACATGAGCGCTGCGACCGCCAGCCGTTCATCGTCTTCAGAAAAGTGGCCTGCCTCTTCCTGCTCGTTTGACAGGTCTTTGAAGAACTTTTTCAGGGCGTCCAGCATTCATGTGCTCCATGCAACTATTGGTTTTCTTGCACTTTTAAATAGTGCTTTTCTGTTGTGCTTAAAGGTGATTCAGATCCGAATGGAATACTAGTGATACGCAAAAACAATTACAAAAGCCAAGGAAAAGGACAGAAATACGCCAATTTGTGGCCATGTGATACTGCGACAATTGGGAGCAAATATGATAGAACGCACTGGTTCAAGGTAGGTTGTGCTTTTGTTCTGGGTCTTGAGAGGCGTTAACCAATCATAATTTAGACGTTTTCTACGGGCTTTTTGCCCTGTATTTGTTGAGTACGAGCTGCTTACATGAGAGTCCTTTTTCGGGCCTCACGAAACTGTCCACTAGGATATAAGACTAAATGAAACGCTCTCTTCTTATTTTTGGAGCTCTTGCCGCTCTTGTGGTTTGTGGTCTGGTGCTTGCGCCACTTCTCGTTCCGCAGAAACAGCTGAAAGCCCAAATTGCAGAGTCTTTTGAGACAGCAACCGGATGGAAGCTGCGTCTTGATGGGCGCACGAGTGTGGATCTGTTTCCGACACTGGCGATCGAAGTTGATAATGTTGGCGTTGCAGGTGTTGCGCGAGCTGACGGGATTGAGTTTGCACGGGTTGAGAAAGCCCGGTTCGAGCTGAATTCTCTGCGTTTGCTGACTGGTGGCAACATCATCCGTAACATTGAGCTTGTTGAGCCAAAGTGGACCCTTGAGTTTGATCAGAAAGGCGGCGCGTCCTGGCAGCCGCAACTTTCTGAGGGTGAAGAAGGGGAAGCCTCTCTGGTTGCTGCAAATATTGCAGGACGAGTTGCTTCCTTTATGCAGCAATTGGACTTAGACACCGTCAGCATTCAAAAAGGTGTCGTTTCTTACAGTGAGCCAGAGCAAGAAGCACCAATAGTTCTTTCTGAGATTGATCTTGTGCTAAATTTCGAGCATGGCGGTGACGGCCTGACAGCCGAAGGTGCGTTTAATCAGAGTGACGAGCGTTACATTGTTGGTGGGCGTGTTGGATCAGTTACCGCGCTGAGCGAGGCTCGCGCGACGTCTGTTGAGGCTCATGTAACTGGACCTGCTCAAGAGAAAGTTGGTTTTAATGGTCAACTTGCCTTTGGTGCACGGCCTGTTGGCACACTACAAGTTTCTGTTGAGTTACCGAGCCTTGCTGCCGTTGCTGCGCAACATGATGTGGCCTTTCCAGAAGGGGTTGGCAGCGGTGCACTGACAAGTGAGCTGCAGTTCCGCCAACGTGGGGTTCGCACAAAAGACCTTTCCATTACTGCTGGCTCTGTTGGCTTTGGCGGCAATATTGCGCTGAACTACCTTGAAGACGGCTATGAGTTAAAGGGGCAGGTCAGCGGACAGTCCTTGAATTTTGAGCAGATGCTTCGCCTCGTTGGGCTAGACGCCTCTGCATCCGGTTTTGCCAATGTGGATGCATCTTTCTACGGCGTTGGCCAATCCTACGATGAGTTGGTTGCTGCGCTGGAAGTTGATGGTGGTGCGATCCTGCGGAAGGGGCGTGTCGCTGACATTCGCCTGCCAAATATGCTGGCGGTTGAAGGGCGCGACGAAGCTCTTGATGACATGGACCTGACTTTTGTCTTCTCCGGCCTGTCTCAACCATTGCAGCTGCAAGGCACGGCGCGCTGGCACGGTGAGCCGATTGTTCTGCAAGGTGGTCTCCGTTCTGATGCGAATATCGACCTTGCGTTCTCCAGTGAGATGTTCTCCGGGAGTTTGACTGGTCCGTATTCTTTGCGTGATGGTTTTGACGGAATCTTTGCCTTCCAGACGGATGACTTCAGTAATTTTGCTCGTTGGTATGGGCGACCTCTGCCTCGCTATCTGCGTGGTCAGAAGCTGGAGCTTTCTGGCCAGTTTGAAACTGATGATAGTGGTGTTGCCTTTGAAAATGCGCGGTTTGTTCTGGATGATACAAGCCTCAAAGGAACTGGCCGTCTGGATACAGGTGAAGTTCCAAAGCTCAGTGGTGAATTGGAAGTTGCGCATGCGTCTTTCGATAAGATGTTCTCTCGCAGTGATGAGAAGAATGCCAAGGGCGAGGGCACTTATGACTTCTCTGTCCTGCGCAGCTTTGATCTGGACTTGGCGCTTTCCATACAGGACCTGAAGCTCGGTGCGCTTCGAGGACGAAATGCAGAGTTGAAAGCAGTGTTGTCTGATGGTCGATTGGCTTTGGATGTTGCCCGTGTTGGTCTTTATCAAGGTGAGGGTGCTGGTAAGCTTCTTCTGAACGGCGCAACGGTTAAACCGGGTATCTCTGCTGAGTTTTCGCTGAAAGGTATTGATGCAGCTCCATTTCTTGCATCGCTCAGTGATATGCCGCGTGTTGATGGTAATTTGTATGCTGAAATGGATGTGAACACCTCCGGTAAGACACCAAGTGATCTCTGGGTCAATATGGGTGGAGCGCTCAGCTTCCAGCTTGGCAATGGCATGTTGCATGAGTTGGATGTTGATCGATTGGTTGCTTCTGTCGGGGGCAAAGGCATTACGGGTTGGCCGTTTACGGACAATGATCAGACTGAATTTTCCAGCTGGGGTGCTGACGTAATTTTTGAACAGGGTACTGCAAAATTTCAGGCACTAACGTTGCAAAGCAAGACTGCGCTGGTTGAAGGACGTGGTGCGATCAACATCAAAGATGGCGAAGTACTCTGGTATCTGCAGCCAAGCCTGCTCGATCAGTCCAAACTGGATGATGATGGAGCTGCAACGACGCAGACCGCGGATATGGCGCCGCTGAAGATCCGTGGATCGATCAACCTTCCGAGCTTTGAGCCCGTCGATGTTCAGGAGTATGCAAGCGCGTCTTTTGGTGATGTGAAGCAGACACAAAAGCTTTCTGAAAAGCTGGCGAAAGATCTTGAAACTGCAAAGACAGTTGAAGAGGCGCAGCGTTTGCGGGCTGCTGCTGCAAGAGATGAGGCTGTTGCGTCACCTGAAGCAGCTAAGGATGTGGTAGCCAAACCAGCCGTGCTTGCTCAGCCATCAGCGGAAGATAGTGATGTGACTACAGCTTCGGTTGGAGACGGCGATCTGCCTCCTCTTGCTGAAGGTGCTGTCGCGAACACTGATACTTCCAAGATTGTCATGCCTGTGGCTAAGCCGGGTGAAGCATCGGCGCCTGCGGTTGCGGCTACAACACCGAAGAAGTCAAAGGTGATCGCTGCACCCAAGCGTGATCTGAAGCGACGTGATGTGGTGCCGCGTGGGCCGGGGAATGTGAATGTGGAAGCCGTTGCAGATGGAACAGCGGATACGGATGCAACGTTGACCTCTCTGGAGCAGGCATTTGGGATGCCCGCTGGCTTCCTTTCCGATTGATCAAGCCTTTATACAGAAATGAAAAAGCCCGGAGCGGTTAATGCTCCGGGCTTTCTTGTTTTGAACGAGTTTTTGTCGTTTGATTGAGTACAATCAAACGGAACGTGCTCTAGATAAAGTGGATCTCGTTGCTGAGTGGCATCTGTCTGATGCGCTTACCCGTTGCTGCGAAGATCGCATTTGCTAATGCTGGCGTTGATGGTGGTGTACCAGGTTCGCCTGCACCACCCATGCGTGGAGAGTTCTCCAACAGCTCAATGGTGATTTTGGGGGCTTGATACATGCGCATGGCATCGAACGTGTCGAAGTTTGCTTGTTCGATCTCGCCAACAACCCATGTGATTTCCTGTCCCAGCGCCTGACTGAGCCCGAAGTTGATACCGGACATGATTTGATCCTTGAATATACCTGGATCAAGAACGATGCCCGGATCGGCAACGGCCCAGACTTCCTCAATGGTGACAGTGTTGTCGGTGACGTCTACCTGAACCACTTGTGCGGTCCACGTTCCGAAAGACAGAACGTGGGCGATGCCACGGCCTTTGCCTGCGGGTAGCGGTGTACCCCAGCCGGACATTTCTGCGACGCGCTTCAAGGCTTCCCGTGCTGGTCGGAATTCATCGCTGGTTAGATGAGCCAAGCGGAACTCAAGTGGATCTTTGCCAGCTTTGTGCGCTGCCTCATCCATAAAGCTCTCATGGAAGAAACCGTTGACTGAATTGCCGACTGAGCGCCAGAAACCAATAGGCACCTGAAGATCTGCCACGTGAGCCTGACAGCGGATGTTTTCAACATCCAGCGGCTGATTGAAGGCACCATCGAGTACAGTGTTGTCTGGACCTGCGGGGCTGATACCCGGGAAGATCCGTGGCATTACGCTCTGGATGATGGATGGGGAAGCCACCTGCATGTCCATGGTCTTTAACCTGCCATCCGGTGTCACCTGACCTTTGAACTGGCCAATCGCCATTGGACGGTAGGTGTCGTGCTGCGTGTCTTCTTCGCGCGTCCAAGTCACTTTTACTGGATTTGGTGCAGTTGCTTTAGCGATGACGGCAGCATAGAGCGCAAAGTCGACTTCCAGACGACGTCCAAAGCCTCCACCGAGACGGGTAGTGGTAACGTCAATGTCGGCGCTGTCCATGTCGAAGTGACTGGAGACAACAGACTGGATTAGGCCGGGAGCCTGTGTTCCGGTCCAGACACGGATCGTGTTTTCGTCGTGCTGGGCTGTCGCGTTCATTGGCTCCATGGTGGCGTGGGCCAGGAATGGGACACGGTATTGCGCTGATACGGCTTCACTTTCCGAAATAGATGTAAAGGCGTCTGCATCAGACCCGGTGCCACCTAGTTCGAATGTGGCTTCTTGCGTCAGTGCGTTTTCAAGGACGGACCACATCTGATCGGAGTTTTGAAGGGAGAGTGGATCGTCCCACTCGATCTCCAAGGCTTCAGCGCCTTTGAACGCTGCCCAGGTGTTGTCAGCCACAACACCCAGACCTTCACCCGTGATTGTTCTGATTTCGACGACATCTTTGACGCCGGGAATGGCGAGTGTTGCGGTCTTGTCGTAGCTCTTGAGGCTGACACCTTTGCGTGGGGCCATTTTTACGGTGCCGTAAAGCATGTTTGGCAGTTGTACGTCGATGCCGAAAATGCGGCCTCCGGTTACTTTGTCTTTCAGTTCAACACGCTTTTGCGATTTGCCGAGGATCTTCCAGTCACTGGCTTTCTTAAGCTTCATCTCGCTTGGAGGTGAGACCGCAGCGGCTTTGCTTGCCAGCTCTCCATAAGTGACAGACTTGCCGGAGGCTGTATCTGTGATGGTACCGTCTGCAAGTGTGAGATTATCTTCTGAGGTGCCGAAGTGTTCTGCTGCTGCTTTTAGCAGGACGAACTTTGCGGCATATCCGGCTTCGCGCATCTTCAAAAAGGCGTCGGTGGTGGAAGAGGAGCCACCGGTCATGTTCAGACCGAGGAACTTGGCGACGATTTTCATCGAGCCGCGCGCAAGTTCTGCCAAGACACTTTCATCATAAAACGGGAAGGGGGTAGATTCCTCCAGCATTGCAGCGTTGAAATAAGCCGGGCTGGATGGACCATGTTCCACAACCACCTGCTCAAGCGGAACTTCCAGCTCTTCGGCGACCAGAGCTGCCAGTGTTGTGTGGACGCCCTGACCCATTTCAGCACGAGGGGCGATGATGGTGATTGTGTTGTCTTGATCAATCATCACATAAGGATTGAACGGTGTTTCACCTTCAGCCTTCTTAGCGTCCAATGGGTTTGCATAGGGTTTCTGGTAGAAATAGAAGCCCACGGCAAGGCCACCGGCAGCTGCAACGCCAAGGCCGAGAAAGGCACGGCGGGTGTATTTTCCCAATCGGCTCATCTTCAAGCTCCCAGCGTTTGTGCTGCGTCTTTGATCGCGGCTTTGATTTTTGGGTAGGTGCCACAGCGACACAGGTTTGTCATGGCATCGCTGATGTCTTCATCGGTCGGGTCCGGATTTTCTTCCAGCAGAGCGACTGCCGCCATGATCTGGCCGGACTGGCAGTAACCGCATTGAGGAACGGAGTGTTTCATCCATGCTTGCTGAACAGCATGCAGTTCGTCGCCTTGGGAAATACCTTCGATGGTGGTGATCTCACCTTCGACCTCTCCGACAGGCTGAGAGCAAGAGCGCACGGCCTCCCCATCAATCAAAACAGTGCACGCGCCACAGGCTGCAATACCGCATCCGAATTTGGGGCCTTTGATATCCATAATGTCCCGAAGCGCCCACAGAAGTGGCATTTCCGGGTCGGCTTCTATCTCTTGTTTTTGACCATTCACGGTCAGAGGTATTTTCGGGTACATTTGTCTGGCGATCCCGTAAATTTATAGTTAGGAGACTTTTGTTCTCTTAACTTATGGTCTGACAGATGTTTGTCAATGGACCTTGCCAAGTTTAATTGACATGGATTGGAATGAGACCTATCACCAAACTATGACCAACCAGAGTTTTCAGCGCGCCAGATCTGCCGAAGCGAAGGCACAGCGCCATAATGATCTTATACGTGCCGCGACCTGCGTGCTTGAGCAGGACGGCGTAGATGGACTGACCTTGCAGGCAATTGCCAGCCGTGCAGGTATCGTGAAATCCAACATTTATCGGTATTTTGAAACGCGGGAAGCCATTCTGGTTGAGTTGCTGCTACGTGATTTTGTCAAGCTGATTGAGGATCTGGAGCAGGAAGTCCCCGGTGAGATGGCTCCCGCTGATATGGCGAAGCTTCTTGCTGAAATGTTTGCGTCTCGGCAGGTGCTATGTGAGCTGATGAGTGAAATTGCTCCAACAATGGAGAAGAATATCTCCATTGATTGTGTACGTGATTTTAAACGGGCATTACTGGTGGAGGCTGCTCAGGCAACAAGCGCTTTGCAAAAAGGGTTGCCGTGGCTTGATGCGGAAGAGGCGATGAGTGTCTTCTTCAGCATTCATGTGTTCGTTGCCGGACTGTGGCCAGTAACCAATCCACCGCCAGTTCTAGTGACACTCTACGAGGAGCCAGAATTTGCTCCACTCAAGTACGAATTCGCTCCGGCTTTGTTTGGCATGATCACTGCGCATCTGCTTGGCCTGGAGGCAATGAAAAAACTCAGCGCGTAAACGTTGCGATTGCTTGTTGCAGCTGCTTGATACCGACCTGAGGGTCGTTTGTGTTTTGTATCTCCACCAGATGCGGTAGTTCCGGCAGGGACAGGTCTGCGCGCCTTAACCGTTGCTCGATATCTTCTGCAGTTTCGCGGCCTCTCATGGAGAGGCGTTGTGCGAGCACGTGGATTGGTGCCGTAATATGTACGACCAGCAGTTTCTCATACTTGCAGACAGCGTCTGCCAAGGCTTTTCGGGAGCCATTTGCGACGGCAATCCCGCCCTTGGCGATGTGATGATCCACGCATTCTGGCAGGGCATAGGTCAGCCCATGGGCTGGCCACGACAATGCTACGCGTCCCTGATCGATAAGCTCTGACATTTGCTCGCGGCAGACTGCTTTGTGCGGTTCTGAACCGGCATCTGTCGGGCGGGTGATCAGGCGGCGGGCGAACATGATGTTCTCATCGCCTTCGCACAATTCCTTATAGCCGTAAATCAGCGTGTCTTTGCCTGCACCGCTCGGCCCTACGACCATGATCAGTGCGCCAGGACCAAGCTTTTTTGCTTGCTCCTGAGCTGTATCCAAAACCGTCACGATAGATCCCCCCTCTCATCCGCCGTGCTAAGCGACGCGATATCCTTCGCGCCAGACACCACGGACGATTGGCACGTCGCCAACCATACGCACCTGTACAAGGTCTGCACGGCGGCCAACTTCCAGTGCACCACGGTCAACAAGGCCAACTGCCTCCGCCGGGATTTTGGTTACCTTTTGTATGGCTTCAGGAATGGAGATGCGCTCGATTTGCTGGGCCAGTAAGAAGGCAGCTTGCAGAAGTGAGACTGGGACGTAATCAGAAGACAGAACGTCCAGATAACCAGCTTCTGCCAATTCACGCGCGGAGATGTTGCCGGAATGAGATTTGCCACGCACTACGTTCGGAGCACCCATCAGCACAGCCATGCCAGCTTCGTGTGAAGCCTTTGCAGCTTCCATGGTAGTGGGGAACTCAGCGACGTTGATGCCAAACTTGTTTGCTTCCTCAACGTGGGCAAGGGTCGCGTCGTCATGGCTGGCCAGCATCATGCCTGCAGCTTTGGCGCGGTCTGCGATCGCAAGGCGGTTCTTATCGGAGTTGCGATCTGCACGGACCTGCATTTGCAGCATGAATTCCTGCATTTGCTTGTCCGAGAAACCTTTCTTGGTTTTGTAGTAAAGCTCGAACTGATCCAGAGAGGTGAACTGGCGTTGTCCTGGCGTGTGATCCATAAGTGAGGCTAATCGAACGCGTGGATCGTCGTTGAACAGTTCAAAGCCTTCCACACAATTGTCGGCGGAAACTTCGCAACGCAGGTGAATGTAGTGGTCAGCGCGCAGGCGGCCTTCCTGCTGGCCGATCTCGATTGCATCGGCCATGGCTCGCATGTCCTGTGCTGTCAGGTCCGCATCATCTTCCATTCCAACGCGCAGGGCATCGAACACGGTGGTGATGCCGGAACAGGCAATCTGCGCGTCGTGGGCCTGAACAGCAGAGACTGCGTTCCATGTGACGCCGGGGCGTGGCTTGTAGTGGTTTTCGAGATGATCGGTATGCAGCTCGACAAGACCGGGAATGAGATAGTCGCCTTCACAGTCCAGTGCGTTGGACGTGTTGCCGTCGCTTAAGTCGCTGATCATGCCATTTTCGACTGCCAGTGTGCCTTCCAGCGTCTGGTCCGGGAGGATCAGTTTTGCGTTGGTGAAGGTCATTGGTGTGTGTGGCTCGACCATTGTTGATGTCTGATGTGGCGCTTCGCCGACTAATACATCGCTCATGCTACTTGTCCTTCCAATGGTCTTATTTCAATGACTTGAAATGGCGCCCCAGCCTCTGGTTCAACGCAGAGGGCGAGGTGCGAAATGGAGATTGGTTGATGAATGACAGGCTTGAAGTGGTCTTCTGCGGCAGCTTTGAGAGCTCTGCGCTCTCTCTCGTCTTCAAGTCGTTTTGACAGGGTCATATGAAAATGGAAATGCTTGAAAATGTAGGGGTAGCCCCATTCCAGCATGTAGGCATCCTGCTGTGGTGTCAGGTTCGTTTTGCGGCGTCGTTTGATGTCTTTTTCGCTTAAAGGTGCGCGAAGATGGTCGAACTGTTTGATGCATTGCGCTGCCAACCCGTTGAGCTGGTCTGACGGCTGCGTCGGTGTCAGGGCCAGAAACTTGCCGAGGAAGTTTGGCGCCAGTCCTTCGATGGTGAAGGCAGATGTTTGTTTGGCGAACGCACTGAAAGCCGCTTTTGCATCTTCCTGCGATTTACCTTCCGCCAGATGGAATGGTGGTTTCATGGTGGCGTGGAAGCCATAGCGGCGTGCGTCTTCGGTGATTGAGTGCAGGTGCCCAGGCTCAAACTCGTTCAGGTGCGGGTGTGCGAGGCTGTCATTGGAAAAGGCTGAGCGCCCGAGCCATTGGCTTCCCAACTCAGTGAGTTTGGCTGACTGTGGGTGTGTGAAATAGATTGAGTAACGCATATCCAGAATATCCTTGGGCTTCGAAGTACCGGGCAAACGGTGTCAGTCCTATGACACCTCAGGCTGGTTCGAAGTGTTCCAGAAACCTTTCCACAGTCATCGATTGAAACAGAGGGAGCCGTTCGAATATTTTGTCCTCAGGCCAATCCCACCATTTGAGTTGGATCAGCCGGTTAGCAGCTTCCTTGGAGAAGCGTCTCTTGATCGGCTTTGCCGGGACACCGCCTACGATGGTGTAGGGCTCCACGTTTTTTGCCACCACAGCGCCTGCTGCGAGGATCGCACCGTCGCCAATCGTTACGCCGGGTAGCACGGTTACGCCATGTCCGATCCAAACGTCATTGCCGATAATGACACGCGCGGCTCTGCGGTCAGCAAAGAACTGGTGATCCCGTTCTTTATCTTCGCGGTAGTATTCGGGGGTGTAGGTAAAGCGATGTTGGGAAACCCGCTCCAAGGGATGATTGGGAGGGCCAAGGCGAACATTGGATGCAATGGCCGTGAACTTGCCGATTGTTGTGTCCGCAACCGTCGAGTTCGGGCCAATGTAGGAGTAGTCGCCGATCTCACAATATTCCAGATAGGTTGGACCAAGCACTTCGCATTGCTTGCCAACCGCAGCCTCTCGATGGGTGACGGTTGACTCGATGACCGTCTCCGCAATTTTGGGGGGCTTTGTCATGGAGTGAGTTTCCCTTTTCCACGCATAGTGCGTTAAGCGGCCGTTGCGAAGGTTGTTACATCGATGATCCGGTCTGCAATGGCATCGCGAACGTCATGATCGTGAAGAATGCCTACCATTGCTACACCTTGCGTTTTCTTCTCTTCCACCAGCTCCACAACAACGGCTCGGTTTGCTGCATCGAGTGAGGCTGTTGGCTCGTCGAGAAGAAGGATCGGGTAATGTGCGATGAAGCCTCTTGCGATGTTAACGCGTTGCTGTTCACCACCCGAGAAGGTTGCTGGTGGCAACTGCCAGAGACGCTCTGGCACATTGAGGCGTGAGAGCAAGTTGCCAGCACGCTCAAAAGCTTCGTCTTCTGCAACGCCTTGCGCCATGAGAGGTTCGGCAACCAGCGTGAGAGCAGGGACGCGTGGGATGGCGCGCAGGAACTGTGAGACGTAACCGATTGTGGTTTCGCGCAGGCGGATAATGCGGCGCGGTGTTGCATCGGCGACATTGACGATCTCGTCGCCATCCGTGATCAGGATCTGCCCTTTCTGGCAACGGTAGTTGGCGTAGATCATTTTCAGAATTGAGCTTTTACCCGAACCTGACGGACCGCCAAGAACCACACATTCTCCTGCTGAAACGGAGAAGTTTACACCGGAGACGACCGGGATTTCCAAGCCATCTCGCAAGTGCATCTTGAAGGACTTGGCAAGGTCAGAAACAAGCACCTTGGTTTTAGGAGTGTTTGTCATTGTCTTGTCCTTATGGCTGCAAGATGGAGGAGACGAGGAGCTGGGTGTAACTCTCTTGCGGGTCGTCCAGTACCTGATCTGTCAGTCCGCTTTCGATGACATGACCGTGGCGCATCACCAGAATACGGTGTGAGAGGAGGCGGGCCACTGCCAGATCATGGGTCACGATGATCACGGAGAGGCCAAGGTCAGCAACAAGACCGCGCAGGAGGTCCAGCAAGCGTGCCTGAACAGACACATCCAAGCCGCCAGTTGGTTCGTCCATGAAGACCAGCCGTGGGGCGGTGACGAGGTTGCGGGCGATCTGGAGACGTTGGCGCATTCCGCCGGAGAATGCGCGTGGGTCATCGTCAATGCGGTCTTCTGCTATCTCAACGCGGCCGAGCCAATCGGTGGCAGTTTCACGGATGTTACCGTAGTGCCGAGCACCAACTGCCATGAGGCGTTCGCCCACATTGGCCCCTGCAGAGACAGTCATGCGCAATCCGTCTGCTGGATGCTGGTGGACAAAACCCCAATCGGTGCGCATGAGCATGCGTCTCTCGGCTTCGCTCATTTCATAAAGGTTCCGCATCTGGCCCATGCGGTTGCGATAGTTGACCGAACCTGAGGTCGGGGTGAGGCGCGTTGCAAGGCTGTTGAGCAGCGTTGTTTTGCCCGAGCCACTCTCGCCTACAATTGCAAGCACCTCACCCGGATAGAGATCGAAGCTGACATCTTTACAGCCGATGCGGCCGCCATAGAGTTTTGTCGTGTTGCTGACCTGAAGCAGCGGAAGGTCTTCAGAACTTTGAATATCCAGAGACATTAGTCGTTTCCTTCTGCTTCCAGAGGATTGGTTCCAAGGTGGCCGACATGACCGGCATCGCGGCGTTCCTCGCAGAAATCACTGTCAGAGCATACGAACATGCGGTTGCCATCGTCATCCAGAATGACTTCATCCAGATAGACCTCTTCTGCGCCACAGATTGCGCAGGGTTGTTCGAACTTAGTCACTTCAAATGGATGGTCCTCAAAATCGAGGCTCACTACTTTGGTGTGTGGCGGGATGGCGTAGATGCGCTTTTCGCGGCCTGCTCCGAACAGTTGAAGTGCTTCCATCTGGTCCATCTTCGGATTGTCAAACTTTGGTGTTGGAGAAGGGTCCATGACATAGCGGTCCTGCACCATGACCGGGTAGGCGTAAGCCGTTGCGATATGACCGAACTTTGCGATGTCCTCGTAGAGCTTCACATGCATAAGGCCGTATTCTTCCAGCGCGTGCATCTTGCGGGTCTCGGTTTCGCGTGGTTCCAGAAAGCGGAGTGGTTCAGGGATTGGAACCTGATAGACGAGCACCTGATCCTTTGTCAGCGTTTCTTCCGGGATGCGGTGACGGGTCTGGATGATGCTGGCGTCTTTGGTTTTTGTGGTGGTGTCTACACCTGTTGTCTCAATAAAGAAGTTGCGCAGGGCGACCGCGTTTGTCGTGTCATCTGAACCCTGATCGATCATCTTCAGGCAATCATTCTTGCCGATGACTGCCGCAGTCACTTGCACACCGCCGGTTCCCCAACCGTATGGCATTGGCATTTCGCGGGCAGCGAAAGGAACCTGATAGCCAGGGACCGCAATGCCTTTGAGGATTGCGCGGCGGATCATGCGTTTGGTTTGCTCATCCAGATAAGCGAAGTTGTAATGCTCGCCGGAGATGCCTTGTGTTTCAACGCGCTCGGTCATTGTGCTGCCTCCGCTACGAGTTCCTGTTCAGCTGCTTCGCGTTTCTCTTGCCACTCTTTGCGCACCTTGCGGATCAGCTCCAGTTCTGACTGGAAGTCGACGTAGTGCGGGAGCTTGAGGTGTTCTACGAAGCCAGTGGCCTGCACATTGTCTGAGTGAGACAGAACGAACTCCTGATCTTGCGTCGGAGAGTCTATTTCCTCGCCCAGCTCTTGAGCCCGCAAAGAGCGATCCACCAGAGCCATTGCCATGACTTTGCGCTCTCCCTGACCGGGGACCAAACCGTAGCCGCGCGTGAACTGTGGCGGTGCGGAAGCGGAGCCCTGGAATTGGTTGATCATCTGGCATTCGGTGACTGTCATGGTGCCAAGGGGAACTTCGAAGCCGAGCTCTTCCATGAAGAAGTCAACTTCGACCTCTCCAAGACGGATTTCTCCTGCAAAGGGATGGGTTCTGCCAAAACCACGCTGGGTGGAGTAGCCAAGTGCCAGCAGAAAACCTTCGTCGCCGCGTGCCAAATTCTGCAAGCGCAGATCACGATCAGCGGGGAAGGTGAGCGGTTCGCGAGTGATGTCACCTACTGGAGCATCGGGTGCGATTGGCTCATCTGGCTCGATCAGACCTTCATCATTGAGAAGATCAGTGACGCGCGGTACCACCTCTTCCTTCTCGAACCCCTGTGTTTCTGGTGCTGGTGCTTCCCCATCAGCAACCAGCTTAAAATCGAGAAGGCGCTGGGTGTAATCGAAGGTGGGGCCAAGCAACTGTCCGCCGGGGAGATCCTTATAAGTCGCGGAAATGCGGCGGCGGATCAGCATCTTGGCAGTATCGATTGGTTTGGAGTATCCGAAGCGTGGCAGAGTGGTTCTGTAGGCGCGCATCAGGAAAGCAGCTTCAATGAGATCGCCACGGGATTGCTTGATACCGAGTGCTGCCAGTTCTGCGTCGTACAGAGAACCCTCTGCCATCACACGGGAGACAGAGAGGTAAAGCTGTTCGGAGACTTGCTTGAGGCTCAGGGATGACACGCTGGTATCGCCGCGGCGATCCCGTGCCATGAGCTTGTGAGCGTTACGGATGGCTTTCTCGCCACCTTTCACAGCAACATACATGAGTTAAGCCTCCAAACCGGTGATTTTAGTGGAGCGGGGCAGGCCTGCGACCTGACTGGTTCCAGCAAAAATGATATCGATGCCGAGTGGGTAGAGTGTGCTGTTGTCTTGCATCTGCTGCCAGAACATTGCTGGTGCGGGAGCAATGCTGAACTGCTTCTCGGTTTTGATGCCCGGACCTTTTAACGTGATGCCGTCGTCCTCAGTGAGCTCAGCGACCATTAGGATGATTGTAGTTGAGCGGTCTGGATACTCGGCATTGCCAGCGGCAAAGCTTGCGATAGCAGGGAGCAGTTTTGTATCCGAGACCAGCGCAAAAGCAGCCGCTGCCGGGCTTTCAACGAAGGGTGCTGCAGTGTGGAAACGGATGTAATTCTTGACGGTTTCATTGGTTGCCAGCGCAGGATCCAGCCAGAGCGGTGTGTCATAATCGCAAAGTGTCAGCACGAGCGCTGTCGCAGCTACTGACAGTGGAGCAGGGGGGCTGAGTGTGAGAATGTCCAGCTGCTGCACTGTTCCCGGTTGCGCCAGTGCGTTCATGGCGGAGCGGAATACGGACTGTGCGTCGTGGACTGGATCTGCCAGGCCCGGAGCGGGTGCTTTAGCGAAGATTGAGGAGGCTGTTTGCGTGCTCATATTACTCTCCCCGTACCATGGTGAAGAAATCAACTTTGGTGGCAGCGACTTCTGCGCGTGTTTCGTTTTCCGCTTGTTCCTGAGTGCTGGCCAGAGGCTGTAGAACTTTCGTCTCAATGAGATCACGGTGTTCTGATTGCTGCCAGAGCGCGTCTACCAAAGCGGCCTGTAGAACCTTTTGCTTGTCGCGACCAAGAGCCTGACCAAATCCGGTGGTGCCATCGTCCAGTGCGATGACACATCGTGTGACGGTTGCCTCGCACATGTTGAAGGGGGCACCTGTGCCGCCGGCGCGGCCACGAACCATCACAAGTCCGATTTCCGCCGGGCGGATAACGGTATAGTTCGGTTCTAAGCCGAGGTTTTTCCACGTTTCTGCAAGGTCTTGCGCTGAGGCCTTTGCCAGAATGCCCATGGCACTCTGCCTAGCTGCAATTTCCGGTGATTGCTCTTTGAGCGAACTTGCCGTCATTTCAGCCCCTTTAACTTTCAGGAACACACTGGTTCTCTGGCATTGTGTGGTGACGCCCTGTGGTTTCACGAAGAACTGTGTCTGGGCGCCTGAATTTGGTTGCTAAGCTAGAACTAATGTTGTCTAGTTGTATAGACAAATATTTTGCTCGCCAACTGACTAGTGTTGTTTCATGACGAAGGGATGACGAATGCGATGAAATTTGATTTTTCTCCTGTTGAGCGACGTGCGGGCGTTGCCATGTGGAAGCAGATTGCTGAAGTACTGCGCTCTGAGCTTTCTCGAGCTGAGGTTTCTGAGGGGGAGAAAATCCCAACAGAACAAGAGCTTGCTCATAGTTTCGAGGTCAACCGCCATACTGTTCGGCGTGCGATTTCCACTCTGATTGAAGAGGGCTTTTTGCGCTCAGATCAAGGACGTGGAACCTTTGTCGCAAAGGCTCCACTGGTCTATCCAATTGGTCCGCGCACACGGTTTTCGGAGAACTTGTCGGGTCAGGCGCAGGAGGTTTATGGGGATATCTTCCGCACAACCGAAGTGGCTGCAGATGCTTACACATCGGAGTTGTTGGAGGTTGAACCGGGCACTGCGTTGTTTAAATGCGAATCCGTAAGTTATGCAGACGGCACGCCGGTTATCGCAGGAACGCGCTGGTTTGAGGTCTCTCGTTTTCCCAATCTGCCTTCAGATTTGAATGAGACCAATTCGATCACCAAGATCATGGAGAAGTATGGTTTTGGCGATTATCGGCGTCAGGAAACCCGGATTACGGCAGCGCTTTGTAGTGCGCATAATGCGGAGTTGCTTAAGATTTCCGAGGGATCGCCTGTGCTTGTGATGGAATCCATCAACGTGATTGCGAGTGGTGAGCCTATACAAATTGGTCGTGCCTATGTGGCTGCTGATCGGATGCACCTAACAGTCAGAAATGATTAGGCTTTTGCTCAGAGCCAGTACTTGGGTGCTTCTACGGCGGCGTTCCAACGTTCCTGAGCTTCCAGCCATGCGTTGTCGGCGCGGGCCTGATGCCAGCCAGCGACAAAACCGATGACCGTTGAAACTTCGTTGTTTTGTAAGGACTGCGGAAGCTTCATTGCGACCAGACGGTCAGCCATGGCTACATCGTTGAGGTAGCCGAAGGTATTTTGCAGGCGTTTCAGGCACTTAAGGAAGAGATGCAGATCTTCTGGTTCATAGAGAGAGCGGAAGAACTCAACCGTATAACGCAGTTTTTTGAGCGATTTGCGGAGATCGTGTCGTTGCTCAATGGTGAGGTCCTGCAAGTTCTCTGCGCGCTTTTCGCAGGCCTTCCAGCGCTTGGACAATGCGTTCTGAGCGAAAATCTCGATTGGTAAGTCCAATTTCTTGAACTCACTTACTCCCAGGTTCTCTTTCCAAGCTGGGCTGTGTGCGAGCTCTCCCAATTGGAGTAGGAAGTTGTTGAGTTTTGGGTCGATCAGTTCTTGTCTCAGTTCGACTTGCGCTTCCACATGCGCCAGTTGAATGGCCTCAAAGAGAGGCTCTACAGAATGTGTGTCTGGCAGTAACGGGATGACCGGTGTGATGATATCTTCTACTAGTACATCGATATCCCTTTGATTTCCTGCAGTTGTCGCGAGTTGCTTTGCGGAGGTATCGAGTTCAGCGATGATGTCATTGTCCGGAAACGCCGCTTTGTAGATGTTGAACGCACTTCTTAATCTGCGCAGCCCGACACGTAACTGATGTGGGCCTTCGGAGATATTTTGCTGAAGGACGCAAGAGCGGTTGGCGACGATTTGGTTGAGGCATTCGTTGAGGATTTTTTGGAAGGCTGAGCCTGCGTTGTCTTCTGGTTCCAACTCGATGTAGTTGGAGTGGAGCGCTTCTGATGGGAGCTCAGGTGGTTCACCACTTGCCAGTCGATAGCCAATGCCTGCTTTGTTGCTGTTTGAAAACAGAATTGGTCGATCTCTCATGAGTGCGCCTGCCAGTTTGTACAGGCTTTCGACCGGGCCTTCCATCAGCTCCAGCTCTACTTCATGGATTGGATGCTCTTTAGAGGTTGTTTTAGCTATGCCAGAATCCAGAGCCACTTCAATCTTCGCACCTGCTTTATCTGTATAGTAGGTCAAAGTGCGCGTGATGGCGGTCTCGAACAGAATTCCCCACTGCTTGCCCTCAAGCAGAGATAACAGCTGCTGCTTGATTTCGTTATCAGAAATCACGTGGAAGTCTGGCTCAATTCCGGCTATGGGCAGTTCCAGCTCAATCCGTTTGGAGAGCCCGGACTGCATGCCACCGCCTTGTTTGATGGTTTGCAGCCAAATGGTGCCGTTATGGCGTGTTCTTAGTGAGATACGGGCTTTCTTGAGCGCGTGATCCGGCGTGTCGTAATACACGGAACGGAGACGTTTTACGGATTGTTCACTGACCGCAAAGCCTTTTGCTGGTTTTGCTTTAGCCAGTTGCTCCAGAGTTGTTTCGTCTACAGAAAGCTTAAGCTCAATCTCGTGCATGATTGCCGGGCCACCCTATGCACAGTGTGCGAAGTGGAAGCTTGTTCCATCCCACTCTTGTTGATTTTACGTAGTAAACATCTCGCGAACGTATCCGCCTGTAAAGGGTGCAAAACGTCTATGGGAATTTATCAAAGATATAATCCCCATTTGGCAATGGTATTATGAATTGTGCTCTATTAATGCCCGTTGGTGGGTTATGCAGGCGTTAGCGGATCCTGCTGGAACAGGTAGGCATCAAAGGCCGGATCGTCGACGTCAGATAAATCCATCAGGCGTTTCTTGACGTTCTCAAGGTGTTGCCACATCGCTTGTTTTGCTGCTTGCGGGTCTCTTCGCTTCAGGGCATCGAGGATGTCCTGATGGTCGTTGAGCCACTCTTCGCGGTATGTGTTGTCGAAGATGCGTTCGTGCAGCTTATCCCACATTCTGGAACGGGTGCGCTGTTGCCAGAGGTTTCTGACCATATCGACCAGTACCGAGTTCTGGGTGGCTTCTGCTATGAGCAGGTGAAATTCCTCGTCCGCTTCATATCCGCCGGAGCCTTTTGCCAGGTCTTCGCGTTCACGCTCCAAAGCATCGCGCATGCGCAGGATATCTGCTTTGGTGACCATGGAGGCTGCGAAGGCGGCGATGTTGCTTTCCATAAGCTGGCGTGCCTGAAGGAGCTCAAACGGGCCGATGTCTTCCAGGTTTGAAGTAGGAGTAACTTGCTCTGCATCCGGCAGGCGTACAACGTAAGTGCCTGATCCTTTGCGCACATCAATCAAGCCTTCGATCTCAAGCATGATCATAGCTTCGCGCAGAAGTGAGCGGCTGACGTTCATTTCTTCAGCAATCTGGCGCTCCGGGCACAGGCGGTCTCCAACCTTGAACGTTCCGTTGCCTAACTCTTTGCGCAAGACCTCAGCTACTTCCTGATAGCGGCGACGCTGACCATCCATTTCGCTTATTCTCCCATGCCTGCGCGGTTTGGCGGATTTTCATGATTGCTGCACGCTTAAGATACTAAATAAAGCAGATTTGCAAGCGAGACAAAAGGCCAGAGATTTGCCTTGTTACTCTGGCCTTTCTTATTCCATTAGAAGGCTTATTGGGTCAATGCTTTGATGCGTGTGATCAAGGAACCAACTCTCTCAGATTTTTCCGCGGCTTCTGCATGCATTGGCAAAACAGCTTCGATGAATGGTGCTTTATCCACCTCAATGAACTTCACATTAAGCTCGGACTTTGCCTGCTCTATATGCTCCTTGGTCATTTCGTTCCATTGCGCACGATGGAAGTGCATGGAGGACTTGGCAGCAGCACGAATTGCTGTTTGCTCATCGGAGTTTAATGAATTCCAGACAGTGGTTGAAATGACCACGATGGACGGGATCATTGTGTGGCCGTCATCGGAGTAAACCTTGGAGACTTCACCATGACGGGCCGTGGTCAGCGCCAGTGGGTTATTCTCTGCACCATCAACCACGCCCTGCTGAAGTGCGCTGTACAATTCGCCCCAGGATATCGGCGTTGGGCTACCGCCGAGCAGCTCTACCATGCGGATTGCGGAGGGGGATGGCTGGACGCGGATCTTCATGCCTTTGAGATCAGCTGGTGAGTGGATTTCCTTGTTGGCGTAGAAGGAGCGGGCGCCTTCCACGTAAAAGGTCAGACCAATGAAGCCTTTGTCTGCCGATGCTGCAAGGATGTCATCACCGATTGGGCCACTGAGAACATCGAAATAATGGTTCTCGTCTACAAAGATGTAAGGCAGGTTCAGTGCTGAGTAGGACTCTTCAAAGGCTTCCAATTCGCTGGCATTGGTTTTGGCCATTGCGAGGGTGCCTTCTTGCACTAACTCCATGGATTCCCTTTGTGTTCCCAGGGCGCCGTTGCCGTAGATGCGGATTTTGAGAGAGCCATCAGTGGCTTCTGCAACTTTGTCTGCCATGTGCTGCATGGAAACTTTGTCTGCCATGTGCTGCATGGAAATGTGCAGAGGATGCTCTGGTCCCTGATTATGGCTGAGTTTCAATGTCTTCGCGTAGCCGAATGAAGTTGTTGCAAGCAGAGCTGCACACAGAACTGTGGCTTTGGCAATCTTTCTCGTAAACATACACTTCCCCCCGAGTGATCGCAGCGAATGTATTCGTGAGATGAAACTATAGAATGCTGAGGCTGCGATATGTAATGGAAAGAATTGGATGGATTTGAGGAGTTGTCAAACCATTTTATATATTGGTTGACCTTATGAAGAGCTTATTTGTTTTCCGTCTAACCGAATTATTTGTAATGGATCAGCTTGATAGAAGAATAGAAGCATTATTCTTCACTTTTGCTCTCGTATGATTGGTCGGAGTTCTTCTAAGAAATGGTTGTATTGGTCAACCATAAGACGAGAAGGTACAAAAAAGCCCCTGAACTTGTTATTCAGGGGCTTAATTGATGATCTCAGTTCATGTTTTACGGTTTCCAGCGCCGCAGCAGCATGGCGTTGGTAACCACGGAGACAGAACTCATGGCCATGGCAGCTCCTGCGATGACAGGGGAGAGCAATCCCAGTGCTGCCAGCGGAATGCCGATGATGTTGTAGATGAAGGCCCAGAACAGGTTTTGTCTGATTTTTCTGAGAGTTGCCTTGGAGATGTCCAGCGCTGCCGGGATCATCTTCGGCTCGGAACGCATGAGTGTGACGCCTGCGGTTTCCAATGCAACATCAGCGCCGGAGCCCATTGCGATGCCAAGGTCTGCAGCTGCCAGAGCAGGGGCGTCGTTGATGCCGTCGCCGACCATGGCAACTCTATAGCCTTGTTCTTTCAAGTCATTTACAACTTCGTTCTTGCCCTCTGGCTGAACGCGTGCCTGAAATTCGTCAACGCCGACCTGATCTGCGATGTTCTTTGCCGCGAGTTCGGTGTCACCGGTGATCATTACTGTGCGAATGCCTTGTTTCTTAAGGGATTCTACAGCTTCACGGGCGGAGTCTCGTGCCTGATCAACAAACGCTAGAACACCGATTGCACGATCACCAAGGGCGACTGTGACTGCGGTTTTACCTGAGGATTCATAAGTCTTTACAAGGCCGTCACCCATCATGGATGGGGCGACATTCAGGTCTTTCATCAGGGCCGCATTGCCGATGGAGACCTGCTGTCCGGTGAGCTCTGCAATCAGGCCCTTGCCGGGGATAGCCTTGATAGAGCGTGGGCGGGTGAGCTTGAGGTTACGCTCTTCTGCTGCGCGGATAAGTGCGCTTGCAAGTGGGTGCTCGCTGCCCAACTGGATGCTGGCTGCGATTGTCAGCAGGCGGTCGTCATTGCGGTCAAAAGCCTGAGCATCTGTCAGAACTGGCTTGCCGATGGTCAGCGTGCCGGTCTTATCGAAGAGGATGGTATCGACCTTATGAGCGCGTTCCAGCGCTTCGATATCGCGGATAAGTATGCCCGCCTTTGCAGCAGCACCGGTGCCCGCGACCAGTGCTGTCGGGGTAGCAAGTCCCAGTGCGCAAGGGCAGGCGATGACGAGGACGGCGACGGATGCACTGACGGCTGTTGTGACGTCGCCGGAGTAAAGCATCCAGCCAGCGAAGGTCGCGAGGGCGATCAGCACAATAACGGGAACAAAAATAGCAGCGACTTTGTCGACTAATTTTTGCAGCGGTGCCTTGGAGGCCTGTGCGCCTTCAACAAGGCGGATAATTTGAGCTAAGCGTGTTGATTCACCAAGGGCAGTGGTGCGCACAAAAATTGCACCTGCTCCGTTGATTGTTCCAGTGGTTACCTGATCACCCTTGTTTTTGTGTACGGGCAGGTTCTCACCGGTGAGCATAGATTCATCCAACTCGCTTTCACCCTCTTCAATCAAGCCATCGGTTGGAACGCACTCGCCCGGTTTGATAACTATGTAATCACCGAGGCGCAGATCTGAGATGTTGACGGGGATAATCTTGTCGCCGACGATCTTGTTGGCCGTGGTGGGTCGCAGAGCGATCAGAGAGCGAACTGCTGCTGAGGTGGAGCGTTTTGCCCGTATTTCCAGATATTTACCCATCAGAATGAGCGTGAGGATGACGGCGGATGCTTCAAAATAGAGGTCTGTTGCCTGCGCCTGTGTGGCGAAGAAGACGTTATAAACGCTGTACAGATAAGCGGCGGATGTGCCGAGCGAGACGAGGACATCCATGTTGGCGCCGCCATGACGCAGTGCTGCAAACGCACCCTTGTAGAATCGCGCACCGACGAAAAGTTGGATTGGCGTTGCTAATGCAAACTGCAGTACGCCAGAGAGCTCGAATTGCACGCCAAATGCCATCAAAACCATTGGAATGACTAATGGAATCGCAAGGAGCGTTGATAGCGCGAAAAGTTGAAAGGTTTTGCGTTCTTCTGCGTCGCTATGTGCTTCGCGCTCTTCAAAAGCCTTCTTTGCTGCCTCTGCCTCGTCCCGGCGCTCTTTAGCCTCAAAACCAGCTGTTGAGACCACGTCCACCAGATCATTTGCGGCGACCTGAGGCAGGTGTTCCACCTCTGCCATTTCAAGTGCGAAATTGACCGTGGCTTTGACCACACCTTCGGTTGCCTGGAGAGTCTTTTCCAAGCGAGATGCGCAACCTGCACATGTCATTCCGGTGATGTCGAGTTTGACGGTTTGGGCTGCAGAGGCTGAGGGTGCGTTCATCAGAGCTATCTTCGGTTGCCGAGTTTAGACCCTCAGGACTTATTACCATTGGTGAGGGCGGGTCAAGTGGTTGTAGAGAGGGTAAATACGCAAGCTCTCCTATGTGATGTAGTCGTGTTGTGATCCTGATCGAAGCCGAGACCACAGCCTGATCAATTTTGCAGGGAACACATAGGGTTTTGCGTAGTTTGACCTGTCCCTGACCTTTCAGTGCGGAAAGGCGCTCTGTGGATAGTCACGTAATGGGAACGAGCGGTGTCTGCTCAATGGCTATGCTAGTAGCAAAGAGATGATCTGTGTGATCTCTTTTGATGGGGTTGGCAGGCTGGCGCATTCCAGGATGAGGGATTTTCCGGTTGATTGCCATTGGGTGAAAGGGGCTTGGAGGTCGCCTTTCTTCAGAGACGGTTCGACGAGGGCTTTGTGACCCATGAGGATGCCTGCACCGTTTTTCGCTTCTTCCATTGCTATGGCATAGAGGGAATAGTTTGGGCCGTCGCTCAAGCTATTCAGAGTTGGTGCGTTTGTGTTGGCCCAGACCTGCCAGTCGTCTGCCCAGATCACATCGTGTAGGAAGGTTTCTGCCTCAAGGTCCTGTGGTTCATTCAGGCCTTTTGCTGTTGCTGGTGAGCAGACCGGGGTGATGAGATCCTCTGCGATGATGCGCTCTTGAGCTGTGCCTTTGGGTTTGCCGATGAAGATGGAGAGATCGTAGATCTCGCGGTCCAGATTGGGTGGTGTTTCCAGTGCGATGACAGAGATGTTGGTGTCTGGCAAAGCCTCTCTGATTTTGGGCAGGCGGGGAGAGAGCCAGAGTTGCGCGACGCTTGGCAGGGCAGCAATGTGAATGGTTTTGCGGCTGGTTTTGGCTCGTAATTGGCGGACGGCGTTGCCCAGTTCATCGAAGGCCTTAGAGAAGTGCGGGGCGATGTCCTGTCCCAGCTCTGTCAGGTGGACGCCTTGAGAGCGGCGCTCGAACAGGTCCGCGCCAACCCATTCCTCCAATGCCTTAATGTGCTGGGAGACAGCGCCTGCGGTGACGCTCAGTTCTTCTGCTGCATTGGCAAAGCCACCAAGGCGGGCGGCTGCTTCAAACGCACGAAGGGCGTTGAGAGGTGGCCCTTTGGGGCGGGAGGGAGAGACTGACATGGCTTAGCCTTAGTTTTTCTAGGCCAATAATTACATATTCTGGTTTGCGCTCTCAAGCGTTCTGTCCGCACACTCCTCTCAACAATTGGGAGGTTGTGATGGTTTTAGCGAAACGAAATTGGGTTCCGGCTCACTGTGAAGCACTGGTGCAGGAGGTTGCGCAGCGTACGCAAACGCAGAGTTCTGCGGCTCTTCTGGGGCGACTGGATGCGCTGGCTTCTCAAAACAGGGAAATTCATGAGGAGCAGTGCTTCAATCTGAACCCGGCAACGAATGTGATGAACCCAAGGGCTGAGGCGTTTCTGGCCTCTGGCATTGGTTCTCGTCCGTCTCTTGGCTACCCCGGTGATAAGTACGAGATGGGGCTGGAAGCTATTGAAGAGATTGAGGTGATTGCGGCTGAGCTGAGTGCGGAAGTGTTTGATGCGCAGTATGCGGAGATCCGTGTACCGTCTGGCGCCATCGCCAATCTTTATGGGTTTATGGCGACCTGTCAGCCGGGTGATACGATCATTGCGCCGCCAGCTTCCATTGGCGGGCATGTGACCCACCACATTGCAGGATGTGCCGGGCTTTATGGTTTGCGCACTGTGCCTGCTCCGGTGAACGCGGATGGCTACACCATTGATGTGGAGGGGGTTCGTGAGCTTGCTAAAGCGGAACAGCCGAAGCTGATCACAGTTGGTTCCAGCCTTAACCTGTTTGAGCATCCTGTGCGCGCTATTCGTGAGATCGCCGATGAGGTGGGTGCCAAAGTGATGTTTGATGCAGCGCATCAATGCGGGATCATTGCTGGCAAAGCCTGGGCGAATCCGTTGGAAGAAGGCGTTCATTTTATGACTATGAGCACCTACAAGAGCCTTGGCGGGCCTGCGGGTGGTCTGATTGTCTCCAATGATGCTGAGTTAATTGAGCGGATGGATGCCATCGCGTTTCCCGGGATGACTGCCAACTTTGATGCGGCGAAGTCTGCTGCACTGGCGGTGACCATGCTGGATTGGCGGGACTATGGGCAAGCGTATGCTGCTGAGATGATTGCCCTTTCCAAAGCACTGGCGCAGGCGCTTTATGCGGAGGGCATTCCCGTGTTTGCCAAGGCGCAGGGCTTTACGCAGTCACATCAGTTTGCTGTTGAAGCGGCTTCCTTCGGTGGAGGGCAGGCGGCTTCCAAGAAACTCCGCAAGGCTGGTTTCCTTGCCTGTGGCATCGGCTTGCCGATTGCGGAGGTGGAAGGCGATATGAACGGGCTGCGTATTGGAACGCCTGAACTGGTGCGCTGGGGTGTTGGTGTCAGCCATGCAGGTGAGATGGCGCGGTTGATTGCAGCAGCGCTGCGCTCTGATCAACCTGAGCAGTATCTGCCCGAGGTTTCTGCTTGGCGGCGGCAGTTCAATAAACTGCATTATGTGATGGCTGGAGAGCCTGTATCAGCCTAGCGGTTGTTACGGCGAAACAAAGTCTGCAATGATGAGGTCGCGTTTACGGGGGTGAGTTCTTTCTTGTTGCTTAGCTTGAGGCGGTAGGCATCAGGGGCGTCACACAACGCGGCCCATCCAGATTGTTCTAGAAGCAACAGCATCTAGTTCGCTAAATCCGTGTTTTTGCCAAAAGCGAATGGCTCTAGCGTTCTTTGCATTCGCACCAACATGTATAGCCGCTACTTGGTATCGTTTTGCGCATTGCATCCATTTGTTGAGGAGCAGGGTTCCGATGCCTTGCCCTTGAGCAACTGGGAGAAGGTTCATGTGTAGGTGGGCAGGAAAGCGTATTGAAATCTGTTCTGGTGTTTTCTCCGGAAAATGGATCATCTGGTACCTGCGTTCATCCGCAGTCCAAGTCGATCTCGCTCCTTCCTCCGGTTTGGGGTACTTACGTCTTAAGCTTGGCCACCATTGAGTTTCCAGGGTCGCTTCAAACTTGACGGTGTTAATTGTGCCTACACAGTAACCAACGACTTGGTTGTCGCGCTCAATCACGTAAGAGAGTTGAGGTGAGTACTTTAGATAGGGGGCTGAGTATATGTGCCCCATCATTCGATAATCGGCATACAAGTGGCTGGCATCATTACCCAAATGGCCTGTTTGAACCGAAATGCGGTAGAGTGCCTCCAAATCATCATGGCCAGCTCTGCGAATCTTGTTCATTTCAATGTTCCCATTTGGAGTGCAACCGATTTTACATCTTATGAAGACCAAATATTGTCAGCCAGCTGAAGATAAGTGCTTTAAAGATCTGTGGGTCATAAAGAGGCACTCAATGCATTTCCTGATGGGTAAGAGTGTTGGAGCATACGTTGAATTTTGAATACTGTTGCTTTGCAAAATTTGTAGCACCGTCACAGCAAAGTTTTGCTTGAAAGCGTGTCCGCCAGAAGGTCGAAGACCAGGCGGATGCGCTTTGAGGTGTGCAGTTCGCGGTGGGTTGCCAGCCAGAAGGGCACGACGAATGGCTCAAAGCTTGGCAGTACCTGTTCCATTTCCGGGAACATTTCCGCGATCTCTTGAATCATGACGATGATGCCGAGATCATTTCGGACCAGTTGCCACCCCACCAGCCCGCTTGCGGTTGTTAGTTTGAAGTTGCTTTCTTTGAGTGGCAGACCAGACTCGGTGAAGTACTTGAGGAACTTGTCTGGCCTGTCGAAGGCGATGAAGTCGTGGTTTGCCATGTCATTGGCCGATTGTGGGCGGCCCTTGCGGTTCAGATAGGTTTTGCTGGCATAGAAGTGTGCGGTGGTTTCCCTCACAAGCCTTGCGGTCAGGTCTGGTTGTTCCGGGCGGATATGGCGGATGGCGATATCTGCTTCACGCTGCTGCAAATCACTGACGGTGTTGGTGGCGATGATCTCCACGTGAATGCCGGGTGCGATCTCGCGCAGTTGCTTCAAAATGGGTGTGAGGATGAAGGCTGAGGCGGTGTCGCTTGCGCTGATGCAGACGGTTCCGTCGATTTCCTGAGACTGGCCGGACGCTGCCAATGAAATGCGGTTGGCGGCCTCTCCCATGGATTTCACATGCTCCAGAAGTTCAAAGCCTGCTTGCGTGAGGGAGAGTGAGCGGCCAACACGCTCGAACAACGTCACGCCGAGTGCTTCTTCCAGTGCGGAGACCTGTCTGCCCAGTGTGGGTTGGGTGAGGCCGAGGGCCCTTGCTGCAGCCGAAAGGGAGCCTTCCTCTGCTGTGACAAGGAAAGCGCGGGCTTGATTCCAATCGAATGAGACGCTCTGCCAATTCATGCATATTTGTATACCTCAACTGCGAATTTTGGCAATTTGTTTTGATAATATGCATGGATACACTGCAGGAAATGGAGGGTTTCCGATGCAGAATTCCGCAGGATTTTGGGATAAACATGCGCCGGGTTATGTGGCGCGACCAATGAAAGACGTTGCTTCCTATGAGAAGGCAATGGACCGTGTCCGTTCTTATCTCACACCGGAGCAAGAGGTGTTGGAACTGGGCTGTGGCAGTGGGGCGACGGCGATGCTTTTGGCCAAGCATGTCAAGCACATGACCGCTAGCGATATTTCCGGCAAGATGATTGAGTTTGGGCGTGAAAAGGCATGGGACGACGGCGTTGAGAATGTGAGTTTTGTGCATGCTCCCGCAGGTGGATCAGTGCTTGATGGCAAGACCTATGATGTGGTGATGGCGTATAACGTTATTCATTTGATCAAAGGTCCGGCTGATGCAATCAATCAGGTACAGCGACTTGTGAAGCCGGGTGGATTGCTCATTTCCAAGACGCCATGTTTGGGCGATTCCGCGTTTTACTGGCGCTGGCTGATCAATGTGATGCGCCTTGTTGGGTATGCGCCTTATGTGACCTACTTCAAGCAGGTGGAATTGGGACGTCAGATTGAGCAGGCAGGCTTCAAGATTGTTGAGACTGGCAATTATCCGGCGTCTCCCATGGGGCGTTTCATAGTTGCGCTTAAGACTTAAGGCCGCTTACAGGTCTACGCGGGCAAATAAACCGTGGTGGTCGGAGCCGTAGTAAGGGCGGAGAAAGGTCTTTCCGCCCTTTGGTGCGAGGACGTGGTCAATGCGCATGGCATAAGTGCCTTTGAAAAGGAAGCTTGCTTCAAATGGACCGGCCAGCTGAGTGTCCGTGGCGTCGGTGTATTCATCCAGATTGTGCGACCACGGGACCATGTTAAAATCGCCAGCAATCATCTTCAGTCCATCCAGCTCTGATAAGATCGAGATGATTTTCCCAGCTTGTGTCTCTTGAGGAAACGGCCATGGCCAGTGCTGATGGATAGACACCACCCAGAGCGGTCCCTCTGAGCTTTGGATGTGCAGTGCTGCTATGCCGAGGCCGATCTCACAGCGATAAGCATCAGAAGCAAGAGGGAGGCGTGAGAGCACAGCGACTGCGCCGACGGCTGTGAAGGGACAAACGATGTGGTAGGGATACTGCTTCTTGAGTGAGTTGATGAGAGGAAGATGCCTTTTGTGCACTTCCTGAAGCGTGATCACTTCTGGCTGTAGCATGAGGATGTCATTCAGGACATCCATGCGGTCTCCGGCACGGAAACTCAGGTTCTTTTGATAGACCGCCAGATCGTAATTCTCTGGGACGCGCACTCCCTGATCGGCCCACAATACCGTTCCGCTGCTGATTGATGCGACTAGAAAGCCGATGATCATCAACTTGGGCTGGCGGTATGAAAACAGTGTTAGAATTGCAAGCAAGACGGCCAGAGGCAGCCGGAGAACAGACAAGCTGTCGCCGATTGGATGTATAATTCCCAGGAAAGATATGAGGAGTAAGCTTGTTACTCCAATTATTGAGTTGCGCAGGAACATGACAATCTTCGTTCATGGGGTTAGAAGGCGCGAACCTGCTATGTATAGTCGAAACTATGTTCATTATTTGACAGCGCAATCATTTGGCGGAAAGCCTAGGTTTTTGAGGATTTGTCGTTGGTATGTGAGGGGGCGTGAATTAACGACGCAATGTAAAAAAAATGCCACGCCACTTATGAATGGCGCAGCATCAGCATTTGAATACGTGAGTGGCTGTTACGTCAGGATTTGTCTTCATGATGAACGGTGATGTGCCCACGACAAGTACCGTCAGAGAACACGCCTATAATCGGATTTTCACCGACCAGACCTGAGGCAAACATTTGCACTTCGACAGGAGGGGCATCTGTGCTGTCGTCGAAGACGATTTCGTAGGTGTTTGAGATTGTGAAGATACCTTCGCCAACAACACCATCAGTTTCTGCGATGAGAACGCCATCGTTATCGTCAGAAGCTGTCTGATCCTGACTTGCGTCGGCTTTGTCATCTTTGTGAGTTGCTGTAAAACCACTGGAGTAACGGGTTTTGCAGGTGCCGTCATCCGGAGATCCGTCGGCAAGAGACAGGTCAGAGAATTCGACTTTGGGTTGGCCTGTGTCGTTATTGTCGGCCAAGACTGGTGAGATGAAAAGAGCCAGTGCACCAAGGCCAGCTATGATAGCAGTTGTTTTCTTCATTTTTGCGCCTGCTTTGATCGGGAAAAGTTTACATTTGTAGCTTTGAGTCCTCGCGGACGCGTAGAGCTTAATGAGTGCACTCTTAATGAAGCTGCGCGTACGCGCGAGTGCGTTGTTTTAAAGGGAATGCAAGCTGAAGTGGTTGCCTGAGAGTTTAAGCTCTATTGAATTAGAGGTTGTGAGAGTGCGTTAACTTATCATATTGCGTGCAGGCAAAAGAAAAGGGCCCGCTGGGGCCCTTTGTATCTGAATAGCTGGCTTTATTTGGTATCGGCGACCAGCTCGTGCACGTTCCCGTCGGGGTCTGCAAAGAAGGCGGTGTATTCGCCCCAAGGCTGCTGCGCAGGTTCTGCGACGCCTTTTACTCCATTTTTTAGGAGGGCTTTGTAGGCGATATCAACCTGTTCCGGATTTTCGTATTTGAAGCCGATACCCAGTCCTGATCCGGTGCGTTTGCCATTCAGCGAGTTTGAGTCCAGGAAAGAGCTCAAGGTTTTATGGCTTGCAAGTGAAAGCCTGAGACCGTTGGACTGGAACTCTACAAACTCTCCGCTATCCGAAACCAGCTCCATCTTCATTTTGTCTTTGAAGAAGGTTTTCATCTCCGGAAAGTTCGCTGTGTGAATGGTGACCATATATATTGTTGGTTGAAGCACTTCAGCTTGAGCTGCAAACTGAGCAAAAAAGAGTGCGAGAATGGCGATAACACCGCGCTTAATGACTGTCATTTGCTGGTTTACCTTTCAGGGCCCAAAGCCACTGTGATTTTGTTGCGAGAAAGTGCTTTTCCAGATGGCTAAATGTTCCGCCTGCATCGGAGAGCTGCAGGCCGTATCCCTTGATGAAGTTTATCAGGTGCATTCTGAGAAAGCAGAGGGCTTCTTCCAGATTGTCCTGCTGCTTGCTTGGCATGCCATACCAAACTAAGGACATGCCTGACACAAAGGCCCAGATGCCTGTTGCAAGATGCTTTAGGTCAGCCTCTGGGCCTGAAATTTCCGAGCACACGCTTTGAAGAAACGAGGATATATCTTTGGCAACAGCTTGGTGACTTTGGTGCCTGAAGCTTTGTGTCTCTTCCCAGAAAGCGGGCGAGGCGCAAGCCATTTCTATCTGGAACACGTCAGGATGAGCGATGTTGAACAGGAAATCCAACATGATTACTCCAAGATATCGCTCGTCCGGCTCTTGAAATTGTTCTTTGACCAACTTCAACTTTTGATGACGCGCATCAAGGGCTCTTGATGCCAGTGCAGCTATGATGTCCTGCTTGCTTTCGAAGTGGCGATAAAGGGTGCCGACAGAGACTTGCGATAGCTTCGCGAGCTCTGGCATCTTCAGGGCACCAGTCCCTTCAGCGATAATGACTTCTCGTGCTTTCTCCAAAATAGCTTCTTCGCGAAGTTTGGTTTTTTGCTGTTTGCCGGAAGACTGCATGGGACTGCTTTCACCGATTTTGTGATTCTGGAATATAATTCGAATAATGTTTCATATTTGATTTTGATTGGGAACTCAAGCTTTAGGTCGGTCTGATGACCGACTGTCGGATCACATTCGAGTGAGGCGTGTTTGTCGTGCAGGCAAAAGAAAAGGGCCCGCTGGGGGCCCTTCGTGATCTTCGGAATGTGAGTGGCGCTAGGCCAGTTCTTCTTCCAGATTTTGGCGGGACAGGCCGTCCATGCTTGGCATCAGGGAGAGGAGCTCCCTGGTGTAAGCGTGTTGAGGTTTGTCGAAGAGGTCTTCGGTGTCAGCAACTTCCAGAAGCTGGCCGTGGCGCATAACGCCGGTGCGGTTACACATCTGCCGGATGACCGCGAGGTCGTGGCTGATGAACAGCATGGTCAGACCTAGCTCGTCCTGCAGGTCTTTGAGCAGGTTGAGGATTTGTGCCTGAATGGATACGTCCAGCGCGGAAGTTGGCTCATCGCAAACAAGGAAGCGAGGGCGTGTCGCCAGGGCGCGAGCAATGGAGATGCGTTGGCGCTGACCACCAGAGAACTCGTGCGGGAACTTGGCAGCAGCTGCGATGCCTAGGCCGACGTGCTCCAGAAGGTCATCAACGATCTGGTTCACTTCGCTGTTGGTGCTGGCGAGTTTGTGGAACTTGATTGGTTCAGCCACAATATCACGCACACGCATGCGGGAGTTCAGGGAGGAGAACGGATCCTGGAAAATCATCTGCATCTGGCGACGCATTGCCAGAACCTGCTTCTTGTCTTTCAGGCTGGTCAGTTCCTGTCCTGCAAAGTGGGCGGTGCCGCCTGCCGGGTGGTAAAGGCCAGTGATGACGCGGGCCATGGTTGATTTACCTGAGCCACTTTCGCCCACGAGGCCAAAGGTTTCACCTGCGTGGATGTCAAAGCTGACTTTATCCAGAGCGGTGAAGTACTGCCTGTTTTTAGAAATCCATGCGTCCTTTGTGAGGAACTTCATGGTGATGTCTTTTACATCAAGCAGTGGGCTATCGACGGATTTGTAGTCACGCGCCTTGCCTAGCCAGTGGGTGCCGATGTCGATTTGCTTGAAGGGCTTTGCTGAGCCTTCAATGTAATCGACCTGCGGGAAGCGGTGTACTTTTACGTCTGGACGCGGAACGGCGGCGATCAGGCTTTGGGTGTATGGGTGCTTTGGAGCGCCCAGTACCTGCTTGGATTCACCGTATTCAACCAGATCACCACGGTACATCACCGCAACGTGGTCGGTGAGGTCTGCGATCACACCCATGTCGTGGGTGATGATGACCATCGCCACGTTCTTCTCTTCACACAGACGCTTCATCAGCTTCAGGATCTGAGCCTGAATGGAAACGTCGAGCGCAGTTGTTGGTTCATCTGCGATGACAACTTCCGGGTCTGCGCAAAGAGCGAGAGCGATCACCACACGCTGGCGCATACCACCGGAGAACTGGTGCGGGTACTGCGCGATGCGTTCTTCCGGATTTGGAATGCCAACCTGATTCAGCAGATCAACCGCATGTGCGCGGGCTTCTGCTTTGGAAAGCGGCAAGTGCAGGCGGATGGTTTCGACCAGCTGGAACTCGATGGTCTGGAGTGGATCCAAAGAGGTCAGCGGATCCTGAAAGATCATGCCGATGCGCTTGCCGCGCAGTTTGCGCATGCTTTCAGCCGCGAGGTTGTCGATACGTTTGCCGTCGAGGTGGATTTCACCTTCGGCAATCCGGCCTGGATTTTCCAGAAGACCGATGACGGCGTTGCCGACGGTGGACTTGCCGGCGCCACTTTCTCCAACCACGCCGAGGATTTTACCGGCGTCTACGGAGAGATTGACATTACGGGACGCTGTGAAGACGTCTTTGCGGCTTGGAAACTCAACAGTGAGGCCGCGAATATCTAAGATGCTCATGGTCTGGCCTCCCTAGCGCAGTTTCGGGTTCAAAGCGTCGCGGAGCCAGTCGCCCAGCAGGTTTACTGCCAGTACGAGGATCGCGAGCGCCAGACCTGGGAAGATCGCGATCCACCACTCACCTGAGAACAGGAAGTCGTTGCCGATGCGGATCAGGGTGCCCAGAGATGGCTGTGTTGATGGAACACCAACGCCAAGGAAGGAGAGGGTTGCTTCTGTGATGATTGCCAGAGCAAGGTTGATGGTTGCAATAACCAGAACCGGACCAAGCACGTTTGGCAGCACGTGGCGGATCATGATGATCCATGCCGGAATGCCAATGACGCGGGCGGCCTGAACATACTCTTTGTTCTTCTCCACCAATGTAGAGCCACGAACTGTACGTGCGTATTGCACCCAGAATGACAGGCCGATGGAGAACGTTAGAATCCAGATTGCCCAGGTCTCACGATCGATGTTGCCAAAGATGCCGTTTGCAATGCCGTCGATGAGCAGTGCCAGCAGGATGGCCGGGAAGGTGAGCTGGACTTCTGCGATACGCATGATGATCGCGTCTGTGCGGCCACCGACATAACCGGAAATCAGGCCGAGGGAGATGCCGAGGACTGCGGCAAATGCCACAGACAGGAAGCCCACTGCCAGAGAAATACGCATTCCATACAGGATGCCAGAGAGCAGATCGCGGCCCTGATCATCTGTGCCCAGCAGGTAGCGTGGGTCGGACCATTCCATACCAATCGGTGGAATGCGTGCGTCCATGATGCTGATCTGAGCCAGATCGAACGGGTTGAACGGTGCGACAAGCGGAGCAAACAGGGCTGCGAGCATCAGCACTACCGTGGTGAAAGCCGCGAGGACTGTCACTTTGGAGCTGAGGAAGCTGTGCAGCAAGTCGCTGTCGAGGAAGCGGGCCATTGCGGAGCGCGGGGCTTCTGAAGCCTCACTGCCGGAAACGGTTGGTGTGTTATCTGTCATGATTATTATCCTTACCGTTTCTTATGCGCGGCCGCGTTCGGTGCGCAGGCGTGGATCAATCACGACGTAGAGAATGTCTACGATGAGGTTGATGAACACGAAGATGAAAGCGGTGAGCAGCAGGTAAGCTGCCATGATCGGAATATCCACGTTCTGCACGGCTTGCAGGAAGAGGATGCCCATGCCCGGCCACTGGAACACGGTCTCGGTGATAATCGCAAAGGCGATGATGGAGCCGAGCTGCAGACCGGTGATGGTGATCACAGGGACCATCGTGTTTTTGAGAGCGTGGATGTAATAGACAGACCGGTTCGGCAAACCGCGAGCGCGGGCGAACTTGATGTGGTCGGTCCGCATCACTTCCAGCATCTCAGCGCGGATCAGGCGCATGATGAGGGTCATCTGGTACAGCCCAAGCGTAATTGCCGGCAGGATGATGGCCTTCAGACCGCTGATGGTCAGGAAGCCTGTGTCCCAGAACGACCCCAGGGCAACGACCTCGCCGCGGCCAAAGCTTGGCAGCCACTGCAGTGTGACTGAGAAGAAGAAGATAAACAGGATGCCGATAAAGAATGTTGGCAGAGAGATACCTACTAGAGATACCGACAGGAACATCTTTGAGAGCCAGGAGTCGCGGTTCAGACCGGTGTAAACGCCCATTGGAATGCCCAGCAGCAATGCAAAAATTGCAGAGGCGAAGGACAGCTCCAGAGTTGCAGGCAGACGGCGACCAATCAGGTCTGCCACAGGCTGCTTGAACTGGTAGGAGTTACCGAAGTCAAACTGGATTGCGCCCAGGACATAACGGAAAAACTGAACGAGAACAGGGTCGTTCAGACCGAGGCGCTGGCGCAAGGCTTCACGCTGTTCCGGGGTGGTCTCAATGCCCACCATCTGGTTTACAGGATCTCCAACAAAGCGGAAGAGCAGGAAGGAGATTAAGGCTACGACAAACATGACCACGAGAGCCATGGCGATACGCCGGGAAATAAAGCCAAACATGGTGTTTTATAGTTGTTCCTGAGAATAGAGGCGCCTGGCGCCGAGGGCGCCGGGCTATTATTTTGTTGGCTAAGCCGTCAACTTAGTTCTTCACTACAAATTTGAAGTGGAACTCGTTATCCGCACGCTGCTTCAGAGTAACCTTGTCGGATACACCCCAAGCCAGACCCTGCTGGTGCAATGGAATGTGAGAAACTTCGTTGTTCAGGATTGTGTAGGCTTCGGAGATCATGCTGTTACGCTTCTCTTCGTCGTTTTCGGAGAGAACCATTTTTGTCAGCTCATCAACACGTGGGTTACAGTAACCACCGAGGTTGAATGGTCCACCAGCACCTTTGTCATCACGGCAGTTGTTGAGGTTGAGCAAAATGTTGTAGCTGTCGAATGAACCTGGGGTCCAGCCCAGCATGTAGAAGGATGTGTCAAAGCCGCCAGATGCCAGGATCTTAGCGAAGTACTTCGCTTTAGGCTGTGCATTCAGGTTTACTTTGATGCCTACGCGCGCGAGGAATGCAGCAGTTGCCTGACAGATTGCTTCGTCGTTGACGTAGCGATCATTCGGGCAGTCCATGCCAACTTCAAAGCCGTCTGCATAACCTGCTTCTGCGAGAAGTGCTTTCGCAGCTGCCGGATCGTACGGGTAGCGAGAGAAGTCACCGGAGTTTGCGAATAGGAATGGTGAGATCATCAGAGCTGCTGGCTCGGACAGACCACGCATGATTTTCGCTTTGATCGCATCAACGTCAATTGCCTGGTAGAACGCCTTACGAACGCGAACGTCCTTGAATGGGTTCTTGCCTTTGATGTTGGAGTAGGTCAGCTCATCACGCTTCTGGTCGAAACCGAGGAAGATGGTGCGCAGTTCAGGACCGGTCAGTGCAGATGTGCCTGCATTGCTGTCCACGCGCTTGATGTCCTGTACCGGGATTGGGAACGCCATGTCCAGCTCGCCGGAAAGCAGAGCTGCAACGCGGGTTGCATCAGATCCGATTGGAGTGAACTCAACGCCTGTCAGGTTGTGTTCTTTTTTATCCCACCAACCGTCGTTTACGGTGAAGGTGGTTTTTACGCCTGGCTCATGCGTTGCGATCTTGAACGGGCCGGTGCCGTTTGTGTTCAAAGATACATAGTTAGGATTGGTGTCAGAAGCGCTTGTCACTTTTACAGCGTTGTTTGCTTCAGTCCATTCCTTATCCATGATGTACCAAGTGGACCACTCGGAGTGCAGGATAGGGTTTGCGCCTGTCAGGACGAAATCAACGGTGTAGTCGTCTACTTTCTCAATCTTGACGTCCGCTGCGATACGGGTTGTCAGGTCAGAGCCTTCAGCGCGAACACGATTTGCAGAGAAAACCACGTCGTCAGCATTGAAGTCGTTGCCGTTGTGGAATTTTACGCCCTTGCGCAGGTGGAAGCGCCAGCGGGTTGGTTCAATAACTTCCCAGCTTTCTGCAAGTGCAGGCTCAATCTGGAGATCTGCTGTACGGCGAACGAGACCTTCATACACATTGCCGTGCATGGCCATGGTGAATGTTTCGTTCAAGCTGTATGGATCTAGCTGATTGTATGTACCTTGAAATGCGAACTTCAGCGTTTCAGCATTTACCTGAGTTCCAGCAGCAAGCGTCATTGCCAATGCAGCGGATGCAATCTTTAAACGCATTCTAAATTAACTCCCCTTTTCCCCTCATGCAGAAAATTAATTGTTCTGCAGGGCCCCTCTCGTTTCGCCGACCACTTATTAGGCGGATTCTGGCGTCTTAGTGATATTACCCATATGAATGAAAGCGTCTAGGGGGCATTGCGTAGTTGAAACGAGGAATTAATGTGGGCGCAGCGCAATTTCATAGCGTATTCAGGTGCTAAGGGATGTATTTCTTGCGGTTTAATGCGTGTCAGTTGAGAGACACATCAACGTTAAGCTGAGTATATTTCATCTAATGATGAGGAAATGAAGGGTTCTGATCTTGTTGATTATGTATGGTATTCGCAATTGCGACAGTGTTCGCAAAGCTCGTAAACTTCTGGATGAGTCTAAAATCAACTACAATTTTCACGATTACAAGAAAAGTGGTGCAGATGAAAATGCACTGATAGAGGCCTGTGAGCGGTTCGGTTGGGACGTTGTTTTGAATAAACGCGGTATCACATGGCGCAAATTGGATGATGAAACCAAGGCTGGTGTCACGGACCAGGCTAGCGCTATCGCCTTGATGGCACAGGAAACTTCATTAATTAAAAGGCCACTTATTACTGGTGGAAAACAGCTTTTGCTTGGATTTGATGCGTCTTTATGGGGCGAAATTTTGGAAAAAGGAGAGCTGTAGAGACAGTTAAACTGTTCTAAGCTCTCCTTAATTGGACGGTAAAGTTTAAGGGTTGGGATCCTTTAGGCTTAGCCATCCTTCCTATGGTATGAGGCGCTGGCAATCACGTAATCTGAAGCGTGGTTGCCAACCCGAAATCTTTTATCTGACGAAGTTTTCTCGAAGCTGACCGCGACATTGAGTAAAAATGCTGCGAGAATTCTTCTGCACCTGCCTCAAGCTCTTCACAGCTCATGTTTTTTGGCTGGTAGACCGCATGGGCACCATCAAATTCTCCCCAATTGTCAGAGAGCAATCTGTCCTCCTCTTCCAGCTGTTTGTAGAAGCGGGAGCCGGGGAAGGGGATGGCGATGGCCGGTGCGGTAATATCTACCCCTATGTCATGATAGAACTTGGCGGTTTCGATGAAAATTTCTGGTGTATGTTCGTCGAAGCCAAAAATAGCCGTGGTGTCGACAATAATTCCATGTGTATGAATGTTAGAAATTTGAGATTTTAAGTTTTCAGGTTTTACAAAACCCTTGCCAGCACGTTTGAGTGCTGCCTTGGATGGGGTTTTTATTCCAATGAGCAAGTACTTCGCACCGGACCTTGCTGCGGCTTCCAGAAGTTCCGGATCATCTGCTATGCGAATAGTGGTTTCGCCCACCCATCTAATCTTGAGCGTTTCTAATGCTTTGAATAATTCCAAAGCGTACTCACGATCCTCCGTCAGGTGATCGGCGTGAAGTTCGACCCAATCGGTTTCCATTTCGGAAATCTCATTGATTATGTCTGGGATCGGACGATAGCGGGTTTTTCCGAGCATGCCGGGGATGAGGCAGAAGCTGCAATTGTGTTTGCAGCCACGGCTGACCAGCACCGACCATTCCCAGCCATACTGCTCTGCGGTGATGAGGTGGCGCGGATATGGGTTAAGCTTGGACATGTCGGCGTAGGTGCCGGTGTATCTTGGTTTGAGGCTTCGGTTTTGCGCATCCTGCAGCAACTCATCCCAGACATTTTCACATTCTCCTGTCATCACCGCATCTGCATATTCGCTGGTTTCTTCTGGCATGAAGGTGGCGTGGAGACCGCCAATCACAATCTGACTGCCCTTTTCCGAGAAAGCTGAGGCGAGCTCGTAGCCTCGGTTGGCATCCGGGGTTGAGAAGAAAAGCACCACGAGGTCGGCGGTCACCTTACGGGGATCGACCATCCTGATGGTTTCGTCATGCATTTCCAGCTGAAAATGGCGGGGGGGTTGCTGCCGCAGCTGAGAAGATGGACTGAGGCGGGCCTCCACGCGCTTTCTTGTAATCTTTAAAATAGCTCGGTGCAGATGCTTTGATGAGACAGATCTTCATTGCCAACCTCTTGTTATAAATTGTCATAAATGACAATTTATAACAAGAGGAATTTTTATGAAGATCTATCTCATTGAAATTACGCCGTTAACTGAGGGTTCGTTCTAGCTTTTGTTGAAGGATGACATATCAAAACGTTGCACATCGCGCAGGAGTTTTATGAACTCCTGAGAGGCGTGAGTGAGGGATGCCTGGCCTTTTTCCGCTGTAGCGAGAGCCGCGTTGCCAAGAGCGCCGGTCTTGTTAAGGTCCTCGCTCATCCAACCATATTGATGGCGACCATGGGCCCGCAGGTAAGCATCATTGTTGATGTGGTCGGTTTGAGTGGAGGTGAAGTCTGTCGCCTGATCCATGCGTACCAGACCAGGACGTAAGGAGAGCATGATGGAGGTTTCGATATCTCCGCCGTGAATGCCGTAGGTGAATTCTTCCTCAGCATAGAGGCCTTCCGGTTGGCCGAAGCGGAGCCAGCTGGATTCCACGGCCAGCATGTTGTGTCTGAGGCGTAGCTCGCGGGTGATGATGTCCATCAGCGGTGAGTTGCCGCCGTGGGAGTTGGCCAGCACCAGCTTGCGGATGCCTGCTCTGGCAACGCATTCTCCAATCTCAATCCAGGCTTTAACGGCGGTTTCCCATGTAAGACTGAGCGTGCCCGGGAACGAGTGGTGCTCGTCTGATTTGCCGACAGCCTGAATGGGCAGGAATGTGACCGGTAAATCATCTGGCAAAAGTTCAATCGTGCGAGCGACTTGCCCCTCTGCGATGCAGGTGTCCGTGTAGACCGGCAAGTGCGGGCCATGCTGCTCAATCGCCGCAATCGGCAACACTGCGATCCACTCGCTGGTGTCATTCTCAGAGAAGTCAGTTGTTGTCATCTCGTGCCAAAAACGGCGGGGCAGGGCGCTCATGTGGTTTTCCGGTGCTTGTTGTCTTGTGTGCAGAGTAGCGTGTTGAAGCACGGACGTCATGGGGGAAGGAACGGGATGCTCTGGTTTTTCAGAGGTAGTGGGTAGTGAGGCGTTTACTCTGGTGATTGGCTGTTAGAGCTATTGGCTCACGTGAGGAGCAGTGCCTCGTCCTTCTTGGTGGCTAATAACAAGAAGGAGAAGCCGATTATGTTTTCTAAAAAGACACGAAAAGGATTGCTTGGCGGTATTGCACTGGCGCTGGCAGGGGTGATGGCTGGTGAGGCTGGAGCTGCGGGAGGAATGCTCATTACTAAAGCATACTGTGACAAATTTACAAATCCACGCGATATCCTATGGGCACATTCTCAGCGAGATCATAACAACCGTCGCGATTACACAAATCTTTTTTACATGAAGCCCAATGGAAACCTCATCAAAGTGTTTGGTGAGAATGCATTTGATGAAGTTGATAAGCTTTTCATCACATCACATGGGACCTGCGCTGGGGTTGGGCGTGTTGGAGGTATGGCAAATGCGGCTTTTGCGCAAAGCATTCGCAACGCGCAGGGTGGTCATGCACGACTGAATGAAATCTTGACGGTCTCGTGCCAGGCTGCGAGCAGAACGGTTGGTGGTCTGGGGCCAAGTTTCCTTAGGTCTTTGGCTGACAATGTGCGAACGAATGCAGCCACCACAATTTCCGGCTGGCCAGGCAATGTGGCGATGGTTGGCGGCAACGGATTGCTTGTCAATTCCATTTATACAGATCAACTTGCTGTGGCGCAGCCTCAAGACTTGGCAAACTTGATATTTGCTGCGTCGTCAATTTCAAAACGTTGGGACAATGAGATTGTACGCATGGAGCTTTTGCCTCAACGGATTTACACGAACTCATTCAGGACGCAGTGTGAAAATATGCTGACAACTTTCGAGGTAGATGGTCCGTCTGCTCTGACTGCAAATCAGCGGGAGCGCATGTTTGAAGAATTTAACAGTGTTGTCAGAACCAAGTTTCTTCCGGCTGATCCATATCGAAATCCGATCAGATCTTTTGCCTATCTTTCAGGCTTGACCAGGAGCACCGCAGACAACAAAGTCACCTGTGGACCAGGTGTTGGTGTAAACTGTCCATAATCATCGAAGAAACTGGCAGATGATGCTATGCGTCTATGATTGGCGCACAGCACTCCATGAAAGGTCATCCAAATGATAAACTCCCCCCTCCTGTCCCTAAATAACATTTCCAAGACCTTTGAGAATGGCACCACTGCTGTTGATGGGTTTAGTCTTGATGTACGGGCGGGGGAGTTTTTGAGTATTCTTGGGCCGTCAGGGTGTGGGAAGTCTACTATTCTGCGGCTCATTTCCGGGTTGGAGGAGCCAAGCTCAGGTGAAATTATCCGATCCGGGCAGGAAGAGGTTGGATTTGTTTTTCAGGAACCAACGCTGTTGCCGTGGGCCAATACCTTTGAGAATGTCTATTGGCCTTTGAAGGTGAAGGGTGTTTCCAAGCGTGATGCGAAGGATCGCGTTGACGAAGCGTTGGAGATGGTCGGGCTTTCCAATTTTGCAATGCATATGCCCTCTGAACTTTCTGGCGGTATGAAGATGCGGGTTTCCATTGCGCGGGCTCTTGTCACCAAGCCGAAGCTGTTGCTGATGGATGAGCCCTTTGCGGCGCTGGACGAGATCACTCGCAATAAGCTGAATGATGATCTGCTTGAGCTGAAGTCTGCCCATGACTGGACGATCCTGTTCGTGACGCATTCTGTTTATGAGAGTGTGTTTCTGTCTTCTCGTATCGTTGTGATGGCGGCGGGGCCGGGGCGTATTACCCACGATATGGCATTGGATGCTTCTTACCCACGCTCGCTGAACTATCGTATGGAATCACAGTACGCGTCGTATTGCCGTGAAGCGGTGGATGCGTTGGAGCGAGCGATGGGACATCGGGTAAAAGTATCCGCGTAACCTCAAAAATCCCACTGAGTAGAACTCAAAGAGCTTAAACGCCTAAGAAATCTCATTAGGTCACTAATTAATCGTCGAACTGTCATCTGGCTTATATATTCGGCGGCTATCATTGCTGTGCACTTGCCTTTTTCGGGCGTTTTACGTTGATTAGGACAGCAGCGAGATTAGTCAGACCATGGGTTTCAATTTTAAGAAAAGCACGACATTTCGTCTTGCGCAGGCAGCGAAGGCGCAGCGGGCGCGTTCTGGGGCACACCTTTCGCGCATTGGATTGCATCCGGGGCAGGAAGCTGTTCTGAAGGTTTTGAGCGAGACTGATGGCAAAACCATGAGCCAGTTGGCTCTGGCGCTTGGTGTTCAGCCGCCAACCGTGACAAAAATGGTGACACGCCTGACAGCCCAGGGGCTTGTGTTCCGCCGGATCTCGGAAACAGACGGCAGGCTTGCGCGCGTGTTCCTGAGTGAGGAAGGCCGTGACCGGATCTTACTGGTAGATCGTGCGTGGAAGCGTCTTGAGAAAGAAGCGCTTGCAGGTATGGATGACAAAGACCGCAAGAAGCTTCGTCGTTTGTTGCGTCAGGTTGAGAAAAACCTGTCGGCCAGTTTTGAAGATGATCCGGATTTGGAAGATGAGCTGGAAAACGAAGATAAAACTGCGCAAGAGCAGGCTGCGAAGAAGGTAGAGCTGGAAGCTGCTGATTAAGCTGAAGGCGCAAGGCCTGTGTTAAACACAGGCCAATGATTTTTTATTGATTTAAGAGTCCTGGCAGAGAAACAGCAGGTCTGTATCTGGTGTTTCCAGTCCAAACTGGGTGAGCAGAGTTGTTATCTGCCCTCTGTGGTGAGTTTGGTGGTTGAAGAAATGCAGCACCAAGTCCCCAAAGTTTTTCGTTGCGGGTATGCCTTTCATGTTGGCATAGGTGAGAGCGTTCTCCGCTTGGGTGGCGGTGATGTCCCCTGCAAATTCTTCAATGATCGCGTCCAGCTTTTGCCGCGCAGCCTTCAGGTCTGACCAGCTGTCGTATGGAATAGATGTGAGTGCTGTTGGCACTGGAAACTGATCAAGTTGCTGCAGGCTCTCATATGTTTGGGAATGCTTTGCGAAACGGCGCAGCCAGGCCAGATCTCCCACCACGATATGATTGAAGGTCGCGAAGACTGATTTGAAGAACGCACCGCGGTTTTCTTTGAGTTGCGCATCGCTCAGTTGTTCCGCGCATTCATAAAGCCGTGCATTCATCCAGGTGTTGTACTGGGCCAATAATTTGAAGTCTGAATACATTTTCTCGAAACCTGTCATCTGCTTATGTATTTCGCTAAAAAATATCAGCATGTTTGATAGGTTTGGCAAGTGGCTAAAACTTGAGAATTCATAATGAATTCTCTTTGTTGGCAGTGTGGAGTATTGCTATTTGCTAATGTTGCTGTGCATAAGTGCTTAAGAATACAAACTGGATCCGGCTGGATATGCGAGGACATCGGCATTGAGCGGCACAGGTAAACCATTGAGATTAGGAGATCTTGCTGAGAAACTGGGCGTTTCGACGGCTACGGTTTCTTTGGCTTTGAGAGATTCCCCTTTGATCGCTAAAGCCACGAAAGCACGGGTGAAAGCCTATGCTGAGGAAGTGGGCTATATCTATAATCGGTCAGCTGCATCTTTGCGGACATCTCAATCCAATATGATTGGGGTGGCGGTTCACGATATTCTCAATCCATATTTTGCCGAGGTGTTTCGTGGGCTGGAAGAAACTCTGGCGCTGCACAACAAGACTATTCTGATTTGTAATCACCGCGATATTGTCGAGCGGCAGAAGCACTTCACCGATACGCTGCTGCAGCATCGGGTTGATGGGCTTATTTTGTGCGCTTCGGTTGGCACGACTGACAAGGACATCAACTCCATTGTGCGGCAAGGGGTGCCGGTCACGCTGGTTTGCCGCGATGTCGCTGGAGCGGATGCGCCTTGTGTTCGTGGTGATGACTTCCTTGGGTCCTACCGCATTACAAAACATCTGATTGAGCAAGGGCATACCCAGATCGCGATGGTTGGTGGCCGGCGTGGCAGTTCTGCCGGGCGTGACCGGAACCGCGGTTGGCGCTCAGCGCTTGAGGATGCGGGGATCAATGCGGATGAGCAGCTGGATATTCCTGAGTTGATGACGCAGGATGATGGCCGATCCATTGCCAAGCAGATTGTGCAGACGGATCCTCGACCAACGGCTGTGGTGTGTTTCAACGACCTTGTGGCACTGGGCGTGATGAGTGCTGTTCGCCGACTTGGTGTCGAGCCAGGGCCGGGCCTGGCAATTGTTGGTTACGATGACACCGAGGGTACGGAAAATAGAACACCAGCCCTGACCACTGTGGACAATGGGGCCGGAACCATTGGTGTGAATGCTGCAGAACTCATGCTTTCACAGATGAATGGCGAGAAGCTCAGTAATGAACTGACGTTAATCGAGCCTAAGCTGCGAATTCGTGAGAGTGCGCCGCCTCCGGGTGAGCGACTGGTGTCAGTGGACGGGCTGTGCGCGAACCCTGAGTAACCGCCATTTGAAACCAAAAGGCAGTTTGGTGATCGTGAAACTGCCTCATTGAAACTCTATGTTTACTATGCCGCGCTTATCTAAGCGGCATCTTGTATTGCGTTTGGAGTTTCGTCATGGTCAGTTCTCGTGGAAGTATCGAAGATCATAAAGACTTGAAGATGTTTGGTTTTTTTACACTCGCCATGACGTGTATGGTTCTTCTCGTTGGCTAACTCTCTAAATCGACTCGCTTCGCTAGGTTGAGAGGACTGCTCATTTTGAGTGCTCCTCGCGGTGGCCTTTGAGTTTTGGTTGGCTTGCCTTGCTTGGTTGTCTTTTGATGCGAAATGCAAATCACCTAAAACGAGTGCGTTTTGCACTTCATGTAAATAATAACTAGTATGTAATTAGATTTATTTTAGATTGTATCTGTACTCAACAAGTAATGCGTGTATTTGTTTTTGAGTTAAATCCATGAATAATTTATGTTTTTAGATCTGTTATCTCTCACTTAATTTCCTGTTAACCTTGAGTTAACTGATTACGCCCAGAATCTGTACATAAAACAGATCCTGGAGGCTGTTCGTATGCATGGGATTTTGAGAAAAACAGTAGTAGCTGCCGGCGCAACCCTGGCGTTAGCTAGCTTTGGCGTCCTATCCGGTCAAGCCAGTGTAATTTCTGGTCACTGGTCAATTTCTGATGTGTTGTCGTCTAAAACCTGCTCTGCGCAGCTTGGTTCTGAGCCTGCTGCGAGTGGATATGGCAACTCGTTTGAGACCAAGAATTGTCAGGGACTTTATGCGCCTATCTCCAAAGCCACAGCGTGGCAGTGGAGCTTTGATGATGGTTTATCACTGCTGGATGCAGATGGGAAAGTCGTGCTCCAGTTTGATATTGATGAGCTTGATGGGTTGACCTCGGTTGGGCCTTCCTCTCTGTTCCTCATCATGCAGCCTGTGAATCAGGACAGTAATGCCTCAGACCTTTCCGACTTGATCGAAAAGGCCATTGTGGTGACAGCGCAGCGTTAGAGCTTTCCTACTTGGTGTGGGTGCTTAGGAAATCACCCACACGGCTTAATGCACGGCTGATGTTCTCCTCTGAATTGGCATAGGAGAAGCGCAGATATCCTTCTCCCAGGACACCAAAATCAGGTCCGCCGATGAGCGCAACACCGGCTTCCTCCAAGAGTGCTGAAGCTAAGGGTTTGGCTTGCCATCCTGTTTCTTTGATATTCGGGAATGCGTAGAAGGCGCCTTTGGGTGTATTGCAGGAGATGCCGGGTAGGGCGTTTAACCCCTCCACTACGAGCTTACGTCGGCGGTCAAAAGCCAACATCATCTGATCAACTGCATCCTGTGGGCCTTCGATGGCGGCAATGCCTGCGTATTGGCTGGGTGTGTTGACGCATGACCAGCAGTTCACGGCAAGCTTGCGGGCTTTATCAATGAGAGAAGCTGGCCAGACGGAATATCCCATGCGCCAGCCTGTCATAGCCCAAGTCTTGGACCAGCCATTGAGCAGGATGAGTTGGTCTTTGAGCTGCTCGAACTCCATCAAGGATGTGTGCTTGAGCCCATCATAGGTCATGCGGGAGTAAATCTCGTCAGATAGGACTGGCAGGTTTGGATGGTTTTCTAATCCCTTCACCAGCTTCTCTATCTCTGCCCGCGAGGTGACGCCGCCAGTTGGGTTGGCTGGGGAATTGAGAATAAGCAGTGTTGTGCGTTTATTGATCAGATTGAGGGTTTCTTCCGCAGAAAAAGCGAAGTCGTTTTCTTCACGGATTGGCACTGGGATTGGGGTTGCTCCAGTGAACTCAATCATGGAGCGGTAGATCGGGAAGCCGGGATCAGGATAGAGGATCTCTTTGCCAGGCTCACCAAACATCAGGATTGCCATAAACATGGTGACCTTGCCGCCGGGAACGACCATCACGTTGTCTGGTGAGACATGCGTGCCAGTTTCAGCATGCAAGCTTGCTGCGATGGTTTCGCGGAGTGGGAGAATACCCGCTGCACCGGTGTAACCGTGATGGCCATCGCGTAACGCTTTGACGGCTGCTTCCGCGATGTGTTCTGGTGTTTTGAAGTCTGGCTGACCGATGCCGAGATTGATGATATCGCGACCCTGCTGAGCGAGCTCAGTAGCCCGTGCCAAAACGGCAAATGCGTTTTCATCCCCGATGCGGTCAAACGCCTCTATGGTTTTCAGCATGATGGTTGGCCTCCCAGTTCCCCAAAACGATCGGCTGGATGGTAGGGGATGGAAGCGATTGAATGCAAACGGAAATTAGTTGAGTGGGTTGAGCGCTGGAGGTTGGGTGTTCCTGTTTAAGCCATCGGTGCTGGCTTCTTGCTTCTGTCAAATAACGAGCCTAGGATCACCTTATATTTTGAATGGAGATTTTTATGAGTGGTCTTCGTGTGCCTGAGAAGATCAGGTCTTTGGGTGTTTTTCAGTTTGTGACGAGAAGCCCGGCGCGCATTGTTGTGACAATGGCGATGATGATTTTGATTTATATGTTTTTCTTCTCTCCCTTGCTGAACAGCAGTATGCCGGTTGCCATTAGCTTTGCGGTGTTCTTCATCATTTTTTGCATCGGTTTTCTGCTTGTTCTGGAGCTTCGGCGCAAGCTTGGATTGTGACGTGGGCTAGATGGTGGTGCCAATTCCTGGGGGACAGAAGGTGCGATAACAGCTAATCCGCAGCTAGGGTCTTTTGCTGGCAGAGCAACTGTCTATATTGAGGGCAAGAGATTATCGCATAGCTGCGTTCATTTGCATGAACGCGCCATGCTCTAACATTTTTATCGGAGCGAACGCGTTCCAAGTGCCAGCTGAGTGCGAGCGCACACCCATCCAAGGAGACGTAAATGTCCGAGGCTGCTGATAGCCGTATTCCTGTTACCGTGCTGACCGGATATCTGGGCGCAGGTAAAACCACTTTGCTGAACCGTATTCTGAGCGAAAACCATGGCACGCGCTATGCTGTGATCGTCAATGAGTTCGGCGAAATTGGTATCGACAATGACCTTCTCGTTGAGTCTGACGAGGAAGTTTATGAAATGAACAACGGCTGTATCTGCTGTACAGTTCGTGGTGATTTGATCCGTACCGTTGAGAACCTGATGAAACGCAAGGGTGCGTTTGATGCGATCATCGTGGAGACCACGGGTGTTGCTGATCCGGCTCCTGTTGCACAGACGTTCTTCATGGATGATGACGTGCGCGATGCGGCTAAGCTTGATGCTGTTGTTGCGGTTGTTGATGCCCGCCATGTCCAGCAGCGTTTGAAAGACACTAAGGAAGCAGAAGATCAGATTGCGTTTTCTGACGTGATTTTGCTGAACAAGACCGATCTTGTTTCAGCAGAGGAACTGGCTGGTGTTGAAGTAGCGATCCGTAAGATCAACCCGTATGCGAAGATCCACCACACAGAGCGTTGTCAGATCGCGATTTCTGATGTTCTGGATCGTGGGGCCTTTGAACTGGATCGTATTCTTGATCTTGATCCGGAGTTTTTGAAAAAAGCTGAGCACGCGCATGATCATGAGTGCGGCCCGGACTGCGATCACGACCATGATCACCACCACCACGACCACAAACATGATCATGACCACCCTGACCATGAGTGCGGCCCAGATTGTGATCACGATCATGAAGGCACGCATTCTGTGAAGTCCTATTCCTTCACGGTTGGTGATCTGGACCCGAAAGTCTTCTTTGACTGGATCAATCAGATTACGCAGATTCAAGGACCGAACATTTTGCGCATGAAGGGTATCCTGTCGTTCAAGGATGATCCACAGCGCTATGTGGTGCAAGGCATTCATATGATCGTAGAGGGCAACCATCAGCGCGACTGGCGAGATGATGAAAAGCGTGAAAGCCGCATTGTCTTCATCGGCCGTGAGCTGGATGGTGCTGCACTGAAAACTGCGTTTGAAGCTTGTGTTGCGGAGTAAGTTCTGGTGCCTGTAACTGCTCCTCTTGATACCGATGGATTTGTTGTTTCTGCGACATTTCTGGGTGATGTAGCTGCCTTTGCCAGTGGTGAAGGTTCTGTCTTTTTTGCTGGTGGGCCGGAAACCCAGACACCGGTTCACAAAAACGGCCTGCTTTGTGCAATGCCTTCTTTAGATGGCAAGTCTCTGATCACCGGTGGTGGTGATGGCAGGATTTGTAAAGTTAGTGCTGATGGAAGTGTTGAAGAGCTAGCTGAGCAGCCGCGGAAATGGATCGACATTATTGCAGCTGGCCCACAGGACAGTGTGGCCTATGCATCTGGTCGTACGGCTTGGGTTCGCCTGAAGAGCGGCGAGGTCAAAGAATTTCAGCTGCCACGTGCCTTTGCTGGTTTGGCGTTTGCGCCTAAAGGGATGCGCCTTGCTGCATCCCGCTATGATGGCGTGACGTTGTTTTGGGTGAACGCCGCTGGTGATCCTCAGGAACTGAGCTGGAAAGGTGCGCATAGTCTGGTCACGTATTCTCCTGAAGGAAAGTACCTTGTGACCACTATGCAGGAGAACGCTCTGCACGGATGGCGTTTGGCTGACAGTCAGGACATGCGCATGACCGGTTATCCGGGCAAGGTGAAGTCCGTGAGTTGGTCTGCCAAGGGTAAGTATCTAGCGACCTCTGGCGCTCAGGCTGCGATCCTCTGGCCGTTTATGGGCAAGAGTGGTCCTATGGGGCAGGCACCTCTGGAGCTTGGCGTGCGCGGGGACAGCATGGTGACGACTGTTTGCTGCCATCCAACTGAAGAAATGGTGGCGATTGGCTATCAGGATGGCATGGTAATGGCCGTTCGGTTCCACGATAATGCTGAAGTGCTGTTGCGCCGTCCAGGTGCTGGTCCTGTTTCTGCCCTTGCCTGGGATAAGAAGGGGAACCGGCTGGCATTTGGTACGGAAGAAGGTGCTGCTGGAGTGATCACTCTGGTCGATTAACTTAGAGGGGAGGTTTGCAATGATGTTTGCAAGGGTATTGACGCTTGGCGTTGCGCTTGTAAGCGGCACTGTGACCTCTCAGCTTCCTGAGTTCGCCCAGCAATACCGTCAGCGTATGGGCGGCGCTATTGATGCGCTGGAGGAAGTGAAAGCCGATTTTGTTGCGGATGCGACTGCGACCAACAAGACCGCATCCTCTGCATTAACGCATATGGCACAGAGCGCGGATGAGTTTGTGCAGTTGCGCGGGATGAGTGTTGAGCGGTCATTGGATCGCCTTGAGGCTTTGAAAGAACAGCAACTGGCGATGGAAACCGCTGCTGTGTTTGAGCGCGTCTGGATCTTTATGAAAGAGCCAGACACCAAACTTTCCAAGGCAACCTGGGAAGATTTTGAGCCTGCTGTGCCTGTGACCATTGAAGGTGGAGTGCTGGCTGGACTTGGGTTTGCGGCGGGTTTGTTTCTCTTGCGGATGGTTGGCATTACAGGACGTGTGAGACGTCGCCGGAAGCGCCTACAAAGACAACAGGCTGATGCTCGTTGACTGCGACCACCTATGAGGTTTGATCGATGGATTCCATCACACGAATTAGATGTTTTTTGCAGGTGGTAGAAAGCGGTGGCTTTTCGGCTGCAGCACGGGATATGGGGCGCTCCAAGGCGCTTATTTCCAAGTATGTGAGCGAGCTGGAAGACGAACTGGGCGTGCGCCTGCTGAACAGGACGACCCGCCAGATTTCTCTGACCCAGGTTGGTGAAGCCTACTTCCGTGAAGCCGGTGAGCTGTTGCAGCGGTTTGATGACCTGAAAGATGCGGTGCAGCAAGACCATCGGGAGGTGCGTGGCCGGTTGCGGCTGAGTGCGCCGCGTTCCTTTTCTGAGGCGACGCTGGGCAGAGTGCTTGCCTCGTTTTTGCAGGCACATCCGCGCGTTGAGCTGGATATTGAGATGGAAGATCGCTTCGTCGATATCGTCGAGGAAGGATACGATGTTGCTATCCGTGTGGCCGAGCTTGAGGATTCCAGCCTGATTGCGCGGAAGATTCGTGACGTTCGTGTCGTGGTTTGTGCTTCTCCTGCGTATTGGGAAGCACATGGTATGCCTGAGAAGGCAAGTGATCTGGCGAGTATGCCCTGCATCATTGATACCAACTACAAGCACAAGACCAACTGGATGTTTCTGGCAAATGGAGAGCGGTTTTCTGTTCCCGTTAAAGGGCCGATGCATGTGAACAGTGCGAAGACTGCGGTTGCGGCGGCGCTGGCAGGCCTCGGCGTTGTGCGTTTGCCGATCTTTTATGTGCTGGAAGAGTTGATGGCAGGCACGCTGATACCAGCATTAGAAGACTACGAAGTGCCGGGACCTGCGATGTACGCGGTCTATCCGCATCGTAGGCATCTGTCAGCCAAGGTGCGTGCCTTTGTTGATTACATGGTCAACTGGCACAAGCAATTGGAGCAGCATGGTGACTGCCCCAAAATGCTTGATGGACCTTTGCCAAAAGAGGGCTAGATCAGCCCTCCGTTTTAAGCTGGATTATGGTGATGCTGGAAGCGCTCTTCAGCCAACTCATCTGCGATGATGTTGGTTGGTCGCTTTTCTGCATCGGCCCGATCGAAGATCTGAGCAAGCGTGCCACCAATCGCGAGGGTCTTCTGACGCACGATTGAGTCTGATGCACCAGGCTCGCCCAAAGCGACAGAGATTACACCGCCTGCGTTGATGGCGTAATCTGGAGCGTACAGAATGCCGCGCTTCATGAGTGCTGCGCCATCTTCCTGTGTTTCCAACTGATTGTTTGCAGCTCCTGCGACCACAGCTACTTTCAGCTCCGGGATAGTTGCAGCATTCAGGCCACCGCCAAGCGCACATGGGGCAAAGATATCCGCTTTGACGAGATGTGCGTCGTCTGGAGACACGCTGGATGCACCGAGCTCTTCGATTGCGCAGGTCACTGCCGGATCATAGATGTCGGAGACAATCAGGTTAGCGCCTGCTTCATGCAACTGACGTGCTACGTCATATCCCACATGACCCAGTCCTTTGAGTGATACAGTCAGGCCTGAGAGGTCTTCAGAGCCAAATTTGTGCTTGGCAGCTGCTTTGATCCCAACGAAGGTTCCCAGTGCAGTGTACGGCGATGGGTCGCCAAAACCAGTGGCATCAGTCCCACGGGCGAACTGAGTTTCGCTGCCAATGATTTCCATATCGTCTGAGCTGATGCCCACATCTTCTGCAGTGATGTAGCTGCCGGAAAGGCGATTGATGTGTCTGCCGAACGCTCTGAGAAGCTCCGGGGTCTTATCAGTGCGCGGGTTTGCGATGATGACTGACTTTCCTCCTCCCAAAGCAAGGTCAGCCAATGCATTCTTATAGGTCATGCCTTTTGAGAGGCGGAGAACATCAGTCAGAGCTTCATTTGCGCTTGCGTAGTTCCACATGCGACATCCACCGAGACCGGGACCGCGGTTGGTGTTGTGAACCGCGATGATCGCTTTCAAGCCCGTTTCGTTGTCTGTTGCAAATACGATTTGCTCGTGGCCAGCGAATTCTGGATGATCCAATGGGGTCATGTAGGTATCGATCGTTATTTTATTATGCAATGGCACGTTCATTCAGCCCTCCCAAACGAAATTGAACAACAAGCGTTGCCGGGATATTGGTTTATTCTTAAAGCAATATCCGGTTTATTTCGTAGGTCATGAGCATCAAATTCGGAAGAATTATCCGAATGATTCTAAATTACGGGAAAATCGTATCTCAGGGCCTTCAATAAATGGGTCTTGAATTTGCCGTTATTTTATTACACTTGTCGTGTCGGGTTCTCACATATTGTTAAGGCACCATGTCTCATAAGCTCCTACGGTTTTTGACCGCATTCTGCATGCTGTTGGTATTTCTATTGCCTTCTCAACAGGTTGCAGCGCATCCGCATATGTTTGTGCAGGCGCGCGCCGAATTGGTGTTTGATGATGATGGGTATCTGACTCATATTCGGCACAAATGGTTGTTCGACGACCTGTATACAGCCTATGCCGTGCAGGGATTGGATGCCAATCAGAATGGATTTTTCGAGAGAAATGAGCTGGATGAGCTGGCCAAGATCAACATTCAGGGTCTTGGAGAATATGGCTACTTCACTTTTGGGGATGATAGCAAAGCGGAGATAGATTTCTCTGAGCCATTTGATCCGTCCATGAAAATGATCAAGGTGGCCTTTGATGATTACTGGTTGATCAGCGATGAAGACCGAGAAGCAATTGCTGAAGAGATTACAGCTGGACGCAGCAAGCCAGACACGAGCCCCGTGTCATTGGTGGAGTTGAGCTTCACACTGCCGCTCAAAGAGAAGATCAAGGCTGACAAGCCGATCACACTCGATGTTTATGACCCAACCTACTACATCGACTTCAAGTGGCCTAAGGCAGATATGGCCGTGACACTGAAGAATGCTCCCGGAAAATGCTCTGTTGAACTAGTCCATCCACCTGAGTTGGACGGGCAAATTGCTGCTCAGTTGGCAACCATCGGTGCTGACCAGCGTAATGTTCCTGAAAATTTGCAGGGGTACACAGCAGCACTCGTTAATCAGGTGATTGTGTCGTGCGATGGTGTGGCGATTACAACAGCTTCTACGGGCAATACGAAATTCATTTCCGAGATTACACCTGGACCAGTTGAGAGCGCTCCTGTGTCTGCAGAAGATGCAGTGGCAGCGCTTGCGCAGGGTGGTGGGCCGATGACGCTGTCTTCCGTTTCTGAGCGTGAGAGTGCGGATTCTGCAGAGCTTCGTAGTCCGGATATGAATATCTTCCAGCAAGGCATGGCGACTGTTACCCGGTTGCAGAATGAGTTTTATCTTAAGCTGACAAGCGCGCTGAGAAACTTCCGCAACAACCCTTCTGCCGGGTGGCTTCTGATGCTGATCAGCTTTGCCTATGGTGTGTTCCACGCTGCAGGACCGGGGCACGGCAAGGCAGTGATTTCTTCTTATGTGATTGCAGATGAGCAGACTTTGAAGAAAGGGATCGCGCTCTCCTTTGCTTCTGCCTTTGCGCAGGCGGTGACTGCTATTGTACTGGTTGGCGGGGCAGGCGTTCTTTTGCATCTGACCAGTACGGCTATTAATGCAACAGCCCGTTGGTTTGAGCTTGGCTCTTATGTGCTGGTCTTCCTGCTTGGTCTCTACCTTGTTTGGCAACGTGTTCTGAAGCCATGGTTTGGTAAAAAGCCTGCTTCGAGCTGCGGGCATTTTGATGACCACGATCACGACCATCATCACCATAAGCACTCAGAGCATGGAGAGGTTTGTTCCAGCTGTGGGCATGCGCATGCGCCTGATCCGAAGATGGTTCAGAACTCAGCCATGACACTCACAAGCATCTGGTCGATCATTCTGGCAGTGGGGCTTCGGCCATGTACCGGTGCTTTGATCGTGCTTGCGTTTGCGTTTTCTCAGGGCATGATTTGGGCAGGTGTGGCCTCCACACTTGTGATGGCACTGGGGACAGGTATTACCGTTTCGGTTCTGGCGAGTCTCGCAGTGCTCTCACGTGAAGTCGCCTTGCGGATCTGGGGTGCTGACAGTCAGGCTGGTACGGTTATTCTGCGTGGTTTTGAGGTGGTTGGCGCTCTGACGATTTTGCTGATGGGAACGTTGATGCTGATTGTCGGGCTGAATGGTGGCGCAACGGCAGGTCTGTTCTAGATTACGGCAGTTTTTGGAAGAATCGCTCTCGAAATGCCTGAGAAACTTGCTTTCAAGCAATTTCGTATGGAGGTTTGCGAAGAAATTCGCGCTATCGTTAATGCACGAACGTGTAGAAAATCACACCTTCGTGTGGATAGCTGTTTGTACGTCTGAGCGCATCTTTGAATGTTAGCTGTCTTTGCTTTGCAATGCCGACCTGATTGAGGTCTAAGGCCTTCGATTTATCGGGCGGCATCGCGTCTGCATGCCTCTACTCGGTTTCAGCTGAAACTGTAGATTAGTTTCCTCTAAATTATTGTATTTTAAAGCATCTACCACCTATGTGGCTTAATTCACCCAGAAAATTAATGGAGCAATGCTCAAGTCAGTTAGGTCATGTAGACTGACTTATTAACATTGAAATAAAAGGCTATGAATTCCGATTTTGGAGGTTGATTGTTAGCCCTCAAGGGCGGAGATTCCTAAAAATGTTTCGATAGTTACGTTGCGGCTGGTTTCGGTTGATAACGCATAGATGAGGTACGCTCAGTTGATCCAAGAATAATTAATTTGTCCAATAGGGTGCAGATTTCCTTGTATTTTCACGTAGTTTTAGGGTTATAAGAAGTTGGTCATGTTGTCGCAGAGATCTCAATGGAAGAGGTTCAATTCTGCGGAGGCATAAAGAGATTTGATTTAAGAAGCTCTTGGGAGGAGTTTTCATGGACCGCCGTAGTTTTCTGAAAAATGCTGGTTTGGCAGGTGCAACCGCTGGCGCAGCTACTCTTGCAGCTCCAGCACTCGCAGCTGGCAAGCGCGAACTGAAAATGGTCACCACCTGGCCTAAGAACTTCCCAGGTCTTGGTACTGGCGCACAGCGCATCGCTGACCGCATCACTGCTGCCAGTGAAGGTCAGCTGACTGTAAAGCTGTTTGCTGCCGGTGAACTCGTTCCTGCATTTGAGAGCTTCGACGCTGTTTCCAATGGTACAGCTGACATGTACCACGCTGCTGACTACTACTGGCTCGGCAAGCACAAAGCATTTGGCTTCTTCACTGCCGTTCCAATGGGCATGACAGCTGCTGAGCTGGAAGCATGGATGCACTTCGGTGGCGGTCAACAGCTCTGGGATGAGCTGGCTGGTCAGTTCAATGTTAAATCCTTCCTGGCTGGTAACACTGGTCTGCAGGCAGGTGGCTGGTTCAATAAAGAGATCAAATCTCTTGAAGACCTCAAAGGCCTGAAAATGCGTATGCCTGGTCTGGGTGGTGAAGTTCTTCGCCGTCTGGGTGCATCAGCTGTTGCGCTTCCTGGCTCTGAAATCTTCCCAGCAATGCAGTCCGGCGCGATCGACGCAACCGAGTGGGTTGGCGCATGGAACGACATGGCGTTTGGTTTCTATAAAGTTGCTAAGTACTACTACACCAAAGGCTTCCATGAGCCCGGTGCTGGTCTGTCGTTCGGCATGAACAAAGGTGTTTGGGAAAGCTTCACACCTGGTCAGCAGGAGCTGATCCGTTCTGCGTGTATGGCAGAGAACAACTACATGTTCGCTGAGTACAACCACAACAACGGTGCTGCTCTGGAAACTCTCCTGACCAAGCACAACGTTCAGGTTCGTGACTTCTCTGATGACGTGTTCGATGCAATCGGCCGTAAAGCTGAAGAAATTGTTGCTGAAGTGGCTGAAACAGATGACCTCTCCAAGCGCATCTACGAAAGCTACCTCAAGTCTCGTAAGGAAACCTCTGCATGGTCCAGCCTTGCTGAGCGTAACTACCTGACAGCTCGCGATCGTATCCTGGGTTAATTTTACTTATTGCTGCACACGCTCTCCGCAATCCTTGCGGGGAGCTTTTCTTTCAAGAGCTCTATCTTGGCCTTTGGGGCCCAATAATAATCCTAGAGGCTTGGTGTAGACCAAGACGAAGAGGCGGGCATGCGCGCCCTAATGAACCTGATTACCTCAGTCAATCGTGGCATCGGCAAGAGCTGCGCCTGGCTGACTTTGGGCATTGTGCTTGTCCAATTTACAGTGGTGGTGATGAGATACGTTTTCGGTATCGGTTCCATCTGGATGCAAGAATCCATCACCTACATGCACGGTTTCCTGTTTATGTCGGCTGCTGCTTATACGCTAAGCGTAGATGGGCACGTGCGGGTCGATATCTTTTACCGGGATGCTCGCCCACGTATCAAAGCAATGGTTGATCTGTTCGGTTCGGTGTTCTTCCTTCTTCCGATGTGTGCGGTGATTATTTACTGGTCCTGGGGCTATGTGCTCAGTTCCTGGGCAATCTGGGAAGGGTCTCAGGAGGCATCCGGCATTCAAGGACGGTATCTTCTGAAGAGTGCGATTATTGCCTTTGCTGTTCTGGTTTCCTTACAGGGTGTCGCCATTATTCTTCGAAGTGTTCTTGCCCTTCGCGGTGACAAGAAGGCACTCGACTCATTTCGTCAGATCCAGGAGTAATCGGAGATGGATGGACTTCTTCATACTCTTGATATTTTGATGTTTGCGGTTGCCTGTATTTGTTTGTTGGCGGGCTTCCCTGTTGCATTTACTCTTGCTGGTGTCGCACTGATTTTCGCTCTGATCGCGTCGTTCTTTGGCGGCAGCGTGACGCTAGGCGCAATTCCGAGCCGAATTTTCGGCACCATGTCCAACGAAACCCTGATTGCGGTTCCGCTTTTCATCTTTATGGGTGTGATGCTGGAGCGTTCCAAGGTTGCGGAAGAGCTGCTGGAAACCATGGGCCGGTTGTTTGGGCGTATGCCGGGCGGTCTGGGGCTTTCTGTAACGATTGTGGGCGCTCTGCTTGCTGCCTCAACCGGTATTGTTGGCGCCACTGTGGTCACCATGGGGCTCTTGTCTCTGCCGACCATGCTGCGTAACGGTTACAGCCCGCGTCTTGCCTGCGGTTCGATTGCAGCCTCCGGTACGTTGGGGCAGATTATTCCGCCTTCCATCGTGCTTGTGTTTCTTGCTGACCAGCTTTCCAACGGCTACCAGATCGCTCAGCGTGAGATGGGTAACTTTGCTCCAGATCCGTTCTCTGTAGGGGATTTGTTTGCAGGGGCGCTTATTCCAGGTCTTGCACTTGTTGGCCTTTACATTGTGTACCAGCTGTTTGTTGCGTTCACACAGCCGCACAAAGCGCCTCCAATGCGTGATGATGGATCTGCGGGACCAACCCTCAGTCAGGTTCTTCATGCTCTTGTGCCGCCAATCGCGCTTATTATCGCGGTGCTTGGTTCAATTCTCGTAGGTATTGCGACACCAACTGAAGCTGCTGCTGTGGGGGCTGTTGGTGCGTTGCTGCTTGCTGGATACCGCATGGAAGAAGACAAACCTTGGCCGGTGTATCTGGCTGTGCTTTCTCTTGTTGTGATGTTGGTTCTGACATCCTTCATGGACCTGCGTGTGGCACGTACCGTGATCCCGACTGGTGATATGATTGGTATCTGGGTTGCAGGGCTTTCCTGTGCAGTGCTCGCTTATGGATTGCTCGTCTCGCTCTACCGTGTGATGGCGAAGAAAGTGCTTATGCCAGTGATGCAGTCGACGACACAGATCACCTGTATGGTGTTTGTGATCCTGATCGGCGCAACGTTCTTCTCCCTGATCTTTCGTGATCTGGGTGGCGAAGAACTGGTGAAGGAAGCGCTGACCGGTCTGCCGGGTGGTGCGCTGGGTGCTATCATTGCGGTTATGGCTGTAATGTTCGTGCTGGGCTTCTTTCTGGACTTCCTGGAAATCGTGTTCGTGGTTGTTCCACTTGTTGCGCCAATTCTGCTGCAGCTTGAGATGCCTAATGGTGAACCGATGAGCCCTGCATGGCTGGGTGTGATGATGGCTGTAAACTTACAGACATCGTTCCTGACGCCTCCGTTTGGCTTTGCGTTGTTCTACCTGCGGGGTGTGGCGCCGCCGTCAGTGAAAACCTCAGACATTTACTTCGGTATCATCCCGTTTGTTCTCATTCAGGTTCTGATGCTGATCATCCTGTGGTACCTGCCGGAAATGGCAACATGGTTGCCAAAAGTGATCTACGGCTAAAAGTATTAATCGCTTAGTATATGTAAGGGGCGCGAGTATTCGCGTCCCTTTTTTTGTTGCAGTGCCACTAACCCAAAGTAGTGATTCTTTTTTGACTTAGTCCAATGATCTACAAAAAGGAATTGAAACCTAATCAAAAGTATTGTGCATTGATTTACCTATAGTATTTCGCTTATGCGTGACAAATATAATGCATGTATACCTTAGTATAGACTTTTTTGAATGTAACTCGTTGAAATATCACGGTTTTGCATTGCACAAGTGTTCAAGGTTGCAACGCGCAATGAATAAAACCCATTAAAAAAGCTTTCGTATCTTGCTAAGAATAAGTCCAGGGAGGAGCTCGCAGGTGGAGGACTTGCGAGGCGGGGCTATTAGTCTTTCGTATTTCCTCAGAGTAAACAGGCAGACCAAAGGCACAAGATGACCTTTGGTGAGAGGTGATTCAAAGATGCAGGTGCCTCCGTCAGCGGGTATGGACACATTTCCGCAGTTGCTTATTCGGAATGCGCGGGAATGGGGGGATCGTCCCGCGTATCGCGAAAAGGACCTCGGGATCTGGCAGAGCTGGACCTGGCGTGAGGTCCTTGGAGAAGTGCGCAAGCTTTCTCTTGGGCTCCAGAGCCTTGGGTGCAAAGAGGGCGACAAGGTTGCGGTGATTGGTGCAAACCGTCCGCATCTTTATTGGGTTTTTGCCGCAGTGCAGGCGTTGGGTGGTATTCCGATCCCAGTCTATTCTGATTCAGTGGCAGAAGAGATCGGCTACGTGCTTGGCCACGCAGAAGTGCGCTTTGCGGTTGTTGAAGATCAGGAGCAGGTTGATAAGCTGCTTGAGATGTCCGAGAAGCTGCCGCTGCTCGAGCACATCATTTACGAAGACCCTAAAGGCCTTCGTGATTACGACCACACAAGCCTTCATCGTTACCTGAGCGTTCAGGAAGCAGGGCAGACCCTGCTCGACAACGATGAGAAGCTAGCGGATGACTGGTTTGATGCCGTCAGTGCTGGCAAGAGTGAAGACGTTGCTGTGATCCTTTACACCTCCGGTACGACCGGTCGTCCAAAAGGGGTGATGCTGACCTTCAATAACCTGGTTGTTGCTGTTCAGAATGCGAACAAGTTTGATAATCTGGATGAGAATGCAGACACAGTTGCGTACCTGCCGATGGCATGGGTGGGTGACCATGTGTTCTCTTACGCACAGTGTCTTACAGCCGGGTACTGCGTGAACTGTCCAGAAGGTCCGGAAACAGTTTCGATTGACCGCAAGGAGATTGCCCCAACTTACATGTTTGCACCGCCGCGAGTGTTTGAAGGCATGCTGACGCACATCACAGTTCGCATGGAAGATGCGGGCAAGATGAAGAAGAAGCTGTTTGACTACTTCCTCGCTTATGCGAACCAGGTTGGTGAGCGCATTCTGAACGGAGAGAAAGTCTCTCTGTTTGAGCGCATGAAGTATGCTGTTGGTGAGTTCTGCGTGTATGGGCCGCTGAAGAACGAGATGGGTTTTTCCCGTGTTCGTGTGGCTTACACCGCGGGTGAAGCGATTGGTCCGGAAATCTTCAAGTTCTACCGCTCAATCGGCCTAAACCTGAAGCAGCTTTACGGGCAGACGGAATCTTCCGTGTTCATTACCTCACAGCCTGATGGCCAGATTTATGCTGATACGGTTGGCGTTCCTATGCCAGATGTTGAGGTGAAGATCGCGGAGAGTGGTGAGGTTATGTATCGCTCGCCGGGCGCGTTCCTTGGTTATTACAAGAACGGTGAGGCAACGAAGGATACCAAGACTGAGGATGGCTGGGTTCACACTGGTGATGCTGGCATGTTCCTTGAGAATGGGCACCTGAAGATCATCGACCGTGCTAAGGACGTGGGCAAGCTGACTGACGGCTCCATGTTTGCGCCGAAGTACATTGAGAACAAGCTGAAGTTCTTCCCGAACATCAAAGAAGCTGTGACCTTTGGGAATGAGCGCGACTACGTTTGTGCCTTTGTGAATATTGATCTCGTTGCGGTTGGTAACTGGGCTGAGCGGAACAATATTGCATATGCTTCCTATCAGGAACTGGCCGCGCATCCTGACGTTTATAAGACAATCCAAAGCCATGTGGATCAGGTGAACAAGGATCTTTCTGAAGAGCCAATGATGGCTGGTGCTCAGATCAAACGCTTCCTTGTTCTGCATAAAGAGTTGGATCCGGATGATGGCGAGCTGACACGTACTCAGAAAGTACGTCGTAACTTCGTTGCTGACCGTTATGCGCCTCTGATTGAAGCATTCTATACGGGTGAGACCTCCAAGCATGTGGTGACCGAGGTGACTTTTGAAGATGGCCGTCAGGGCTCCATTGAAGCCACCGTCGAGATCCGGAACTTGGACACCCATAGTGCTAAAGCAATGTCCGCGACTGGGGAGGCGGCAGAATGACTGTAATGGATCCAACGCTCGAAGAGGTCAAAAAAAGGGCCGAGGAGCGCGAGGTTCTGCTGGATCTTGAGAACGTTTCTCTCTCCTTTGGCGGCGTCAAAGCAATTACGAATATCTCCTTCAACATCAAGAAGGGGGAAATTCGCGCGATCATTGGTCCCAATGGTGCTGGCAAGACGTCCATGCTCAACGTGATCAATGGTTTCTATCAGCCTCAGGAAGGTGTGATCACCTTCAACGGTGAACGCCGAAAATCCATGAAACCGCATCTTGCGGTTAGTCAGGGTATCGCTCGAACTTTCCAGAACGTTGCTTTGTTTAAGGGTATGTCCACGCTGGATAACATCATGGCTGGTCGTGCAACACGCATGAAGCAGAACATATTCTGGCAAATGCTCTATTGGGGCCCTGCTCAGCAGGAAGAAATCGAGCACCGTAAGAAGGTCGAGGAGATCATTGATTTCCTCGAAATCCAGCATATCCGTCGTACTCCCGTGGGGACGCTTCCTTACGGCTTGCAGAAGCGTGTTGAGCTTGCTCGTGCTTTGGCGATGGAGCCAGAACTGCTGCTGCTCGATGAGCCGATGGCAGGGATGAACCTGGAAGAGAAAGAGGACATGAGCCGCTTCATTCTGGATGTGAATGATCAGCTCGGCACTACGATTGCTCTGATTGAGCATGACATGGGTGTTGTGATGGACCTTTCCGACCGTGTCGTTGTTTTGGACTATGGCCGCAAAATCGCAGATGGCGTGCCAGAAGAAGTACAGAGCAACCCAGAAGTTATTGATGCCTATCTGGGCGTGTCACACTAGGGAGCACCCCATGGAAACACTTTATAATGTGCTAATTGATCCATTTGTTCAGATGTACGGAATGCCGGACTTCTTTCTGCAGGTGTTGTGGGAAGGTCTTGTCTCTGGTGTTCTTTACGCGCTGATTGCACTTGGTTTCGTTCTCATCTTTAAGTCCTCGCGTATCTTCAACTTTGCGCAAGGCATCATGGTTGTGTTTGCTGCGCTGTCTTTGGTTGGCCTGCATACCTTCCTGGTTCCGTTTGTTGGCAACGAGTTTGTTGCTGCTGCAATCGCGATGCCGCTTACTCTTGGTATCATGTATGCGTTGGCAATGAGCGTTGAGCGTGTTGTGCTTCGTCCGCTTGTCGGGCAGCCAGACATTATTCTGTTCATGGCAACCATCGGTATCACCATGTTCCTCATCGGTTTTGGTGAGTTCGTGTTCGGTGGTGAGAACAAGGTGATGATCACCGAAGCGCTTGGTATTCCAACCGGTGCTATTGAATTTGAACCGTTCGGCGGCTTCCTGCTTCTGGAAGAGAAAGACGTGTTCGCGGTTGTTATGGCGATCGTGCTGGTTATCAGCCTGCTGGTGTTCCTGAACAAATCCGCGATGGGTCGTGCGATCCGTGCACTGGGTGATGATCATACTGCAGCGCTGTCTGTCGGTATCTCCCTCAGCACTATCTGGGTTCTGGTCTGGTTTATTGCAGGTGTGATTGCTCTTGCCACTGGTGTCGTCTGGGGAGCTCGTGCGGGTGTGTCTTTCGCTTTGGAAGTGATTGCGTACAAGGCCTTGCCAGTGCTGATGCTTGGTGGTCTGGAATCTGTATCAGGCGCGATTATCGGCGGCATTGCCATCGGCCTTCTTGAAAAAGTCTTCGAAATCTACTGGGGTCAGCCTCTGTTTGGTGGCAACACCGAAACCTGGTTCGCCTTCATCTTTGCTTTGATTGTTCTGCTGTTCCGTCCGCAAGGGCTGTTCGGTGAGAAAATCATCGAGCGCGTGTAAGGGAGGCCTGACGTGTTTTACAGAACTTCTGGTCAGTTCAAAACGACCTATGAAAGTGATCAGGCGCTCTTCCCAATCAAGCAGGATATGGTCCTGCTGGTTGTGATCCTTGCCGCTATGTATGTGGTCTTTCCGATGTTCGCATCGGAGTTCACCTACAAGGCTCTGCTTGTGCCTGTGCTGATTTATTCTCTGGCCTCGCTTGGCCTGAACATTCTGACTGGTTATGCCGGGCAGCTTTCGCTGGGGACTGCGGGCTTCATGGGCGTTGGCGCTTATGCTTGCTACAAGATCACTACGATCTTCCCGGAAATGAACATCATTGTTGCGTTGTTCCTTTCTGGCTTCTTCTCAGCTGCGGTTGGGGTTGCGTTTGGTTTGCCGTCGCTGCGCATTAAAGGTTTCTACCTTGCGATTGCGACGCTTGCTTCGCAGTTCTTTCTGGTGTGGCTCTTTGAGAAGTGGGCGTGGCTTTACAACTACAATGCATCCGGCGCGATTGAAGTGCGGACCATGGACATCTTCGGTCTTGTTGTGACAGGTCCGAATGCGTTGCCTATGGTTCAGTACTACTTTGTTCTTGGCATCGTATCCGTTGTGACCTTTGCGATGATCAACCTGACACGTGGCCGGTATGGCCGTACGTGGAAGGCTGTTCGTGACATGGATATTGCTGCGGAGCTGGTGGGCATCAACCTGATGCGTGCAAAGCTGTCTGCCTTTGCTGTCAGCTCCTATATCGTGGGTATTGCCGGCGCGCTGATGGTGTTCTTCTGGAAAGGTGCTGCTGAGCCAAACCTCTTTGACATTCCAATGAGTTTCCAGATCGTCTTTATCGCGATCATTGGTGGCCTTGGCAGTGTGATGGGGAACTTCCTCGGAGCGATCCTGATTGTAGCTCTGCCAGTTGTGCTGAACCTTCTGCCAGAAATGCTTGGCCTGAGTATCGGTTCTGCCACCATGGAACATGTCAACGTTATGGTGGTTGGTTCTCTCATTATCATGTTCTTGATTGTCGAGCCTCACGGTCTTGCGCGGTTCTGGGCGCTTATTCGTGAAAAGCTCATCATTTGGCCATTCCCTCACTAATAAAGAACTGCGGGAGCAGCTGGGGAATAGAGGAAATGGTCCGCGGCGGGAGCCGCAAACGCGGAGGAAAATATGAAACACTTTACGAATTTAGGTAAGGCTGTTGCAGCAGGTGCCCTAGCAGTTGCCATGAGCACAGCTGCAATGGCAGCAGACGGTCTTAACTTTCCAAACCTGACATACCGTACTGGCCCATTTGCGGGTACTGGTACGCCAATCATGAACGGCCAGCGTGACTACATGCTCATGCTGAACGAGCGTGATGGTGGTATTGGCGGCGTGCCAATCGATTACATCGAGTGTGAAACCGGTTACAACACCAACAAAGGCGTTGAGTGCTACGAGAAGACTAAGGGAGCAGCTCTCGTAACGCAGCCATGGTCAACCGGTATCACTCTGCAGGTTATGCCTCGCACCAACGTGGACCGTATTCCTATTCTGGCACCTGGCTACGGTTTCTCGCCAATGTCAGACGGTGATACGTTTGCGTGGGCGTTTAACCCGCCAGTGTCCTACTGGGATGGCGCATACATGATCCTCGACTACATTGCTGGTGGTGACATGTCTTCGCTGAAGGGTAAGAAGATCGTTCTTCTGCATCTTGACCACCCATTCGGTAAAGAGCCAATTCCGCTTCTGGAAAAACTCGCTGAAATGCATGACTTCAAGCTGGTTCCGATCCCTGTTGGTCTGAAAGAAATGCAGAACCAGTCTGCGCAGTGGTTGCAGATCCGTCGTGAGCGTCCAGACAACGTCGTAATGTGGGGTTGGGGTGCTATGAACGCCGGTGCGATCACCGAAGCGGTTAAGACACGCTACCCAATGGAAAACTTCATCGGCATCTGGTGGTCTGGCTCTGATGCTGACTTGCAGAACGTTGGCGCAAAAGCAAAGGGCTACAAGTCTGTCAGCTTTAACGTTCCAGGTAACTATCCAGTTCTTGAAGACATCCGTAAGCATATAGTTTCCAAAGGCAACTCAGAGATCAAATCTGAAGCTGACATGGATACTGTCTTCTATCAGCGTGGTGTTATCATCTCCATGATCCTGGCTGAAGCAGCGAAAACTGCTCAAGATCATTTTGGTGAGAAGAACATCAATGCTGAACAGCTGCGCTGGGGCCTTGAAAATCTGGACATCACTGCAGCTCGCCTTGAAGAGATGGGTATGAAGGGCATGACACCTCCACTGAAGATGGCTTGTGACAACCATACAGGTCACTCTGGTGCATGGATGCTTGAGTGGAACGGCGAAGAGTTTGTACAGGCAAGTGACCTGCTGACTCCAAACCGTGAACTGATCAAGCCGCTTGAGCTGGAAAAAGCTGCTGACTACGCGAAAAACAATGCTCCTTGGCCTGGTCGTGGCGACCTCGCTTGTAACTAAGCCTTGTTGTTTTGGTCGGGCGCGGTGGTGCCCGGCCAATCTATCGAATTCAAACAATCGGAATGTTCGCAGGTTAAGGCTGATCTCATGAACGCAATTGCAGAACAGACATCAAAATCTAAGGCACCAGCCGCTAACCTGCAGGTTGCGGAAGACATTTTGTCTATCAACAACATCGAAGTCATTTACGACCACGTGGTTCTGGTTCTCAAAGGTGTTTCTTTGACCGTGCCTAAGGGTGGTATTGTTGCTCTGCTGGGTGCGAACGGTGCCGGTAAGACAACGACCCTGAAAGCGATCTCCAACCTGCTGCAAGCAGAACGTGGAGAAGTGACGAAGGGCAATATTGTTTTTCAAGGAAAGCAAGTTCAGGCGCTTTCTCCGAACGAACTGGTTCAGCGTGGATGCATTCAGGTCATGGAAGGCCGTCGCTGTTTTGGTCACCTTTCCATTGAAGACAACTTGATGACGGGTGCTTACACCCGTAAAGATGGTAATGCCGAGATCAAGCGTGATCTGGAAATGGTGTATGACTACTTCCCGCGTTTGCGTGAGCGTCGGGGCTCCCAAGCAGGTTACACCTCTGGTGGTGAGCAGCAGATGTGTGCAGTGGGTCGTGCCTTGATGAGCCGCCCAGACATGATTTTGCTGGATGAGCCAAGCATGGGCCTTGCTCCACAGTTGCAGGAAGAAATCTTTGAGATCGTGAAGAAGCTGAACAAGAATGAAGGTGTGTCCTTCCTTCTTGCTGAGCAGAATACCAACGTTGCGCTTAAGTACGCGACCTATGGGTACATCATGGAAGCTGGCCGTATCGTGCTGGATGGTGATGCTGATTCTTTGCGCGAAAACGAAGACGTGAAAGAGTTCTATCTAGGTGTTGGCGGAGAGGGGCGTAAATCCTTCCGTGATGGCAAACACTACAAACGCCGCAAACGGTGGTTGGCGTAATCTACACTAATTGAGAACTTGCCCCTAAAATAGTGGGGGTGAACTGTCACAGGAAGTCAATGTATCTGGTTTTGAATAATCTGCATGCTGCTTATTGCTGCAAAAGGTATTTTGGAGGACCACATGCATTTTCTTTCTAAAGTGATTGTCGGGGCTGCGCTTTTGAGCGTGGCCTCTGTTTTGCCTGCTGCTTCTCAAGTGAAATTGGACGGTTTCTTTCTTGCAGAGGAAGCCTGTCCAGCATTTCAATCTATTCGTAAGCAGACAAATCCTGGAAACGTTCATGTGGAACGGATGCGTGCCTATGAACTGCTTGGGAAGAACAAGTCGCAAGCATCTCATTACTTCATTCGCATGAATGGCGTAAATCCAGCTGAGCGTTGGGTGGATGTTTCCTGTGGTCTGCATCTGGTTGAAGCTGATGGTAGCGGGCTGAATACTGGCAATGGTTCTGGAGGTTCTGCCGGATCAAATGTGGTTCGCCCTGCTGTCAAAGGGCCTTCGGCAGACGCTGAGTTCCTGCTTGCTGCGAGCTGGCAGCCTGCTTTTTGTCAGACACACCAAAATCTGCCGGAATGTATCAACCAGACCGGTGAGCGCTATGATGCGGACCATTTTGCTCTTCACGGGCTGTGGCCACAGCCGAGGGGGAATTTCTGGTGTGGGGTTACTGAAGCGCAGAAAAACCTGACGGACCGTGAAAATCGTCATCGGTTGAACTCAATCCGCTTAAGCGATCAGACGAGAGCAGAACTGAACAGGGTCATGCCAGGGGCGCAGTCCTATCTGGATCGTTATGAATGGGTCAAACACGGCACTTGTTACAGCGATAGTGCAGAAGAGTATTACGCGGAATCTCTTGATCTTATGGAGCAATTGAACGGTTCAGCTGTCCGTGATCTGTTTGCTGCCAACATCGGTGAGGTTCTGACCACAGCGCAGGTTCGTGCGGCGTTTGATGAAACCTTTGGCGCTGGTGCAGGGAACCGCGTTCAGGTGCGTTGCAAAGGTGGTTTAATTACCGAGCTTTTTATCAATCTGAAGGGCAGGGTTGAGCCAGATACCCCGATGAGTGAGTTACTGTTGGCCGCGAAGCCAGTGAAATCTGATTGTCAGGGCCGCGTTGATCCTGTCGGATTTAACTAGAGTACCTGTCCAATAAATTTGCGGGAGGCTTTCGTCTCCTGCTGGGAAGATGTTTGAGGCCATGGGAGGGCTTCTATGGGAAACCAATATTTTGATGAGTTGGAGATCCGGTCCCCAGAGGAACGAGAAGCTGATTTGATGGCTCGGCTGCCGGGGCAGATCGCCATGGCAAAGAACGAGGCGTCTGGTTGGGCAAAGCATCTGGCAGATGTTGACCCAGCTGAAGTCACGAGCCGTGAAGCTTTGGCTAAGCTCCCTGTTCTCCGAAAGTCGGACCTTCTTGCGGCTCAAGCTGAAGAGCCCCCACTTGGTGGGTTCGCTGCTGGTGACTTTTCTACATACAAACGCATCTTTATGTCTCCGGGACCAATCTGGGAACCGCAGGGATCCGAAGCTGATCCATGGAAATCAGCGCGTGCGTTCCATGCGACTGGAATTCGTCCGGGCGATATCGTTCACAATGCGCTGTCCTATCACATGACACCGGGTGGGTTCATTCTGGATCAGGGCGCACGTGCATATGGCTGTGTGGTGTTTCCTGCTGGTATCGGTAATACGGACATGCAGGTTTCTGCGATCTCGAGCCTGCGCCCGACGGCTTATGCCGGTACTCCGGACTATCTGAAGGTTATTCTGGACCGTGCTGTCGAGTTGGGGGCGGATGTAAGCTCCATTAAGCATGGTCTTGTTTCCGGTGGTGCGCTTTATCCGAGCTTGCGTGAGGAATACGCAAGTCGCGGCGTGAAAGTTCTGCAAGCCTATGCAACGGCTGATCTAGGTATCGTGGCTTATGAAAGTGAAGCCATGGAAGGTCTGATCGCCAACGAAGATTTCATTATTGAAATCGTTCGCCCTGGAACGGGAGAGCCTGTTGCTCCGGGTGAAGTTGGTGAGTTGGTAGTGACGACATTCTCGCCAACCTATCCGCTTATTCGTTTTGCAACGGGAGATTTGTCTGCAGTGCTACCGGGCATTTCGCCGTGCGGTCGTACGAATATGCGCCTGAAAGGGTGGATGGGACGTGCAGACCAACGTACCAAAGTGAAGGGCATGTTTGTTGACCCGGCACAGATTGAGCGTCTGCGCAAAAACGCTGGTGATGAGGCCGGGCGTGCGCGTCTCTCAGTCGTGCGCCAGGGTGAGCAGGACCATATGATCCTGAAGGTCGAGACTGAAGCTGCAAGTGATGATTTCATTGCGGCTTTGAAGAAATCTCTGAGAGAGCACACTGGCCTCAATGGTGATGTGGAGCTGGTTGCCCCCAATACCTTGCCAAACGATGGCAAAGTGATTTCTGACGAACGTGAAGTGACTGCATAGCAGCTCTTGGTTTGATCGATTTTGAGAATGCCAGTTTGCGTTTGTGGGCTGGCATTTTTCTATTTTGGGTAGTTTCACGGTAATAATCAGAAAATCACAGGGTTTGACCTTGGCGCGGGCATTGGGAAACTCTATTTAGCAATTGGATTGGATCTGATGCGCATAGGGGTCTCATGAACCAGAGCACAAGCGGTAACGCAACAAAGCAAGAAAACCACCCTCCGGTCTCCTTTGGGAAAGTGGGTGTGCTTCTTGTAAATCTTGGGACACCAGACGGGACAGATTACTGGTCCATGCGTCGTTATCTGGCAGAGTTTCTCTCAGATCGCCGCGTCATTGAGTGGTCGCGTTTTCTCTGGTTGCCCATTTTGCATGGAATTGTCTTGAGCAAGCGCCCGCAAAAGTCCGGTGAGGCCTACAAAGAGATCTGGAACAACGAGCTGGATGAAAGTCCGTTACGCACCATTACACGGAGCCAATCTGACAAGCTTTCTGAGATGCTTTCGGGTCTGGGTGACAATGTTGTTGTCGATTGGGCTATGCGTTATGGCAATCCATCCATTGCAAGCCGTCTTGATGCGCTGAGGGAAAAGGGTTGCGACCGTATTCTCGTCTTCCCGTTGTATCCGCAATACTCAGCTTCGACGACGGCGACCGTAAACGATGAAGTCTTTCGTTCACTTTTGAAGATGCGCTGGCAGCCGACCATTCGTATTGTGCCGCCTTATCATGATGACGATACTTACATTGACTCGCTTGCTGCTTCGATCAAGAACAAGCTCAGTGAGCTGGATGAAGAACCAGAGATGGTTCTCGCGTCTTTCCACGGCATTCCGCAGAGCTACTTTGATAAGGGCGATCCGTACCACTGCCATTGTCAGAAAACGACTCGCTTGTTGCGTGAGAAGCTTGGGTGGGATGAGACGAAGCTTCAGATCACCTTCCAATCTCGCTTTGGTCCAGAAGAATGGTTACAGCCTTACACGGACAAGACAGTTGAGAAGCTGGCGAAAGATGGTGTGAAACGGATTGCCGTTTTGAATCCGGGCTTTGTAGCTGACTGCCTTGAAACTCTGGAAGAAATCGCTGGTGAAGCAGCAGAGATCTTTGAAGAACATGGAGGGGAGCAGTTTACCCATATTCCATGCCTCAATGATGCTCCTGAAGGTATGGCTGTGCTGGAGAATGTGGTTCGCCGTGAGCTTCAGGGTTGGATCTAGAAGTTAAGTTTTAATTTACTATGTAAAGAAGAGCACTCGTTTCTTTTAGGAAGCGGTGCTCTTTGGCATTTATTCGTGCAGTTTTCTCTGGTTTTAATGGGACAAAGCTACGATAGTTAAGGCAAATTCCTCCAAAGGATTAATAGATATGGATATTTTGACAGGTAGTTCGATTACTGTCCTCATTTTAGTGGCTGTGATCATTTTTGTTGTATTTGCTGGCGCGAAGATGGTTCCTCAAGGCTACAACTACACAGTTGAACGCTTTGGAAAATACCGGAAGACACTGCATCCGGGTCTGAACATCATCATCCCGTTTATTGACCAGATTGGTCATAAATTGAATATGATGGAGCAAGTGCTTGATGTTCCAGCACAGGAAGTGATCACCAAAGACAATGCAACGATTACTGCCGATGGTGTGACTTTCTATCAGGTGTTGAGCGCTTCTCAGGCAGCTTATGAAGTTCTGGGCTTGCAGAATGCGATTCTGAATCTGACCATGACCAACATTCGTAGTGTCATGGGGTCCATGGATCTGGACGAGCTGCTCTCTAATCGTGATGAAATCAATGCTCGTTTGTTGCGTGTCGTTGATGCGGCTTGTGAGCCATGGGGCGTGAAGATCACTCGTATTGAGATCAAGGACATCAACCCTCCGAACGATCTGGTTAATGCGATGGGGCGTCAGATGAAAGCTGAGCGTGAGAAGCGTGCTTCGATTCTGGAAGCTGAGGGTGCCCGGCAGGCCGAGATTGCTAAGGCAGAGGGTGTGAAGCAGTCACTCATTCTGGAAGCGGAAGGCCGCCAGCAAGCTGCTATGCGCGATGCTGAAGCACGTGAGCGTCTGGCACAAGCTGAAGCTAAGGCTACCATGATGGTTTCTGAGGCAATTGCCAAAGGTGACATGGGCGCGATCAACTACTTTGTTGCTAACAAATACGTTGAAGCGTTCGGTGAACTTGCGAAGTCTCCAAACCAGAAAACTCTCATCCTGCCTATGGAAGCAACTGGGATGATCGGAAGCCTTGCTGGTATTGCTGAAATAAGCAAAGAAGTACTGAGGGACAACGAACACCGTCGTTCCAGCCGTATTCCAAACACCGGTAGTTCAGAGGGCTGATCGATATGCTGATTGAGCTGTTCCAAAACAGTATCGAACCTTGGGTTTGGTTTGCCTCCGGGCTTGTTCTTATTGGGCTTGAGTTAGCTGTTCCTGGCTCATTCCTGATCTGGTTTGGGGTAGCGGCTCTCGTTGTTGGCGCTCTGGTTGCATATTTTGATATGGACTGGCGCTGGCAGCTTGTGCTGTGGGGTGTCTTGTCCGTCAGCTTCCTCCTTATTGGTCGTCGTTTGACTGTTAAAGATGATGACAAAGAAAGTGATCCGCATCTCAATAAAAGAGGGAGCCGATATCAAGGACATGTGTTTGTGTTGAAGCAGGCACTCGCTCATGGCAAAGGCACGCTTGAGATTGGTGACTCTATATGGCGTGTAAATGGCCCTGATTTGCCAGCAGGAGCCCATGTGAAAGTCGTTGGCCAAGAAGGCACAACGCTCATCGTGAAAGCAGCTTCAGAAGGCGAAGAGGCCTAAGGCCTATTGATATGGATTGAAATCTGGTGGCAGCGGCGGTTCTTCTGCCATCAGTAGAATTGAGATACGGCGATTTGCTGCAAGATATGGGTCATTCGGGAAGAGAGGCTCAGAATCAGCTTTTCCCACTACAGAGTGAATGTTGTTAGAAGGCAGGCCATATTCGGATAGGATCTGCCGCGCTGTGTTTGCGCGATCTGCTGAGAGCTCCCAGCCAGTTTCACTTGGAGCGGTGATGAGCTGTCCTGTCGTCGTGTGTCCGGTAATGCGGACACGGTTTGGCATTTTTGCCAGAACAGGCGCCATTTTAGCGAGTAGCTGCCTTGTTATCTCATAAGGGTACTTTGACCCTTCCGGATACATTGAACGGCCTTCCTGATCCACGATCAGGATGTTAAGGCCTTCATCGGTTTCTTCAAGAATGATGTTGTTGGAGATCTCTGTGATCTCAGGCATTTCCTGAAAAGCCTGCCGGAGCGAAACAACTGCAGTTGCAAACTGTCTCGGCTTCTCGATGTCTGCCTTTTTGGTGGTGTGAGTGTTTGCTTCCGGGCCTTGTTTCCGTTTTTCCGGATGGCTTTCAGTCGCAAAATCAGCGTCTGTAATCTGCTTCTCGTAGGTGATGTCTTTCATAAAGTCGCGTAGTGGCACGCCTTCGATTTCAAGAACGCCTGCGCGTTTGGTCACCTGTTTGATGCCGAATGCGTCTTTGATAGAACCTGCAACGACTTGAAGTTTCTGCTTGTCCTGTACGGAAAACGAGATAATCAAAACAAAGAAGCACACAAGAAGAGACATCAAGTCAGCAAACGTAAGCATCCATGCGGGTGCGCCTGCGGGAGCTGATTTTTTTCTGCCTGCCATTGTGTTTCTCCCTTGCCCGAAGGACTAAGCTGCCGCTTCGATCATATCGCTGCGGCCTTTTTCTGGGATGTAAGCGAGCAACATTTCGCGGATCAGCGATGGGCTTTTGCTTTCACGAATCTGCAAAACGCCGTCGATGACGAGGGTTTGATTTAGCTCTTCCTGCTCAAATTTGGAGTCCAGTTTATCGGCAACCGGGATGCACACAACGTTTGCGATGAGTGAGCCGTACAGCGTTGTCAGAAGCGCAATTGCCATGGAGGGGCCGATTGTGGATGGATCATCCATAGTCGCTAGCATCTGTACCAGACCGACAAGTGTCCCGATCATGCCAAAGGCAGGAGCTGAGTCGCCAAGCGCGCGGTATACGCGAGCGCCTTCATTCAAGCGGGTCAGGTAGAGGTCTCGCTCTTTCTCCATGGAGTCGCGAATGAGATTGTAGTCGTAACCATCAGCCACATATTGCATACCTTTGGCGAGGGTCGGTTCCTCAATCTCGACATTCTCCAGACCGAGTGGGCCTTCCTTACGAGCCGTTTCTGCAAGATGAGCGATATTCTCGACAAGCTCGCGAGGCTCGATCTTCTTATGGGTGAAAGCGAGTTTTGCTCCCATACCAAAAGCACTGAGCAACCCATTTAGAGGGAATCTCACGAGTGTGGCTGCGAGACCGCCACCAACCACGATCAAGATGGAAGGAAGGTCAACGAACTGACTGAAGCTTCCACCCAGAAAGATAGCTATCAGCACAGTTACGCAAGCAGCGATAACGCCGATTATCGTGGCTAGATCCATTTAGCTTACCCGAATGTGCGCCTTTGATGAGGCAATTTAACTAGTGTTAATTTGGGGTATTAAGGCTAACCAAATCCTAATAAATGGGAAAAATAGGGTGGGGCTGTTGGAAGATGTGAACCAACGATGGCCTTGAGAAACAAAATGCCCGAGGATGAGGACCTCTCGGGCATTGAAGAGTTTGTTCTAAGAACGAATCAGGCCGCGCCGATTTTCAGAAGATCGAGTGTGCGTATGATGCCAACCGGCTTGCCATTACTGACAATGAAGAGTGAGCTGATCTTGAGAGAATTCATTATTTCCAACGCGGATGGCGCCAAGAGTGTTTCTTCGATCGTTTTTGGGTTGTGCGTCATGACATCCTCGACCTTCTTATCCAGAAAGTCCGGGCTGATATGGCGGCGTAAGTCACCATCCGTGATGATGCCAATGAGTACTCCGTCATTATTGGTGATGCCAAGAACGCCAAACCCTTTTTGGGTCATCAAGACGAGAGCCTCTTTCATGAGCATACCATTTTGAGCGACCGGTAAATGGTCACCCGTGTGCATGACATCTTTTACATGCATCAGGCTTGCACCTAGTTTGCCACCAGGATGGTAGACCTTAAAGTCTTGAGCTGTAAAACCTTTTGCTTCCAACAATGCAATTGCAAGCGCATCGCCTAGTGCCAGCTGAATCAAGGTGCTGGATGTTGGAGCTAATCCATGAGGACAGGCTTCTGGTACTTTAGGCAATGTCAGGCAGATATCAGAGGCTTGACCGAGTGCGCTAGCTGCGTTGCGGGTGAGAGCAATCAACGGAACCTTAAAGCGGCGTGTGAAGCCGAGCAGACTTGCAAGTTCCTGGGTTTCGCCAGACCAAGACAAGGCAATGACCACATCATCTTCGGTGATCATGCCAAGATCACCGTGGCTTGCTTCACTTGCATGTACGAAGAAAGCGGGTGTTCCCGTGGACGCTAACGTTGCAGCCAGTTTGGTACCAATGATCCCGCTCTTGCCAATACCAGAGACGATTACGCGGCCTTTTGAATGAGCGATTGTCTCTACCGCTTTCGTGAAAGGTTCTGCCAAACCGTTGGAAAGACTTGCCTGTAACGCGTTGAGCGCAGCAATCTCAGTTTCAATCGTCTTTGCAGCGGAGTGTATCCACTCATCAGCCGGGCGCAGAGGACGGTCTTCATGCGTTAGAAATGATGGCATATGCATTTGGCACTACTTCTTAGCTTTGCTCTCAGGAGCACAATGACGCTTTTGCAGCAAGATTCCTGCACTAAATAAGAGTGCATTGTGAACACTCTGGGGCAAGACTTGGTTTCCCCTCTACCAAATCTGAATGGATAAAACAATCAGAGGTAGAGAGTCTCTTTGCAAGGAAACGTTAACCATGTTCGGCGAGTGTGGGGCTTGTTGAATTTCCTTCATTTGAAGGTGGATTGCTGGAATATTTTATGTGGTTGCGCCCAGACGTTTTGAAGAGCATTCAAAGCAGGTCAATTTTGGCCTGTGTTTTGATGCTGGGCGCATTTCCGTGGTGCTATGCTGTTGCGCAAACCAGTGATCTGGAGTTCAGGGATAGCCTCGCTTTTGAGAATGATCCGAGTGCGGATTTTGAAAATCCCTCAGAAACGGATGCAGCGCCCTTTGAACAATTGATTGAAGAAGGGCGACCACGCACCGCAACTCAGCCTCCCGTTTCTACTGTTAGCCAGCAACTCACTGGTGCTAGTCGCAGTAGTAGGGCGGCCAAGTTTTCGGAGAGAGTCGCAGCTGCCTCGCGTCTTTCACGACCGCTTGGTGGAGGCGGGAATGCTGATGAAGGTATCTTTGATGGTGAGACTATTCAGGATCGACCTGTTGGCATTCAACTGGGATCATTGCGACTGACACCATCGTTTGATGCCGGGCTTGGTTGGACCGACAATGCTGAGCAAGCAAATGGCGGTACACCAGATGGGTTTTATGAAGTTGATGCGGCAGTTGGTGTGGTTTCTAATTGGGAGCGGCACGGACTCGGGTTGGAGCTTCGAGGTAGCCTTCGCGCTTTCTTTAGTGAACCTGACAATAACCAGCCTGTTGTCACCGGTCGTGGGAATGTGCGTCTTGATCTGAGTGACCTGACAACTGCCAATATTGATGGTGTTTACTCATTTTCGAGAGAGGAGCGGTCCTCTGCTGAGAATGAGGCGTCGACCGGGCGTACCAATTCTGTGCAGGAAATTGGTGGCAGATTCTCACTCAGTAGGCAAGTTTCATTGGTTCAGCTGCGTGGCGGCATTGGTGTAGACCGTACGGTTTACGGCGGGCAAATGAGCAGTTCGCAGCCTCGCGATAATACTGTGTTTGATGTCACTCTGCGTACATCATTTGATAATGGAGCTGCATTTGAACCTTACTTGGAAGGTGGATTTCTAGTCCGAAAATACGATCAAGATTGTAGTGGTGATCCATCCTGCTTCGACAGAACATCGCGCGGCTACTTTGTAAGATCTGGTGTTCGTGTTGATCGTGGGCCTAAGCTTCGGGGGCAGTTTGGGGTTGGTTATCGGGCTGAGTATCTGGATGACAATCGCCTTGACGCTTTGCAGGGGCTGATTTTTGATGGAGCTTTTGTTTGGTCTCCTACACGCCTGGATACCGTGACTGTTAGTGGAGCAACCAGCTTTAGCGGTACGAATATCAGTGGAGCTTCTGGTTCAATTCTTTATGCGGGTGATGTTCGGTATGCGCATCAGTTTACTCAGGATCTGGTTGGTGATGTCCAATTTGGCTACACTTACAGGACGTATCAAGGGGTAGATATTGTTGAGCAGGAGGGAACTGGATCCTTCGGCTTGGTGTGGGCTTTCTCCAAGGATGCAGCTCTGCTTTCTCGCTATACGTTCCGTGCGTTTGAGAGCTCCTCGCCAAATAGCAACTACACGAGCAGCCTCATTGAAGCTGGCCTTCGGATAAGACGCTGAATTCTTGAAGTGTTTCAGAGTGCGTTAATTTTTCAAAGACGCATCTAGTAAGAATTGACAAGCTTAAAAAGGGGTTTTGATTAAAAACGGCCTTTTTTTTACCATGGTTGACAGTCATGGCAGTAATGCCTCCGAGGGCTAAGCAAAAAGACTGCGCAAAGTGCGCCTAACAAACTCCCATTCGGGTGACCGGAGAAAGCAGTATGCGATTTTCTTCTTTGCCAGCTGTCTTGTGCGCTGGGTTTCTATTTTTCAGTAACTCCTACGCCTTTGCTCAGGGGGGTGATTTTCAAAAATGGATTGCAAGCTATAAGCGGACGGCTGTAGCTCAAGGCGTTAATGCTCAACTATACGACCGTGTCTTCAAGGGGATGACACCTGATCCGCGAATTAAGAAGAGTGCAGAGAACCAGCCTGAGTTTACGCGTGCTATCTGGCAGTATCTGGATAGTGCAGTCTCAGAAGACCGCGTGCTTCATGGACGCCGTATGGTGGATGAATGGTCTGGCTGGCTTGATAGGATTGAGGCTAAATATGGCGTGAACCGCCATGTTGTGCTGGCGATTTGGGGAATGGAAAGTTCGTATGGGCGTATTCTCGACAATACATCGATTGTTCGTTCAACGCCCCGTGCTCTAGCTACACTGGCCTATAATGGTGGTCGTCGCGGAAAGTATGCGCGCAAACAGCTTATTGCTGCTCTTAAGATCCTTCAAAATGGTGATGTTTCGCCTGCGCAGATGCGGGGGTCCTGGGCGGGTGCCATGGGACATACCCAATTCATTCCAACAACTTACCAAGCTTATGCGGTCGATATTACAGGCGATGGTAAAAGGGATATCTGGAATAGCATTCCTGATGCATTGGCTTCAACGGCAGCCTATCTCAATAAGATGGGTTGGCAGTCCGGGCAGACCTGGGGCTATGAAGTTACTCTGCCGAAAAACTTTAATTACCGCTTGAGCAACCAACGTAAGCAGCAATCTGTTGCTAATTGGGGCAAACTTGGTGTGAAGCGAGCAAATGGCTCGAAGTTCCCACGTGGAGCTGACATGGCGCGGCTTTATACACCTGCGGGAGCTAATGGCCCTGCGTTCCTGTTGCTCAAAAACTTCTACGTGATCAAACGCTACAACAACTCTAGTGCTTATGCGCTTGGGGTTGGGCACCTTTCTGATCGTTTACTCGGGCTTTCTGGTTTTGCTGTGGAATGGCCGCGCGGCGATCGCCCTTTGACATTTAGCGAGAAAAAAGCGTTGCAGAAGGGGCTTTCCGATAAGGGGTATAAACCTGGAGCTGTAGATGGAAAGATTGGCCAAAGAACTCGTCAGGCTATTCAGGCTTATCAAAAAGCATCGGGACTGGTTCCAGATGGTCACGATTCAATAAAGCTTCTTAATAGGTTGCAAGGTAGAACATAATCGGGTTTCCTAATGGCAGGAAACCAATGCTGGTGGTTGGTTCCTGTTGGAGACTCGCGATTATGCAACGATCCTTTTTGTCCTTTGCGTTTGTGGCACTGATAAGCCTTTGCTTTGTCAGTGTTTCTGTTATTCCCGTTGAGGTTGCAGCTCAGGTGCGAACCAACAGCACAGGCGCCCCTAAAAAAGGCAACAAGTCATTCTTTGGCTGGTTGTTTGGTGGGGGGAATAAAAGAATTGAGCAGGCGAATCCTACCAGGAAGAAGCGACGCAGAAGCACAACGCGCAAAAAACGTAGTGCTGGCGTTGCCGCAGTGAATACTCCCAAGATCGTTGAAAAAGAAAAGAGTAAGGACGCTAAGGTCCTTCTGGTCATTGGCGATAATCTGGCGATGGGATTAGCTGATGGTTTGAAGGCCGTGTATGCTGAAACGCCTTCGATTAAGGTCAAGAAGCTTGTCTATCCCCGAACTGGCCTTGTTGCAGATAAAAAGCCGGACTGGCCGGAAGATGTGACAGCTGTGTTGAAGAGTGAAGACGTAGGTCTTGTGGTGGTTTCTCTGGGCGCGCGCGATAACCGGAATATCAAGGTTGTTGGACAAGGCGTTATTGATGGGCAGCTTGCCAACTACGCTGAAGAACTGCAGTTTCAAGGGGAAGAGTGGAAGAAAGAATACCGCTTCAGGACAGCGTCCTTGGTTGCAGCCGTCCGGAATGAGCAATTGCCTCTGATTTGGGTGGGGCTTGCTCCGGCTGAAGAGTATCTGACGAGTGCTAACTTCAGCTATCTCAATGATTTGTTCAAAGAGCAAGTTGAACCAGCTGGAGGTATCTTCGTTGATATTTGGGCTGCCTTCCAAAGTGAGGAGGGAGAGTATACGCCTCATGGACCAGATATTACCGGTAAGCGCCGCCGATTGAGGGCGACGGACGGGGTCTACTTTACCTGGGCTGGATACCGGAAAGTTGCTTACTTTGTGGAGCGAGAAATCGCGCGCATATTTGGTAGTGCGACGGCCTTCATTTTTGAAGGTGTGAAAGATGATCCGAACTTTATTGTTCTGACTGGACGCTTAACTTCTCCCGAAACCAAGCTTATCGGACCTGACGATAAAGGCGGGAAAGCTGCAGCGGGGAGTGATCTGTTCAAACTGACTGTCTCTGGAGAAGCATTGCCAGAGGTTTCTGGTCGTGCTGACGACACGCGTTGGACCGGATTTTAATATTTGAAGTATTCTTTGCCAGTTATGCCTTGAATATTGGCTGAGATTCAGAAATGTCTGCAGAAAATTAAATTTTATCGCTGTTTTTTCGAAAATGTATGCAATTCATAGCCTCATGGTAGTGTTCTGTTTACATACATGGGTAACATTACTCACATTAAACTTATGGGTGAAGTGGGGCTATTGATGGTTACCCAACCGCATGTTTTTAAGCTATCGATGGTGGGCAAGTTTGTCTTGGTCGTATTTCTGGCCATGTCAATCATGTCACTCGGTACGCTATTTTCCTTTGTTACAATATACGATGTGTTGACGTCTGCTCTGGGAGATGAGGCTTTAAGGTCGCAGCTTATGTCTGATCATGGTCAAAGCGCGCTGGAGACGCTGCTTGTCGACAATCTTATGTACATTGTGATGGTCTGTGCACCTGTAGGGGCTCTGTTCTTTGTTGTGGCTGTTGTCATTGCAAGGGGCATGAGAAACAACATGGCTGCGTTGCAACGTGGTCTGGACGCGCTGGCTAAAGGCGCGTTGGATACTGAGATCAAGTGCATAGAGCGGGGGGATGAGATTGGTGCAATTGCTCGTTCTATTGCCCAGTTCCGTGTTGTGCTGAAAGATAAAGCTGAAGCTGATGCAAAAGCCAAGATACAGCAGGAGCTGGAACTTGCAGATGCACGCAAGCATGCCTTAGCCAGCGTTGCACAGGAGTTTGAGGCTTCAGTTGGTCATGTGGTGCATGATTTGCTGGAGATCAGTCAGGCCGTGGAGACACGCTCCAGAGAGCTGGATGCAAGTGTGCAAGGTGCCCACAGTGCCATGACATCTTCCAGTGATGTGGCGCAAACCACGCAAACCTCCGTGAAAGCATTGGCTGAAGCGGCAGAAGGTGTGTCGCGTTCTTCGGGGATGATTGGCGATAACACTACACAGGCTGCCCGCTTTGCGCAGGATGCAGCAGTGCATGCGCATAAGACCAATGAGATTGTTGGGCGTTTGGCGGAAAGTGGGAAGGCGATTGGTGAGGTGATCGAGCTGATTGATCAAATTGCTGACCAGACCAACCTATTGGCGCTGAATGCGACAATTGAAGCGGCGCGTGCTGGGGAAGCTGGGCGTGGCTTTGCTGTGGTCGCAAGTGAGGTGAAAAACCTTGCTGGTCAAACCTCCAAAGCGACTGAGGAGATTTCTACGCAGGTTGAGTCGGTGCAGAAGGTTGCTGAGCAAGCTGTGATAGCAATCCGTTCAATCGGTGAGACGATTGAACAGATCAACTCCTTGTCGACTGGCATTAATGAAGCTGTTGGTGATCAGAAGCAGGCAACTGAAAATATTTCCCGAGATCTGAATAGCGCGCACTTGAATGTGTCACAGGTCGCGACAGACATGCTGGATCTGGACAGTGAGTTTCAGGGAACAAAAGATGCTTCGAATGATCTGCATCAGGCTGCTGGAAAATTGGGTCATCTCTCCGAGAACTTGCGGGCTGAAGTTGCCAGTTTCCTTGAGAACGTGAAAGCTGCCTAAGCAGCTTTCAACTCCTAAGGGAGAAGCGATCAAACAGTGAAAATTAGAGATTGCGTCGTGAGTTGTTATAGAAATCAGGCTACTTTTTGAATCTTCTAATTAAAGGTTCTGAGTTCTATACAGAAGCTCCAGATGTGAGATGAAAATTAAGTATCACTCAAAAAAAGAAGGGGGGCTTTTGCCGCTAATCGTGCAAACTGACACGAGCAGGGTAATGTTTGCCGGAGGAAGTGTTCAAAAACGCACCAGTCCTCAGAGTGACACTTTATTTTCATCCAACAGTTGAGGTGCGCTACACTCAGGTCTTCCTGTTTGGAGACCTTTTTTTTCGTTTAAACACAACGCCCTGACAAGCATCGAATGCTCTCTCATCGATTGTAGTAATTACGCTGGCTGTAGTCCGCTGCGCCAAAGTGTGCCTTCGTGACGTTCAAGGCTCTGGAAGACATGGAGAAAGACGGAATCAAAATGGCCTGAGACATGTTCGAGAGTTCAAAGACTCGGTGTGTCGCTCGGACCGCATTTCCGCCATAACCGCTGATGTAACAAGGGAATCTTCCATGCCTGTGAATTCTCGAACATTCTGCGGCGGCTTCCGTTGGTAGTTGCACGAGGTAGATTACCGCTCCACTGTGAAATGAAGTTCTAACCCATAATGCCTACACGACGAAGGAGCCGTGGATGTTTCCTGTACCGTTGGACGCTGTAATATTTGATATGGATGGCTTGCTGTTAGAGACTGAAAGGCTTTATCGGTCGGCCATCTTCGGTGCATGCGAGGACCTTGGTCATAACATGCATGATATTCTTCATCTCAGCTTGATCGGCTCTCCCAAAGAAATAGGGGACGCGAAGCTGAAGGCGCACTTTGGTGATGAATTTGCGATCGATAAATACCATGAAAAATGTCGGGATCGGTTTCGCGTCTTGTGCGCGAAGAATATTCCATTGCGCCCGGGTGCAAGCGAAATACTTGATTGGTTGAAGGAGTTTAACATTCCGAGAGCCGTAGCCACCTCCACCCCTCGAGCGCTGGCTCTAGATCATCTGGACAAAGCGGGGATCATTGATCGAATTGATGCTGTCGTAACCCGAACGGATGTCGAATTCGGCAAGCCGCATCCTGAGACTTTCTTAAAGGCTGCTGCTGCAGTGGGCGGCCGACCTTCACAATGCCTTGCTTTGGAGGATTCCCATACCGGTATCCGTGCGGCTACCGCCGCAGGCATGGTCACGGTCATGGTGCCAGATTTATTGAAGCCAACGGAGGAAATCCGATGTCTGGGCATTTCTGTCGTTGAGGGCCTTGATTGCTTGCTTTCAGAATTGCGGTCCAGTGTTGGTCTGTCTGAGCGGCATTGCCATCTATGAACTCGCCCCGGATTTGTGGGAGTTTAAATTTTGTCCTGGAAATGTTGGGTGATTTATAAAGGGCATTTTCCAAAAACTTATCCCCCTCGCGCAAATATGCCCTCATACTAATTCTATGCCCACGTGACGGGCTGCTGGCGGACCGTCCGTCGGTGTGTCGTGGGCTGGGTGGGGCTTTTGTGAGGGGTAACGCATCTTGCAAAGGTTCGGTGGAACCGATTTTCAGGCGTGACTGCATGGTCTGAGAGGAAGGACCCAAGCCTGAAGGGCATCACGCAGTGGCATTTGCTGGTCAGAGCGGTAGATGTCAGAGGCAATGGACCTGTTTGGATGCGGAAACTTATCCGAGCAAAGCCGTTGTCTTTTCGGGAAACCGGCTATCGTGTCTTTCAGGATAAGAGGCGATGTTGTCCAT